>JAZKTD010000094.1:0-11620 GCA_036625705.1 Salinivenus sp.
AGCGGGACGGCCCGGACGGGCGGGCCCATCCGTCCGTCCCGCTCGGGGAATCGACCGCGGACCCGTTGCTAATGACCTTGCACAACTACTCTGACAAATTCGAGGGCGACCGTTTTGGAGCCGCCCTGTTCGCCGGGCCGCGGTGGGCAGGCACAAGGGCCTCCTTCTCGACGTGGGAACAGGAGGCAACCCCCGTTGCGGATTCTGCGATCTCCGTCAATTCAGTTGTGCACGCCCACTAGAGAAGCGGGGCAATTACCAGCGAGACGACGGCGATGAGCTTGATCAGGATGTTGAGGCTCGGGCCGCTGGTGTCTTTGAGGGGGTCGCCCACCGTGTCGCCGACGACCGAGGCCGTGTGCGCCTCGCTGCCCTTGCCGTGCGTCTCGCCGTCCGCGCCGGTGTAGTTGGCCTCAATGCGCTTCTTGGCGTTGTCCCAGGCCCCGCCGGCGTTGCTCTGGAAGATGGCGAACAGCACGCCGGAGACGGTCACGCCGGCGAGCAGGCCGCCGAGCATGCTCTTGTCGATGAAGAAGCCGACGATGACGGGCACGAGAATCGCGAGCAGGCCCGGCGCGGCCATCTCGCGGAGCGCCGCCTTCGTCGAGATGTCCACGCAGCGCACGTATTCGGGGGTGCCCTCCCCTTCCATGATGCCGGGAATCTCGTCGAGCTGGCGCCCGACTTCCTTGATCATGTCGCCGGCCGCCCGGCTGACGGCGGCAATCGACAGGGAGCTGAAGACGTAGGGGAGCACGGCCCCGATGAGGAGGCCGGCGAGGATCACCGGATCCGCCACGTCGATGCTCTGCACCTCGGCCTGCCGCATGTAGGCGGCGAAGAGGGCCAGGGCCGTCAGGGCCGCGGAGCCGATGGCGAAGCCCTTGCCGATGGCGGCGGTCGTGTTGCCGACCGCGTCGAGCTTGTCGGTGCGGTCGCGCACCTCACTGGGCAGGCCGCTCATTTCGGCGAGGCCCCCCGCGTTGTCCGAGATGGGGCCGTAGGCGTCGATGGCCAGCTGCATGCCGGTGATCGAGAGCATGCCCACCGCGGCGATGGCGATGCCGTAGAGGCCGGCGAAGTAGTTGGCCCCGACGATGCCGACGGCGAGGATGAGGGCGGGGACCCCGGCGGACTGCATGCCGACGCCGAGGCCGCTGATGATGTTGGTCGCCGTGCCCGCGATGCTCTGTTCGGCGATGCCCTCGACCGGGCCGTATTCGGTGCCGGTGTAGTATTCGGTGATGAGGCCGATCAGCAGGCCCGCCGCCAGTCCGATCAGGACGGCCCAGAAGACCCCGAGGGCCGTGTAGTCGGCACGGGCACTGAAGGCGATGGCCTCCGTCGTCCAGGTGGCCGGCAGCATCCAGGTGATGATGAAGTAGGAGGCCACGGCCATGACGCCGGCGGCGCCGAACTCCCCGGTGTTGAGGGCCGTCTGCGGGTCCCCGCCCTCGTCGACCGTCACGAACCAGGAGCCGATAATGGCCACGAGGATGCCCACGGCCGCCAGCACGAGGGGCAGCATCACGCCCGCGAGCTGGAGGGTTCCGTCGTCGGCGCCGAACGCCGCGGTGAAGGAGGCGCCCAGGACCATCGTCCCGATGATCGCGCCGACGAAGCTCTCGAAGAGATCGGCGCCCATGCCGGCCACGTCGCCGACGTTGTCGCCCACGTTGTCGGCAATCGTCGCGGGGTTGCGCGGGTCGTCCTCCGGAATGCCGGCGTAGACCTTGCCGGCGAGGTCGGCCCCCACGTCCGCGGCCTTCGTGTAGATGCCGCCGCCGACGCGGGCGAAGAGGGCGATCGCGGAGGCGCCCATCGAGAAGCCGGTGATGACGTTGATGACCTTCGGGAGCTCCCACCCCAGGGCATTGTCGTAGAGGAGGAAGAGGCCGCCGAGGCCGATCACGCCGAGGCCCACGACCGAGAGCCCCATGACCAGGCCGCCGGAGAAGGCCACGTTCATCGCCGGGCCGAGGCTCGTACGGGCCGCCTGTGTGGTGCGGACATTTGCCTTCGTGGCCACGGTCATGCCGATGAAGCCGGCCAGGCCGGAGCAGAACGCCCCCGAAATGAACGAGACCGCGATCCACCAGGAGGAGTCGGCCTGCCCGAGGTTCGCGACGATCAGCAGGCCGGCGACCACCACGACGAAGATGCTGAGCCAGCGGTACTCGCGGTTCAGAAACGTGCGGGCTCCCTCCGCGATGTTTCCCGAAAGGTCGATCATTTCGTCGGTCCCCTGATCCTGCTTGTTGATCCACCGCGTGCGGGTGAACGCGTACAGCAGGGCCAGCACGCCGCTGGCAGGGATGAGCCATTTGAGGAGCATCGTCGTGTCCATGGAGGGGGCGTCCGGTTCGTTGGAGGGTAGACTCGAATGCGTGGGGACAGGCACGGGGCCTGCGGAAGCGGAAGGAGGCCCGGGCAGAGCGTCGCGGGGCGACCCGAAACGCCGTCTGCGCGCGCTGACCCCTGAAATTGAAAACGGCCTGTAACCTACCGAGCGGGGCGGGCGGTTGGTAGGAACCTCCACGTAATTCATAGTGAAAAACCGCCGAATGCACGGCTCGGCGCGGAGCCCCGTCCGGCAGAAGCCCCCGGCCCCGCCAGCGCTTCTGTCCCTGGGCCTACGGGGCCCCGCGAGTGAGGGAGGGGCCGGCGGGGCCGCGGGCCCCGAAGCGGCCCAAGTCGGCGCCAAGGCGGCGACGGGACGGCCGAGCCGAAGGGCCTGCTCAGTTGAAGCGGGTCATGGCCGTGTCGAGGTCCTCGCGGACGGCGGTGAGGATCGCCTCGCCGGCCGCCTCGACGGCCTCCTGAATCTTCGGCGCCTGCTCGGCGGTGAAGGGGGCGAGGACGTAGTCGACCTGCTCGCCCGCGTCGAAGTCGTCGCCGACCCCCACCCGAAGACGGGGAAAGCGCGTCGTGCCCAGCCGCTGGGCCACGTGCTCGAGGCCGTTGTGGCCGCCGCTGCTGCCCTTCGGCCGCAGGCGAATGGTGCCGACGGGCAGGTTCAGGTCGTCGACGACGACGATCAGGTCCGACGGGGCGAGGTCGTTGTGCTCGCACAGGGGCGCCACGGCGTCGCCGCTCCGGTTCATGAAGGTGAGGGGCTTGGCGAGGCCGAGCCGGCGGTTCTTGTATTGGCCCCAGCCGACCCGGGCCCCGTGCTCGCGGCCAAAGGAGACGCGCAGCCGGTCCGCCAGCGCGTCGACCACGCGGTAGCCGACGTTGTGGCGCGTGTCCTCGTATTCGGGACCGGGGTTGCCGAGACCGACGATGAGACGGGAGGGAGATGAGGGCATAGCGGACGCGAGGAACGGCAAAAAAAGAAGGGCGACCGGAGTCGGCCGCCCTTGCGGGAGCATCGGGATGTTGAGAGGACAGGGACCGCGGCGCGGCTACTCCTCGTCGGGCAGCCCCTCGCCGGGTTCGCCCGCTTCGCCTTCCTCGCCCTCCTCTTCGGCTTCCTCGGCGGCGGCCTCGAGTTCGGCGAGCTCTTCGTCGGACAGTTCGGCCTTCTCTTCCTCGGTCAGGTCCTCGAGCGCGACGGCCTCTTCCTCTTCCTCCTCGGCGGCCGGCGTCGGCGCGGTCTCGATGTGCGGCGCCACGACCGTGATGAGCGTCTGCTGCTGGGTCATCTCGATCTCGTAGTCCACGTCGAGGTCGTAGACGTGGATCGAGTCGCCGATGGCGAGGTCTTCGATGTCGATGTCGATCTGGGCCGGGATGTTTTCCGGGAGCACCGAGATCGTGAGCTCGCGGATGATCATCTGCGTGTCGCCGCCGTTTTTCTGGCCGAGGGGCACGCCCTGGAAGTGGATCGGCACCGTCAGCGTCACCTTTCGCCCGTCCGCCAGCGCCTGGAAGTCGGCGTGGATGGGGCGGTCCGTGATCGGGTGCAGGTCGAAGTCCTTCAGGATGCAGTTGTGGGTCTCCCCGTCGAGCTCCACCTCCGCCACCGGGGCCGTGCGTCCGTAGACCAGTTTGTTCATCGCACTGACCGGCACCTGGAGGGGCGTCGACTCCACGGTGGGCCCGTACAGGATGCACGGGACACGGTCGTTGTTGCGGATGTCGCGCGCGGCCTTCGAGCCGGTCTCGCGCGGCTGTGCTTCGATGACGGTGGCGTCCATGGCGGCGATTCGGTCCAGTGAGACGGGGTCCAGCGGAGAAGGGCAATGTACCGGCCCTCGCGTCCGACAAGGCGTGCATGCAGAACACGTTCTAGGTTCGGTAGGGGCACCAGGTTCCGGGGGCGTCCCCCCGATTCAAGCAAAATAGACGGAGGGAGCAGCGGTCGTTGCGGCTGGCTTCGACGTCCCGTCGTCGGCTCACCCGCTTTCTACCAGCCCTGCGCCGGAAAAGGCGAAAGGGCGAGAGGGCGCGCGGGAGAGGGGGCGGCCCCGGTCACCTCCATGTGGGGAGAGGTCTGAACGTGCGGGCGTGGTTCGCCTCCATCCATTCGCACCTCCGCACACCCAACCCCGGCCCCCACGAATGTCGACGCTCTACACACCCCTGCCTCTACGCTCCCCGACTCCCGTACTTTCCAGGCCTGTCGCCGGTCAGGGGGAGCGGCGTGCCGGGATCGGCGAAACAGAAACTGGAGGAGAGGAGGCGCGGGAGAGGGCGCGTCGGTGGAGGAGGGGGCGCCCGTGCCCCGATTCTCCAAAGCAGTCGGGCCGGCCAATCAGTTCACCGATCGGGGGCGACGTCGAGGCCAACGACGACCCAAAAATCAATGTGCCAGTCTCTTACTCCGAGAAGAGCGTGGAGACCGACCGGTCGGTGTAGATGTGACGGATGGCCTTTGCGAAGAGGTCGGAGACGCTCACCACCTCGATGCAGTCGGAGGGGCGCTTGAGCGGGATCGTGTCGGTCACGATGAGCCGCTCGATCGGAGAGGCCTCGATGCGGTCGTAGGCCGGGCCCGAGAGCAGGCCGTGCGTGCAGGCGGCCATGATGCGGAGCGCGCCGTAGTCCTTGAGGGCCTGGGCCGCGCGGGTCAGGGTGCCGGCCGTGTCCACGATGTCGTCGATGATGATCACGTTTTTGCCCTCGACGTCGCCGATCACGTTCATGACGCGGGCTTCGTTCTGGTTGGGCCGCCGCTTGTCGATGAGGGCGAGGTCCACGCCCAGGCGCTGGGCGTAGGCGCGGGCCATCTTGAGGCCGCCCACGTCCGGCGCCAGCACCACGAAGTCCTCGAGGTCGAACTGGCGGACGTGGTCGGTGAGGACGGTGGAGCCGTACAGGTGGTCGACCGGCACGTCGAAGAAGCCCTGGATCTGGGCCGCGTGCAGCTCCATGGTGAGGAGCCGGTCGATGCCGGCCGAGGTGAGCATGTTGGCCATGAGCTTCGCCGCGATCGACACGCGCGGCTGGTCCTTGCGCTCCTGCCGGGCGTAGCCGAAGTACGGGATGACCGCCGTCACGCGGGCGGCCGAGGCCCGCTTGGCGGCGTCGATGAGGAGGAGCAGCTCCATCCAGTTGTCGGCCCGCGGGTGCGTGCTCTGGATGATGAAGAGGTCGGCCCCCCGGATGGACTCCTCGAAGTGGACGTAGATCTCGCCGTCGGCAAAGTCTCGGATCGTGAGGTCCCCGAGCGTGGTGCCGTAGGATTCGGCAATCTTCTGCGCGAGGGCGGGGTTGGAGCGACCGCCGAAGATGGCGACGGGCCGGTCGTTGCTGGAGGTGCGCATAGCGGGAGCGAACGGGGGCGGCCGTGGGGGCGGCAGGGGCGAGCAGCACCCCGACGGGGAGGGCAGCGACAGGAAAGCGCCCGGCCGACCCGCGGGGGTTCGAAGACCGGTCTCCTGTGCTTCGGACACGGGGCTTCACAACCCAGGACCTCGAAGAAGCCCGCTCGCGGATCGGGACGGCTGCCCGGGGTGGATTCGAACCACCACTAACGGCTCCAAAGGCCGCTGTCCTGCCATTAGACGACCGGGCAAGGGGCGACGACGCGTGAGCGCCGCCTATTCACGGTTCTTTACACTACGAAAACCAGATCATGGAATCAACGGAACGACCGGGGGGCGGTTCGTGAAGAGGCGCTGAGAACGGCCTCACGTCCAGTCCCGGAGCCCTGCGAGCTCGTCGGCGAGCGCCGCGATTCCGTCGGGGCCCTGCAGGCCCCGGTCCGTGAGAATACCGCCCGTCACGAGGGCCGGCGGCGTCTCGTCGAAGCGGGGGGCGGAGACGGCGAGGGGGGCCGGGCCCTCGTACACGGTGCGCGGGTCGGCCTCCTCGCGGGACGACGGGGCCTCGACGGCGATCTTGTCGGCGGCCGCGGCGGCGTAGAACGGCACGTCTTCGTGGGCGGCGGCGAGGGCGAGGCCCCGCGTGCCCACCTTGTTCACGACCGCCCCGGAGGGACGGATCGTGTCGGCGCCGACGAGCACCCGGTCGATCGCGTCGTCGGCGAGGGTCGTGGCACAGGCGGCGTCGGGGATCACGGTCACCTCCAGGTCCGCGCCCGCCAGCGCCTCGGCCACGCCGATGCCCTCCCGGCCGGGGCGCGATTCGGCCACGACGACCGTGGGGGGCGGGTCGGCCCGACGGAGCGCCGCCAGGACGGTACCGGAGCGGGAGAGGGTGAGCACCCGCTCGCCGGCGATCGCGCCGGCGGCCCGCCGGGCGGTCTCCGCGTCGGCGTCCAGGGCCTTCTGGAGAACCTCGTGCGCGGTGGCCTCGAGAGACGCGGGCGTCAGGTCCGGCAGGCTCGCGTGCATGGTGCGGTGGATGCGGTTTGCGAGGGCCGCCATCGAGGGCCGTGCCTCCAGGAGGCGACGGGCGGTCTCGACCAGCCGCGCCCGGGCGTCCTCGATGTCCGGCACGTCCCGCGTCGCGAGCAGCCCGGCCCGATCGCGCAGGACCTCCAGGGCGCGCAGGGAGAGGTACGCCGAGCCGTGGCTCGTGTCCTCGGCAATCGCCACGGTGGAGGGGGCCACCCGGCGGTACGACGTCCACAGCTCCGGAACGGTGTTGCGCCGGAGGAGGGCCGTGGGGGCCGTCCACTCGGCCTCGGCGGTCTCCCAGTTGAGGGTCACCTCGCGGGTGTCGGCGTCGAAGAGGAAGGGGTGCACCGTCCATCGCGTGCCACGATCCTCATCCTCGACGGTGAACGTGGGGCCCTCCCGGGCGAGGTGGACCTCCTGCTCGGCGAGGCCCGTCTCCTCGTCGATCTCGTCGAGCGCCGACGCCCGGGGGGCGTCGTGCTCGACGTGCCCGGCCACGGTGCCCCACCGGCCCGGATACGAGCCGACGTCCTCGCTCCGGCGGAGCAGGAGGACCTCGCCTCGGTGGCGAAGAAAGACGGTAACGACGGCGACGTCGGTCATGGATGGAGAAGCAGAACGCGAGGGGAGGCGGGAAGGGAAAAAGAGGGGGCGGCGGTGCAACGAGGCCGTATCATGCCGGGAGCCTGGGGAACTGGGCCGTGGATCAGGGCTTCACAACGACCCGTAACGCCACATAGTCCCGAACAACCAAAACCATCTGAACGAAAAGCGGGGCGAGCCCGGCTCCAGAGGGCGCTTCGTGCCCCCAGATCGGGGACAGCGAAGCCGCATCCACTTTCACAAGATCGACAGATCCATGAACGTGCGTGACTGGTCATCCCTGGCTCGGACCGCCTCGCTCGCCGCACTGCTCGCCGTCGCAACCGCCGGTGCGGCCTACGCCCAGTCTCCATTCTCTGTACGGGGGAACGTGGGGGCCTCGTTCGTCCAGTCGCCCGAGGCGGCGAGCACCCTCTTCAACTCGGGCACCAACCTCGGCCTGGGGGCGGAGCTTCGCGTATACCGGGGCGTGGGCCTCACGGCGGAGGTCAGCTACGACACCTTCACGCTCAACGAAGACAACGCGCGCATCTACAGCCAGAGCGGCGGCGACCCGTCCTTCCTGGGCGGCAGCCTCGGCCTCCGCTACACCTTTCTCAACAGCACGGACGCTCACCCCTACATTGCGGTGGGCGGGGGCTACTACCAGTTGCGCATCACCGACCGAAAGCAGGTTACGGAGGACAGACAGCTGGTTGACGTTGGCGACCAGGCCCGCGTCACGGAGGAGGGGGGCTACCTCGCCGCCGGGGCCCTCTTCCGGGTGAACGAGACCTACGCCGTCTTCGCCGAGCCCCGCTACACCTTCTTCGATTTCGGGCAGGGACTGGGGGGGGCGCTGCGCTACTTCACGATGCGTCTCGGGGTCGACGTGCGGCTCTGACCACCCGGCCCGGACCGTCGGACGCCCGGGCCCGGACGGCTACGCCGCGGCGGTGGCATTTACGGCCTCGACGCGCTCGACGTCGGGGACCGATCGCTTGAGGGCCTGCTCGATCCCGGCCCGGAGCGTCATCGTGCTCATCGGGCACGACCCACAGGCGCCGAGGAGCTCCAGCTCCACCACGTTGTCGGCGGTGACGTTGAGCAGGCGCACCGACCCGCCATCCGCCATCAGGTACGGGCGGATCGTGTCGAGGGCCTCCTCGATCTGGTCCCGCAGCTCGGGGTCAATCTCCGCGTCGGCGGGCGTGTCGGGCGTCGAGGGGACGTCGTCGGACATGATACGTCGGGCCGTTGGACAGGTGGAGGATGCGAAGGGAAAGCACCATAGTGTATTAACGGACGCGTTCCGGAGAAGATCAGTTTCCGCGTCCGACGGGCAGGCCCGCGGGGCGACGGGCTACTCGTAGAGGATTTCGACCTTCTGCGTGGGGTCGTCCTCGGCGTTGCGGATGGCGACCTGCTCGACGAGCTCGTCGGCGATCCCGTCGAAGGCCTGGGCCGAGTAGCTGTCGGGGTGCGCCCGCACGATGGGCGTGCCGTTGTCGCCGGTTTCGCGGACCTTCTGCTCGATGGGCACCTGCCCGAGGAAGGGCACGTCGAGCTCGCGGGCGAGGTCCTTGGCGCCCTCGCGGCCGAAGAGGTAGTACTTGCGGTCTGGCTGGTCGGGCGGAGTGAAGTAGGCCATGTTCTCGACCATGCCCACCACGGGCACGTTCACGTTGTCGAACATGGCCTTGCCCTTCCGTGCGTCGGCGAGGGCCATGTCCTGGGGCGTCGAGACGATCACCGCCCCGGTCAGCGGAATCGTCTGCACGACCGTCAGCTGCACGTCGCCGGTGCCGGGCGGCAGGTCGAGAATCATGTACTCGACGTCGCCCCAGTCCACGTCGCCGAGGAACTGGCGCACGGCCTTCGTCACCATCGGGCCCCGCCAGACGACCGCCTTGTCGGGGTCGACCATGAACCCCATCGAGAGGAGCTTGATGCCGTGCTTCTCGAGGGGCACCATCTTCCGCTCGTCGTTCACGCGGGGCTTTTCGCCCTCCATGCCCATCATCTTCGGAATCGAAGGCCCGTAGATGTCGGTGTCGACGAGGGCCACGCTGTAGCCCTGCTCCGAGAGCGCCATCGCCAGGTTGGCGGCCACGGTGCTCTTCCCGACGCCGCCCTTGCCGCTGGCCACGGCGATCGTGTTCTTGACCCCGTCCTCGCCGCTGGTCTGCTGCTTCTCGCCGCTCTGGTCCCCGACCGTGAGGTCGTCGCCGAGCGGAATCATCTCGGTGTCGAGCTCCACGTCGACCGTCAGGTCGCGGCTGACCTCCTCGTGCAGGATGCGCGTGCAGCCCTCCTCGACCTGCTGGGCGAAGGAGGAGCGCGGTTCCTTGATCACGACGGTAAAGGACACGCGGTCGCCCTCAACCGACAGGTCCTTCACCATGTCGAGGCGAATGATGTCCTTTTCGTGGTCGGGATGCACGATGTTGCGGAGGGCATCCACCACGTCTTCGCGGGCGACGGCCATCGGCGATCGGGGACAGGCTGGGGGAGGGAGGCAGCGCAGTGTATGCCACCGCAGGATGGGGGGGATGTTCCTGCCTGAGAGCAGGATGTTGAGCCCTTCACACCGGTCCCGCCCTCCGATGGGACGGACGCGGTTCGGGATCCCCCGGCGGCCCGCCGCCCGGAGGGAACGGCGCCGGGCGAACTACACTCCGTCGCCCTAGTGAGAAGGACGTCGATTGCATCCGGGGCGAAATAACGGGATCTCGATTCGGCGTCCAGGCGATTCTCGTTCCAGCGAGCACGCAACGATGAGCACTCTACGTCCGGCAAAGGTGGGCTTCGTGGTGTCGGTGGCGGTGCTCGGCGTGCTCTACGGCGTCGTGGCCGGCCAGCAGGGGTGGCCCCCGTCCCGGCTCGTGCAGACGGCCCAAACGCAGGCCGAGGCGCTGGTTACGGACAATCCCTTTTCCTATCTGGTGCCCCGCGTCTACGATCGGCACGGAGCGCGCGTCGTCCAGCCCGAGGCCGTACAGCCGGGCCTCACCCTGGTGTCGTCCATGTGGGACACCCCGGACGGCTGGGAACGACGAGTTCAGCTTCTCAACACAGACGGGGAGGCGGTCCACGAGTGGCGGCTGGGATACGGGCTCTTTGAGGACGACAGCTACCTGCACGGCACCCATCTGCTCCCGAACGGGGATCTCGTGGTCAACGTCGAGTACGTCGGCACCGCCCGGCTCGACGCCTGCGGGAATGTGCTATGGCGGCTGCCGAGGCGCACGCACCACTCGGTGGCCCGGGCCGAGGACGGCTCGTTCTGGATCCCGGCCCAGATGGGAGCCCGCACGACCGACTATCCCGGCCTGGACGAGCCGGTCCTCCCGGAGCAGATTCTGCACGTCTCGGCGGACGGCCAGGTGCTGGACACGTTCGACGTGATCGACCTCCTCCGCGACAACGGGCTGGCGCGGTATTTTTTTAGGCGCCACGGGCCGCACCCGAGCGGCGAGCTCCTGCACCTCAACGACGTGGAGCCCCTCCCGTCCACGATGGCGGCGAGCTACCCCCTCTTCGACGCGGGAGACCTGCTGGTGTCTCTCCGCGACCTCCACCTCGTTTTCGTGTTCGACCCGGGGACGCGCACGATCAAGTGGCATTCGTTCGGGCCCTTCATCCGGCAGCACGACCCGGACTTCATGGGCGACGGACAGATCGGCGTCTTCGACAACAATCCCGACGGCACCCACCGCGGAACGGTGCTCGGGGGCAGCCGCATCCTCGTCCTCGAGCCCCCGTCGGACTCGACGACCGTGCGGTTTCCCACGGCCCGGTCCGACACGTTCTACACGGAGGCCGGCGGCAAGTGGCAGCAGCTCGCGAACGGCCACCTGCTGCTGACGGAGGCCCAGGCCGGGCGCGTCGCGGAGGTCGACTCGGCGGGACGAACCGTGTGGGAGTGGATCCGGATGCCGACGGGTGCGAGGGTCCCGGAAATCCTCGACGGGGCGCGCTACGACCTCACGCCCGCCGACGTAGAGGCGTGGACGTGCTCGGCCGGCGGACCGGAGTCGACCGCCGAGGCCCGATGACGTCGTCTCGGCTCGTCCCGCATTTCATCGGGGCGGCCTTGACAACGAAGGCGGTTCATTGAATCTTATAAAAACTCATCGGACCTGAGAGCGGCCGGGGGCCGGCTGCCGACCTTCTCCAATCGCCCGAACGCACGCTATGTCCACCACCGCCCCAGAACGCACCGACGACGTCGCCGCCACCAAGGAGGTCCTGCGGGACCAGATTCCCGACCTGCCCGAGGTCTTCTCGGA
>JAZKTD010000095.1:0-11521 GCA_036625705.1 Salinivenus sp.
AGCTCCTTTGTCTTCCGGGAGAGGGCGTCGCCCTCGTAGACCCGCTCCGCAAACCGGGCAAACTTCTGCTGGGGTGCGGCGAGGTGGTCGGCAATCCAGCTGTCGGGATCGGTGACGTGTTGGGACATCGGCGACGGACGTACGGCACGTGGAACGGCGTATCGTCGGGGGGTGGCCCTCCCCACGGATGCGGTTCCGGGGCGTTCCGGGGTGGGCCCTCTCCACGCGGGCATCCGACGAGCGGCACCGGGGCCCGCCCCGAGTGCATCCGCGGCCCGACGCACACGCGGATCAGGGATTCGTCCGCCAGGGAGCGTTCACGGGGCCGCAATCAGGTCGGGAGCGCCGCGGGACCTCGTGATCCTTTCGGGGTGGGTCGGAAAAAATGGAACGGTGGGGCCGGATGATCCACTCTCACGGGGGACATATGGGACATACTACCCGATTTGGCAAACCCGGCACGTCCTTTGAGACCCATAGTGGCTGGACAATTGAGTCCTCATTTGCCTCCAAGACCTCCGCACGCCGCCATGTCCCCTGCCGTTCTGGTCGCGATCACGCTCGCTTTCGGATGGAATCTTACACTCGCCGTTGCCGCGGCCCTCACCAAAACGGGGCCCTTCCGGCCCGAGCCCGTTCCCAGCACGCGGAGGATGCGCTGGTCGGACCGGACCGTTCGGGCGGACGTCGGCGCACCGGACTTCGACGCACAGGTGGCGGCCCAAAGCGAGCAGGCTGAGAGCGGCACCGCCGAGTCCGTCCGCTCTCACGTGTCCGGCACCTCACGGGAGATGGACATCGACGTACGGTATGCCAGCGCCTCCGTGACGGTCATGACCGACGACGGACCGCAGGTGCGCCGCTGCGCCGTCTGCATGAACTAGTGTTAACGGAGGCGCCCCCGAGCGCGCATGCGGAACCGCCGCCGGGGCGCCTCCGCACGAAACAGGGAGTCCACTGCGAGCGTCGGCGCCGGCCCGAGCCGGCCCCGGCGCTTTTCATCTGCGCCCCCTCCAGTTGCAGAACGCGGAGCCGGAGGTCGGGACGTACGGATGGGGGCGCAAGATGCGTCCAATCGTCCGGCCCGACGGCAGTCGAGACCCGTCCGTCCGCACGTCCATTCGCCAACGACGAACGCACTCGATAAAGAGGGAGTTACGGGGTCGGAGGGCGGCCCAGCACGAAGACCCGCGGGTAGAGGCCGCCGATCTCGATCACCCGGACGTGACGCACGTCGAAGGCGTCGGTCTCGCGGAGGGCCTCGTTGAAGGGGCCCTGGCGGAGCACGAGCATCACGACGCGGCCGCCGGGGGAGAGCACCTCGGCACACTGCCCGAGGACGCGGCGGTAGAAGGGGTGGAAGTCCATGCTGCTCGCCAGGCGAACGCCGAAGGGCGGGTTGGTAACAATCAGGTCGGCACGGCGGCCGTCCATCGTCTCCGCGAGGGCCCACACGTCGGCCTCGAAGAAGGTGACGCGGTCGGTCATGGCCTGCGCCTCGGCGTTCTCGCGGGCCCCGGCGAGCGTTTCTTCGTTCCAGTCGTTGCCGATGAGCTGGGCCTCGGGCCAGAGGGCGCCCGCCTCCCAGAGGATGGTGCCGGAGCCGCAGAAGGGGTCGAGCACCACGCCGGGGGCGTCGAGGTGGGCGAGCCGGAGCAGGGCGTAGGCGACGTTGGGCTTGAGGGCGGCCCGGGGTTGGAAGAGGCGGGCCTGGCGGCGGCTCAGGGCCTCGTGGGTGTGCTGGACGCTCACGAGGCAGCGGTCGTCGTGCACGTCGACCCGCACCTCCACGTCGTAGTCCTCGAGGTCGACGGTCGTCCCGTAGTGGGCCTCCAGGCCGGCCCCGGCCTCCCGCTGCACGTCGATGCTGGTGAAGTCGTGCTCGCCCTGCCGCACGGTGGTGACGCGGAAGGTGCCGGCTGTTTCCATCGGGCCGACGTCGAGCGTCTCGACGGTCGTCCGGATCGTGCGGAGGGCGGCCTCGGCGTCGTCCGGCAGCGTGAACGTGTAGAGCGGCGCCAGGACGTGGTGCACCGACTTCATGTCCCGGGCGAGGGACAGGGCCTGCTCCGGGGCTGCCGCCACCTCCACCCGCGCGTAGCTCTGCAGGTCGAAGGGCGCGTCGTCGGTCTCGGGCACGGAGAGCCCGGTCGCCGCGGCCCGCTCGCGGTACTCGTCGACGACGACGTCCTCCAGTCCCATGTTCGTCGTGAAGAGCAGGGGCGTCCGCTCGGCCGAGCGGAGGGACGTGACGGAGGCGGAGGGGGCAGGCATGGACGGACCCGGGGAGCCGACGATCAGGGCGGCGAGCGCGCACATCCAACCATCCTTCGCCGCCGCGGTTCGGCGGTCGTGGCGTAGTCGGCCGACCGCCGTCCCGGGACGAGCAGGTCCCCACCGGGACGAAACTCAACCCGAGATCGACGAATTCCAACGGGTGTCTCCGATATTGACTCCCCACAGCATTCATGAACGGTCTCCGCTCCGTCCGTCCAGTTCGCCGCTGCTGCGGCTTTCTGATGGGGCTGCTGCTGGCTCTCGGGCCGCTGGTCCAGTCGGTCGCGGCGTCCCAGCGGCCGTGTGGTCGGGTACCGGCGTCGGAAGCGGCCCCCGCAGCCGCAGAGACTCGCGACGAGGTCCGGACCGGAGCGCAGTGGACGTGCGCCGAACCGGAGAGCGTGTCTGCCGTCCGGGCCCTGCCCACAGATCGGCCGGACGGTTCTGAGGGGAGCAGCGGAACGGCCTCGTCCGACCACGGCGCCGTTCTGGGGCCCCATTGGGCCCGGCGGGCCTCGCCTCCACCCCTGCGGCCGCTCATCTCTCCCGTGCTGGCGGCCCTTCGGCCTGTCGTCCTCCAGGTTTAAACGTCGTCTCCCCCTGCATTAGACAGGGATGCAGAAAGAGAAGACCCGATCGGATATGCCGGTCGGCTGCACTGACGTAGCACACACGTGGAGACGACTGTCTTACCGATCCGTGAGAACGTACGTAAACCATTTACCGCCCCGGCTGAGGACCGAGTACAGCCGCAAGCAAAGAATGGTCTTTAGAAACTTATTCACGTATCGGTATGTCTATTTTCCGTCGACTGACGCACTCGCGCTGGTTTTGGTTCGTTCTGGCCAGCGCCGTCGTGGGGATCACGGCCGCGAGCATTTTTCCGGCCGACGCGCCCCCGTCCTCCTCGGCGTGGATTGAGCCGGAGACGCCCCGAGAGGCCCCCAATTTCACGCTCGACCGGCTCAACGGCGACACCTTTGCCCTGGAGGAGTACCGGGGACAGGTGGTCGTGCTCAACTTCTGGGCGACCTGGTGCCCGCCCTGCCGCAAGGAAATCCCGGACTTCGTGCGCATGCAGCGGGATCTGGGCGATGAGGGATTGCAGTTCGTGGGCGTGGCCCTCGAACGGAGCGCGGGGCCGGACGAGGTGCGAGCCTTCGCCGAGAAGATGAACATCAACTACCCCATTGGCCTGGGCACCGGCTCGATCGCTCAGAAGTACGGGGGCGTTCGGGGACTGCCCATGACGTTCGTCATCGGCCCGGACGGAACCATCCGGGGCCGCATTCCGGGGCGCACCACCGAGTCCAGGCTCCGCCCGGCGCTCGAGAAGCTGCTCGAGGAGACCTCGTAGCGCCGCGCCGGGGAGCCGACCCAGTCCGACGTCCACTCTCGAACGAATGGGGGGTTTTATGGCTGACCTATCCGAATCCGATCCAGCGTCTACGTCTTCCGCCCTGCGTACGGCGTGGGGGTACGCGAAGCGCCACTGGCAGTGGCCCGTCCTGATCCTCGTGGGGCTCTACGCCTATCAGCAGTACATGCCGAGCATCGACCTGCGGGACGAGGGCCGCCCGGCCCCTTCCTTCGCCGCGGAAACCATCGACGGCGACACGTTCCGGCTGCGCGAGCACCGGGGCGAGGTGGTCGTCGTGAACGTGTGGGCGACCTGGTGCCCCCCGTGCCGCGTCGAGATGCCGGGCTTCGTCGACCTGCAGACGGAGTTCCGCGACGACGGCGTCCGCTTCGTGGGCATTTCCGTCGACCGGTCGGGGACCGGTGTGGTGCAGTCCTTCGTGGAGGAGGAAGGCGTCAACTTTCCGCAGATCGTAAATCCGGCCCTCGCCACCCGGCACTTCCCGGGCGAGGTCGTGCCGCGCACCTACCTCATCGACAAGCAGGGCCGCATCCGGTACACCCACACCGGCGTCCTCCTGAAGTGGGCGCTCGACGACGCCCTTGCCACCCTCGTCGACGAGCCGTCCGGATAGAGACGCCGGGGGTTGCATTCGGGGCCGGGGATTCGGAATGTATGAGGACCGGTCCCCGGCGAGATGGCGTCCGTCCTGTCGGCTCGATCGCATTGCTCGCCCCCCGAACTGATCTCCGTGTCCCATGGCCCTGCTCTGGCGGTCCTCGCTGGTTCTCCCGCTGCTCGTCCTGCTGCTGGGCGCCGGGCCGTCGCGGGCCGCGGACTCGACGACCGTCTCGCTCCGGGTCATGACCTACAACATCCGGTACTACAACCCGGAGGACAGTGGCCGCGTGGCCTGGGAGAACCGGCGGGACAAGGTGGCCAGCATGATCCGATACCACGGCCCGGCGGTGGTGGGCACCCAGGAGGGGAAGCTGAACCAGCTCTACGACCTTGAGGAGCGGCTCGCGGGGTACGAGTGGATCGGGGCGGGCCGACGGGCGGGCGGGGACGAGTTCTCGGCGATCTTCTACCGGCAGGACCGCCTGGAGCTGCTGGGCCACCACACGTACTGGCTGTCGCCGACCCCCACGGAGCCGGGGAGCGTAGGCTGGGACGCTGCATTTCCCCGGATCGTGACGTGGGCCCGGTTCCGGGACCGGGCGACGGGCGATTCGCTGCTGGTGCTGAACACCCACTTCGACCACGAGAGCGCGGAGGCCCGGCGAAAAAGCGCCCGGTTCATCGCGGAGGCGGTCGGGGGCTGGTCGAACGGCCTGCCGGCGGTCGTGATGGGCGACCTGAACGCACGGGTCGGGTCGCCGCCGTACGAGGCCCTTACGCGGCGCGGCCCCGACGCGCCCGACCAGCCGCTGCGCGACGCAAAGGAGGTGGCCGACCAGCCGCACCACGGCCCGGTGTCGACGTTCAATCGGTTCCAGTCGGCGGTCATTCCCGAGCTTAGAATCGACTACGTGCTGGTGAGCGAGGAGATCGAGGTCCGCCGGCACGGGCACCTCAACGAGAAGTGGGGCGGGGCCTATCCCTCGGATCACCTCCCCGTCCTGGTGGAGCTGGCACTGCGCGGCTCGTAGGGCGTGATCCGTCTCGGGGCGTGGACATCATGGCGGACGACCGGTACGTTGCGGGTATCCAACAGACGCGCTCTTCGCCCTTCGACCGACCGGCCCGCCCCCCTCCGATGATTCGCCGCTTTCTGACCGCCTGCTGCCTGCTCGTTCTGCTCGCGGGGCCCGCCCTGGCCCAGCCGACGGCCCTCGTGGGGGCCACCGCCCTCAACCCCGCCGACGCGACCGTCATCGAGGACGCGACCGTCGTGATCGAGGGCGACCGCATCGCGGCCGTCGGGCCCGCCGACGAGGTGGAGGTCCCCCCGGACGCAACGGTGCACACCCTGTCGGGCCGGTACGTGATGCCGGGGCTCGTAGACGGGCACGTGCACTTCTTCCAGAGCGGCGGCCTCTACACGCGGCCCGACGTCATCGACCTCCGGGCACAGCGCCCCTACGCCGAGGAGCTGCGCCGCCTCAAGGCGCGCCTGCCGGACACCTTCCGCCGCTACCTGCGCAGCGGGGTCACCAGCGTGGTGGACGTCGGCGGGCCGATGTGGAACCTCGACGTGCGGGCCCGTGCCGACACCACGGCCGCGGCCCCCACCGTGGTCACGGCCGGGCCGCTCATCTCCAGCGTCGAGCGGCCCCGGCTCGATGAAGGGGATCCGCCGATTCTGCAGATCACCACCCCCGAGGCCGCCCGGGCGGAGGTGCAGGAGCAGATTGAGGCGGGCGTCGACCTCGTCAAGATCTGGTACATCGTGGGCGGGGACCGGACGCCCGCCGACTACCGGCCCGTCGTGGAGGCGGTCGTCGACGAGGCGCACGCCGCCGACACGCGCGTGGCCGTCCACGCCACCGAGCTCGAGACGGCCCGCGCCGCCGTCGAGGCCGGGGCCGACGTGCTGGTCCACAGCGTCTTCGACGAGCCCGTGGACGACGCCTTCGTGCGTCTGCTGCGGACAAACGACGTGCTGTACACGCCGACGATCATGGTGCGGGAGCGCTACAGCCAGACGTTCGTCCAGCAGCTCGACCTGACCGTGGCCGAGCACCGGATCGGGCAGAAGGAGGTGCTCGGCTCGCTCACCGACCTGCGGGTGCTCCCCGACTCGCTGGTACCGCGAGGCATCCGCCGGCAGATTGCGCGGGCCCCCTCCGTGTCGCCGGACACCACGGCCCTGCGCAACCTGGAGCGCCTGCACGGGGCCGGCGTCCCGATCGCGGCGGGCACCGACGCCGGCAACATCGGCACGCCCCACGGCCCCGCCCTCTTCCGCGAGCTCGAGCTGATGCGCGACGCCGGCCTCACGCCCCGCGAGGTGCTGGCCACGGCCACCGCGGGCGGCGCCCGGCTGATGGGGCGCGACGACCTGGGCCGGCTTGAGGCGGGCATGCAGGCGGACCTCGTCGTCCTCGACGACAACCCGCTGGCGGACGTGACCCACGTCCGGTCGATCCACCGGGTCGTAAAGCGGGGGCGCGTCTTTGCCCCCGACTCGCTGGTGCCCCGCACGCCGGAGGAGGTGGTCCTGCAGGGCCGCAACGCCTTCAGCATGCACGACGCCGGGGCCTTCCTCGACGTCTTCGCCGAGGACGTGCGCGTCTACGACCACCCGAACACGCTCCGGACGACGGGCCGCGACACGCTGGCGGCCCGGTACCGCCCCCTGATGGAGACGGGGTCCCCGTCCCTGCACGCCCAGTTCCGCCACCACACGGCGATCGGCAACACCGTCGTGGCCCACGAGGTCCTGCGGGGCCTGCCCACCCGTGAGCGGCCCCTCTCGCAGGCCGTCCTGTACCGGGTCACCGACGGCCGCATCGACCGGGTCTGGGTGGTCCAGAAGTGACAAATCGGCATACGTTTTGCTCCAGCGTGAACGGCGCGCCCTGCGGCCCGAGTTTCGGCCCGAGGCGGGACGATTCGGCCCCGGGCGATACGAAATTTCCTCTTTCCCTCGTGTCGCCGCCGGGATGGACCACGATCGGTTATGTCTCTTCACGGCTTCCCGCATCGGAAGCGACCCCCCTATGCAGAACGTCAACGCTACCACGGTGCACATTACCTTCGAGACCCCCACCCGAGACGGATCGGGCCCCGGCCCGGGCCACCACGAACGGCGCCTCGACGGCGTGCCCCCGGCCGTGGCCGAGCAGATGGTGGCGGATTTTCGGCGGTACCGCGAGGAGCGGCACGAGCGAAGTCCCCTGTACCGGTACGAGCAGGACGGGGAGGAGGTGGTCCTCGCCCTGGATCTCAACGAGGTGGTCGCCCTCGACTGCGCGGTGGCCTGAGCGGGCCGGCTGGCGTCAGTTGCGACCGACGACGACGTACTGGTGGGCTAGCCCGAGGTCGCGGACCTCCGCCTCGAGGCCCCCGCGCTCGAGCTCGTCGACGACGGCCTGCGGGGCGAGGCGGTGCCGCCGCGGCGGGCCCATCGGGGCCTCGGCCTCGAAGTCGACCACCCAGACGGAGCCGCCCTCCTTCAGCCGGGCGGCGAGGTGCTCGGCGTAGGCCTCGCGGTCGGGGATGTGGTGCCAGGTGTTGACCGTCAGGATCCGATCGACCGACGCGGGGCCGAGGTGCGTGTCGGTCGGGGCGGCACGGACCGTGTCGACGTTGCCGAGGCCGCGCTCGGCCGCCATGCCCGCCACGTACCGCAGCATCGCCGGCTCGATGTCGACGGCCTTCACCCGGCCGTTCGTCCCCACCGCGGCGGAGAGGTGGGGCACGAAGTATCCGGTCCCGGTCCCGAGGTCGGCCACGGTCATGCCCGGCTCGAGGCCCATCGCCCCGAGGATGCGGTCGGGCTTTTGCCAGTCGTCCCGCGCCGGGTCGTTCCACTCGTCGGCGTACCGCTCGGGGTGCTCAAAGCCGTGGCTGTAGTGGTCGGTGCTGTCGGAGGCCCCGTGGTGCTGGGCGGCGGCCGATCCGGGCAGGAGCGCGGCCCCCAGCAGGCCGGCGAGGACGAAGGCGAGGGTCCGAGGCGGTCGGGGGATCATGGCGGGGGGACGTCTTGGGCGGAGACCGAGCGAATCGATTTTTTATAACGAGGCCCCGGGCCGGTGGGTTGCCCAAAGAGACAGGGCAAAGGGGCGCGTGGCGGCATCGGAGCCCCAACGACCTTTGTGGTGCGTGCTCGCTCGAGCGGGGAACACGAAGACGCTGTCGTCGGGCGGGAGGCGACAGGTCCCTAGACATCTCGGGGCAGAACCGTTACCCTTACGGGTCCGCGTCCGCCCCCTACTCGGTTATGTGCCCTCGTCCCATGTGCCGTCCCCGCCGCAGCGTGCCCGCGTTTCTCATCGCCCTGCTCCTGACTGCCGGGGCCGCGGCGGGCCAGTCGCCGGACACCAGCGTCGCCGTAAGCAACGACTCGCTGCTCGCGCTCTACGAGGGGCTCCGCGTGGCCGACGTGAGCGACGGCATGGACGTGGTGGGCCGTCGCGACGTGGGCCTCATGGACCCGCGCATCCGTCCTCTCTGGCGCGACGTCGAGTCGTTCGGGCACCAGTTCGTCGGCATCGCCGTCACGGCCCGCTACGTGCCCACCAACCGACCGACGCCCGACTCGATGTCGTACGAGGACTTTCAGGCGTGGGCTGGGGAGTGGTACAGCGAGGTGTCGCCGGAGCCGTTCGTCCGGCACATCGAGGAGGGCACCGCCGTGGTCATCGACGCGAGCGGCGACGGGGACACCGGCTCGATCGGGTCCTACAACGCCCTCGCCTGGGTGAACGCGGGGATGAGTGGCCTCGTCACGACCGGGAGCGTCCGCGACACCGACGAGATCATCGCGCAAGACATCCCGCTCTACTACGATCCGCTGCGACGGGGACGCGGCATCCGGCCGGGCCGCAACGAGTTCGAGTCGATGATGGAGCCGGTCGAGGTGGGCGGCGTGCTCGTCGAGCCCGGCGACGTGGTGGTGGCGGACGGCGACGGGGTCATCGTGGTGCCCCGCGACGTCGCCGTGCCGGTGGCGCGGGCCGCGCGGACGGTGCTGGAGGCCGACCGGCAGGCCCGGCGTCAGCTCTACGAGGAGATGGGCCGCCCGATGGACGAGACTGTGCGGCCGGAAGAAGAGGGCGACGGCTCAGAACCGTAGGGCAAACACCGTCCCCTCGCCGGGCGTGGACCGCACCGAGATGGTGCCGCCGTGGAGGCGCATGATCCGGCGTGCGAGGCTGAGGCCGATGCCGGAGCCCTCCTCTTTCGTCGTGAAGAAGGGGACGAAGATCTTGTCCTGCACGTCGGCGGCCTCTTCGGCCGAGATGGCGCCGTCGTCGCTTGGGACCTGCAGGCGGCGGTGGGCCGTGGAGGCCAGCGACGAGATGGGGGCGACCGAGTTCATGATCTCGTGGGTGAGGACGCTCGTCAGCTGCTGCCACGCCTCCATCTCCTTCTCCTCCAGCTCGTTGCGCAGGTCCTGGACGGAGGCGAGGGCGTGGGGTTCGCCCTGCAGCTGGAACCGACGCACGCGGACGGCCAGCTGGAGCGTCCGGTCCGCCTCCTCGACGCGCACCATGGTCTGCTCGCCGGAGTCGAGGGAGCGGAGCGCCGCGACGAGGTCCGGGTGCACCCGCTTGAGGGCCTCGACCTGCCGGATGGGGCCGGTGTGGAGGAGGTGGCGCGCGGCGGTGTTCATGAGCTGGACCGTGCCGTCCTCGCGGAATGTGATGAGGGCCACGCCGAGGTGCTGCACGACGTGCTCTACATCCTGGGCCTGCTCGACGAGCCCACCGACGGGACGTACCACTTTCAGGGCGAGCCGACCCACGAGATGACCGAGAACCGCCGCACCGAGATTCACCGCTCCCAGATCGGGTTCGTCTTCCAGAACTACCACCTGATCGACGACCTTACCGTCTACGAAAACCTGGAGACGCCCCTCATCTACAAGGGCCTCTCCGGGTCGGAGCGGGAGAGCAAGGTGGCCGACCTGCTCGACCGCTTCAACCTGGTGGCCAAGCAGGACCTCTTCCCCAACCAGCTCTCCGGCGGGCAGCAGCAGCTGGTGGGCGTGGCCCGCGCCCTCATCATCGAGCCGCGCGTCATCCTGGCCGACGAGCCGACCGGCAACCTGCAGTCGCGCCAGAGCGAGCAGATCATGGAGACGCTCCGGCGCCTGAGCACCGAGGACGACGTGACGATCGTGCAGGTCACCCACTCCGAGAAACAGGTCCGCTACGGCGACCGCATCGTGCAGCTGGCCGACGGGCGCGTCGACGACGAGCACCCTTAGAGGCGGGGCGACCGGCCTGACAAGAGGGATCGAGAGCCGACCCGACGGGATTGTCACGTCAACGAGAATAAAGTGGGGAGACAAGCTCAGTTTTGCCCCATGTTTGGAACCGATTCCAGATGTCCAAAAAGCGGTTCCTGAACACAGTGTTCAAGTTGGATTCGTCCGACATTCGTACAAAAGAAACGTTGCAGTGAGGCAACAAAAACCTCATACTCGGTCGTGAACACGGGGTGGGGACAGTAGGTAGATACAAGCGAAGATAATAGACAAAAATAACCAACTCCATAAAATGTTATGATGACGACCTACCTTGTACTCGCCATGTTGTGGACGCTCTACATGGGTTTTGAGACCTATGTCTTCTCCCGTCCGCAGTCGCGTCCCCACATCGTGGGCTTTCTGATCGTGAACCTGCTGCTGGCTCCGCTCTCGTTTGTCCTCTCGGCCACGAGCGGCGTGCTGCGGGACCGCCTCACGGCGGCCTACGGCGCGGCCCGTGACTCGAAGGAGACGTTCCGCCGCAGCGGCCGTAAGAAGCTGATCGGGTAGCGGCCCGGCGGCAGAGAGACCCGGTCCCGGAGGAAGGGGGGGGCCGGTGCGACATGCAGACAACACCGATTGTGAAAACAGGGACGTCCGGGCACGCCGGGCGTCCTTTTTTCTTTTGCCAGTGGGCCTGCACAACTGAAGGGACGGATCTCGCAGACTCCGCAGCGGGACGCCCCCTGGTACTCCATCGACACGGAGGCCCTTGCGCCTGCTCACCGCGGCCCGGCGATGCCGATCCGTGAGAACGTACGCAAATCACTTTCCCCGATTGCTGGGGACCGTGGACAGCCGCAAGCAAGAAGCGGACGTCGCGAATGTATTCACGGATCGGTACGAGCGACGCCAAAACGGTCGCCCTCGACGTTGTCAGAGTCGTTATGCACGGTCACTAGGCCGGGTCGCGGCGCCAGGCGTGGAGGAGGGCCGCCGGGGCCGGGCGGGCGTAGCGCGTC
>JAZKTD010000002.1:0-41849 GCA_036625705.1 Salinivenus sp.
GGCGTGATGACCAGCGGCCACGTCCGCACCGGGGCAACCGAGAGGCCGAGGGCGAGGTCCTGTCCCGTCCAGTTGGCCACGGCGTTCACGAGCGGAAGGACCCGGACCCCCACGCTGCCGAACGCATTGACGCTGTCGGCGCCGCGCGCAAACTGCATCTCGGGCAGGAACCGGTCGCCGCCGAGCCCCACATTTACGACCATCGAGCCGAGTGCCGCGGCGGGCCGGGTCCGGAGCAGCAGCACCTTCGACACCACCACGTAGCGGCTGGAGCCGCCGTCGGTGCCGTCGGTGTGCCAGACGTTTTCGTGGCCAAAGGCGACCGCCGTCCGGAACGGTAGCCGCCGGTGCAGCTTGACGCTGAGGCTCCGATCCCTCGCAAACTCGGTGTAGGTGTCGAGGAGGTTCACGGCGACGTCGAGTCCCACGAACCGCTCCGGATCCCCCAGGCCGAGCCCGACGGAGACGACGCCGTCGTGCCAGTCGTTGTACCGGATGCGGTCCTGATATCCGACCCCGGCGTACACGTCGCCGAGGCGCTGGCCGTACGCCGTGGGCGTGTTGATCGTGGACGACGGATGGCCCCGCGTGTAGTCGGTGGGCAGGCTCCTCCGAGCCGTCGGCAGCGGGAGGCGCAGCCGGTCCCGCAGCGAATCGGCCGCGAGGAGCAGCACGCCCGCTCCGGAGCCGCCTTCCAGGTCGCGTGGGTGTACGGCGAGAAACGCCTCGACGCCAGCGACCGGCAGGTCGATCACCGGGCGGAGCGGCACGGCGGGAACCGGCCGGAACGATCTGTTCCGAGCGTAGGCGTCTCCCATCGGCGCGGCGATCGTGCCGCTCGACGAGAGCGGGGGCGAGGTTGCTCCGCCCTTCGACGAACGAGCAGTCGCAGGGACGGGGGCAGCCGCTCCCGTGGAGGCGGTCGCCTCGGCCGCGGGGATCGGGGTCGTCGAGGACGAATCCGCCACCGACGTGGGACCCGACGGGACCGGCGCGTCCGCGCCGAGGTCGGCGGTGGGCCCCGGGCCGGTGCAGGTGAAGAGGAGAAGCAGAAGCCCCGCCACGGCGGCGAGGAGGACGGCGATGGTCTTGTTCATGGCGGCTCAGCCTGAGGAGAAATCAGCGAAGGGGGGAGTGCAGACCCCGGACGGGGGGTCAGGAGATCGAGCCCGGAAGCAGGGCCATCAGCACGGTCCGCACCACGACGAACGCCTGGGGCGGCCGGGCGAGCACCGGGGCCGGCGCAACGTCCACGACAGCGTTGAAGGCGTGGAGGGTCGCGAGAAACTGCTCCGGATCCACCTGCTCGGTCGCGAGGAGGCCCGTGGTGGTACGGGCGAGCGCTATGGCCTGGGCGGACGGCACGCCCTGCGCCGTCAGGACATCGGTGAGCTGCTGCGCGGCCGCTCGTCCCTCACGTCCGGACGAGGCCAGGAGCAGGTCGGCCACCCCGGCGGGCACTGCCACCGACGACTCGCTCCCGGTGCCCCCCGTTGGAAGCGCTCCGGCCCGAAGGGCCCGGGTGAGGGCGGCGGCGAGGTCGGCCATCCGGATCCGCGCCTCGTCGGCCTGGAAGACGACCCGTTCGCTCCGGGCGAGCGTGCCGGAAACGTCACTCGCCGGCACCGGGCCGGTCACGTCGCTTTGGGCGTAGGCCGGCCCTCCCCCGGCGAGCAGGAGGCACACGAGAACCAGGGCGAGGGATTGGAGACGGATCGTCATCGGGACGGGGGGAGGGAGGAGACGGACTGGGCACCCGAAGATCGTCCCGCCTCCCGACCCACTCACGGGCCTCTGGATTACCCGCCGACGGAGGTTCGGCGCAAGTCCCGACGGGACCTTAGCGGCGAGCGTCGTACCGCACACCGGCGACGACGGCGAACCGGGCCCCATCCCCCGCCGTCCCGTTACGTTGTGCGGGGCCGGCGTCCCGATCATCGGCCAGCCCCGTGCGGGCACGACTCTGGCAGTCCGAGGGTCGGGTCCTGCCCCGTCCAGTCGACGATACCGCTGAGGGGGCGGAGGAGTCTCCGAGGCGCCGGACGGAAGGGCCTCGTCAGCGCACGACCGTCAGCCGTCGCGTTCGTTTCGTGTTTCCGGTCTGTAGCCGCAGAACGTACACACCGCTGGCGAGGTCTTGGACGGAGAGTTGGATCTCGTGACGGCCGGCCTTGCCGTCGGGCCGTACGGTCCGGACCCGCCGTCCCAGTAGGTCATAGAGAGTCACAGTGACCCCGCTCCGTCGTCCGCCCCGTTCCGGAATGGAGTAGCGGACTGTGACCTGGGTCCGGGCCGGGTTGGGGAACGTCTCCCGGAGCTCCAACCGATCGGGGCCACCGCGCCCTACGGCCACCGGATCGGTGAGGTGGCCGGTCCCATCGGTGTCGACCTGCCGGAGCCGGTAGCGAAGCGTGTCGGCCGCGTAGGGCAGCTGCTCGTCCGTGAAGCGGTACGTCTGCGGCTCGCTCGTCGTCCCGGCGCCCTCGACGAATCCGATTCGGCGGAACGTCCCGTCCGGGCCGGACCTGCGCTGCACCTCAAACCCGACGTTGTTGGTTTCGGAGGCCGTCTTCCAGGTCATGGTAACAGCGCCCTCCTCGGAAAGCGTTGCTTCCATTCGGGTCAACTCGACGGGAATCGCGTCGGCAGCAACCTTCGTCGAGGCGTCGGCCAAGGAAGGAGTCGGCTCCGTCAGTCCTACCGAGTCGGTCGCGACGCTATAGAAGGCGTACCTCGTTCCGCGCGTGCCCTTGAAGGTCGCCGAGGTGGTGGTTGTGTCGGCAATCCACTCGGTGAACGAGCCGTCGCCCTCCTTCACGTAAACGCTGTATCTCTGAACGCCACTCTCCCCATCGAGGCCGGTCCACGACACCTCGAATTCAACGTTGTTCTGCGTAGGGTCTAGCGAGTCGACCCGGCTCCTTGGCGGCTCAATGTCGAGGGTATTGGACCAGACCCCTGTGCCGATCGGATCGTTGTTGTCGAAAACGATCTGGGCGGCCCGACCAAACTGCGCGCCGGACGGGACGTCGGACTCGAGATCCGCGAAGTAGCTGACGCTGCCCTGGCCTTCGGGCGGGTCTTCGTTGGGCGGCAGGAACCCGGCCAGCGGATCGGTCACTGGTTCCATCGTGTCCGGGTCCAGCGATGTAAACGTCCACTCGAGGACGCCGGTCATCTCGTCAACCGAACCCTCGATGCGCACGATCACGTCCCGGTCGGGCCGCAGGTCGACCTCCTTGCTGAACGCGAGTGTATCTTCGGGCACGGCGATCGACGTATCGCCAAGAGCCACTGTTCCAAACGAGAACGTTGAGAGGTCGAAGCGGTCGGCGTCGAGGGTATCGTCGATCACGACCTGCTGGGCGGGGGCGGTGGCCGAGGATTTGTTCTCGAAGAACACCGTGTAGGGCAGCGAGTCGCGCGCACTGATGTAGCGTTCCGTGCAGGTACCTGTTGGTCCCCGCTTGTCGTTCGGGTCGATGGCCCCGACGCATGTGGTGTTCGACCGATCCTGCGCCACGCTGGCCGGATCCGGAGCACAGGCTTCCACCATCTTCTTGATTTGTTTCTGCTTATCGGCCAGATCCTTGGTCTTGTTTGCAAGCTGAATGGCAAGATCGGCCTTCACGACGTCCCCGGCGCACCGAAGAGCCCCGATCGAAGTGGCAAGAACAAACCCCCACATGTCGAAACGCCCCGTACGGATTCCCTGCCCGATCGACCAGCCAAAATTGAAAGATTGTTTGATACATGCGAAGCCGGGAACGTAGGCTCCCGCCACATCCTCTACGATCTTTTTTCCGATCCCGTACGCGCATTTCTGAAGGGATATGTCCGAGGCGACCCGGTCGGCCAGGCTCCCCTTTACTCTCACATTGTCCACGCCCCCCTTGCAACTGCCGCCGAACACCATTTTTGATACCTTCCCCGTTCCATTGAGAAAGGCCATCCGCGTCGTCGTCTTCGACAACATGGGCAGACCAACCTTTGAGGTCTCGTTCCCGTCCGTGGTACTTCCCGAGGAGGAAAACAGAGGCTCGCGGGGGAGAAAGGGATAGCTTTTTCCTTCGGGCGGTTTCGGCAGACTCACGCCGAACCGAGCAAACCGGCACTTCAGATTTTTGTAGGCACTGGTCGTCGGGCAATCTGAGATGGACCCATCAACGACCACGCTCTTTCCGAGCTCCCCGACAGGAACGATTATCCGGTTGGAACTCCGGTTCCGGATCCGTGCCGTTGCCCACACCTTATTTCCGGTTCGCACAAACGGAGGCGAACTCATCCGGAGCTCGGGGGCCGGCAGGTCCGGGGACTCCGGGGCTGTGCCATTGGACACTTGCAGGGCGCCCGACGTGAACTTGATTGACAGAAACACGTCCCCCGCGTCCTGACCCTTTATAGTATCTGGCCCCCCCGTTCGGCTTCCGGACCACCGAATCGGGGTAAGCAGGTCGGTCGAATCTGGCGTAAACCCGCTGATGAGCGCCAGGCGCAGCGTGCCGCCGAGGTTCAAGTTCTCCATCTCAAGGCGGTCGTACTCCGAGCCCGGCGCCGTTCCCCCCAGCTCCAGATCCAGCGTCCCGCCGGGCTTCTGACCGTAGTCTCCCTGAACCTGAAGCTCCCCTGGGCCGCCATCGGTCCCCGGACGCACGGTGCCTCCCGCATTGACCACATTGCCCGTGACTGTTCCACCGCCCCGCAGGACCCCGCCCTCCGACAGGACCAGGACCGTATCCGGATTGGTGGGGGTATCATTGAGTTGTCCCTGGATGAGGGTTCCGGCGTCGAACACTGCAACCGTGCCGCCCTTGTTCTGAACAGGCGGCTCCGAGCGGAAAAGACTCTTGACGCGGATGGTCCCCCGGTTAACGAGGTCCCGGGACGATTCGTACACCAGGCGTGCTTGGTCCTCTGTGAGGATCGTCCCGTCCGATATAAGGGGTTTCAAGAATTGGAACACATTGTGGGTTGCCTCCACAGCCCCGTGGTTCTCTACCTTCCATCGAATCGTCGATGGGATATCGCCGGCCGTCTTTTTCAGCGTTCCGCGGTTGACGAGCCGCGGCGGGGTCGCGCTGCTTCCTGCGGAATAGTAGAGCCCTCCAGATCCTCGAAAGTCGTAAACCGCTCCGCTCTCGACTTCGATCACAGCGCCGCCGGTCCCCTCCAGGCTGTTGCCTCCCGACGGGTGAACTGCCGTCTCTCCGCTCGGCACCACCAGCCGGCGCCCGTCGAGCGTCCCTCCACTGACGGTCAGCCCTCCTTCGGCCCTGATCGTCCCTGTGCCGGCGATCGTTCCGTCCTCCCACGTAAAGGCTTGCCGGGTGGTGAGGGGGCCCTCACTTACGAGCCGACCGCGCTTCAACGTCAGCGTTTGCCGGGCGGTGATCGCCTCCTTATTCGATAGCTGACCGCCGTTCAGCTCTAGCGAATCGACCGTCAGCGGATCGCCGGTCTTCACGGCCAGGCTTCCCCGATCCACAGTAAGACCCGTGGTCCCGAGGTCCTGCAGGTCCGCGCTTGGCGCAATCGTAACGGCCGGACGACGGGTGCTCGTGAGTCTTCTGCTCCGGACGATCGTCGTACCTGCCACGTCGTAGGTCCCCTCGAAGGTCACCTCCTGGTTGGTAACCCGGATCGTCCCACTCGAGTCGGCCCGGAGGACCGACCCGCTCCCGAAGGTCGTTTTCTGCGTGGGATCGAAGACCAGCGTGGCCCCAGCGGCCCGGTAGGTTCCCCCCTGGTCGATGATCTGTCCCGCGAAACGGTGCGTACCATCCGTCAACGTAAAGGTGCCGTGGTTCTCTACGGCCCAGCTCACCTTTGAGTTACCGACGCCGGAGTTCTTCAGCGTTCCGCGGTTGACGAGGCGCGGCGGTGAGGTGCCCCCGGATACGTCCCTCAAGCCGCCTCCGTCCTGAAAGTCGAAGACGGCCCCGCTCTCAATCTCGATCACCCCCCCGCTGGCTCCGCGAAAAGCGGAGCTCCCGGCCACATGAGTCGCCGTTGCCCCACTTGGGACAACGACCCGGCCTCCGTCCAGCTTCCCGCTTCCGCTCCCGTCGATCGTCAGCCCCCCTGTGGCCGTGATCGTTCCCTGGCCGGCGACCGTCCCCCCCTCCCAGCTAAACGCGTCCACCACGCTTATTGGGAGAGCGATCTCTAAGCGACCACCAAAGCGGAGCGTCAACGTCTCAATTTGCAACGGATTGGTCGTATTCACAGCTAGGCTTCCGGAGCGCACGACGAGGTCCGTCCCGAGATCCTGCAGGTCCGCGCCCGATCCGATCGTGACGGCCGGGTGACGGTCGGCCCTGCCCCCCCGACGGACAAGTGTCTTCCCCGCCACGTCGTAGGTCCCTTCGATGGTGACCTTTTGGTCGGCAAACCGGATCGTCCCGCTTGAGTCGGACCGGAGGACCGACCCGCTCCCGAAGGTCGTCTTCTGCGTCGGCCCGAAGAACAGCGTGGCGCCGATGGCCCGGTAGGTGTTGTCGTGATCGATAACCCGTCCCATAAACTCGAGCGCACCGCTCGTCGCTTCGACGAGTCCCCGATTCTCAACGGTCCAGCGCACCTCCGGCCCCCCTCCGCCGCCGGTCTTCTTCAACGTCCCGCGGTTGACGAGGCGCGGCGGGGTCGCGCTACTTCCTTCGATATAACTGAGCCCCGCTGCCCCTCGAAAGTCGTAAACCGCTTCGCTCTCGACCTCGATCACCGCGCCGCCGGCCCCCTGCAGGCTGTTGCCTCCCGACGGGTGAACTGCCGTCTCTCCGCTCGGCACCACCAGCCGCCGCCCGTCGAGCGTCCCTCCACCGATGGTCAGCCCCCCTTCGGCCGTCGTCGTTCCCGATCCGGCCATCGTTCCGCTGTTCCACACCAGTGGGCCCTCGACCGTAAGATCTCCGCCGCCCGTCAGCGCGCCCTGCTCTTGCCGAAGGCCTCCACGCAGGGTCAGCGCTCCGCCCAGCTCCAGCGTTGCATCTCGGGAGTCCAGGTCGAGGCTGTCGATGGTCCGGTCCGACCCAAGCTGCACCGTATAGGTAGATCCAGGGGTCTTGTCGATCACGACCTCGTCGCCAGATCCCGGTACAGTTTGCGGATTCCAGTTTGCCGCGTCGTTCCAAGAGGTTCCATCTCCTCCTCCGGTCCACGAGACCGTTTGGGCCTGGGCGAGTACGGGGAGGGCAAGACAACAAATCCCGACTAAAAGAACTGCCGCGTGGCGGTTCATAGTTGAAATGTTCAAGATGACAAGGGATAGCAAGACGTGAAACCTCTCTTTACCGAGAGACCGATTCGGGGAGTGTCTCTTCACTGTTTGACCACAATGGATCCGGTGAAGGCGCCCCGGATCAGGGAGAGCGCCGCTTAGGTCGTCGTCTCTTTTGCTGTGGACCATCCTCACCATTGGATCACACCAGATCGGCCCAGATCTTCTCAGGGACGAACTGGTATTTTTATTTCTTCACCTATTCTTTAAAACGAGACGGAGAGACGATGGCCCGCTCCTCGCGCTCCAACGTGACGTACTTCCTCGTCCGCTCCCGCGAGGGCCACGACGAGGCGCTCGGCGTTTCCGACTCGACAGCCGCGACTGGAAGGTGGCGTAGACGCGGCTCTATCAGTAGATGAAGCAGATCCTGGAAGGAGACGGGCCCGGCAGCGAACGCGAGTCCTGTCACAGCGGGAACCTTGCCGGGAGAAAAACCTGCGCCTTGCCCTCGAGTATTCTCTGGCCGGCGAGGGAGGGGGCGTTGGCGCAACGCGGAATGTCCGGGTCGACCAGGGCAAGGGAGCCCGGTCCGGGGTAGGATACCGGGAGAAGAGCTACTGCACGACCGTCAGCCGTCGCGCCCGGACGGTATCACCGCCCTGCAGCCGCAGGAAGTACACGCCGCTGGCGAGGTCTTGGACGTCCAGTTGCACCTCATGTCGCCCAGCCTCCGCCGCGACGGTCATCGACCGAACCTGCCGGCCCAGCGTGTCATAGAGCCGCAGGGTCACGTCCCCAGGTCTGCTCCGGTCCGGCACGGCGTAGCGGACGGTGACCTGCCGGCGGGCCGGGTTCGGAAATGTCTCTCTCAACTCTGCCCGCTGGACGCGGCTCCGCGCGACGGTCACGGGGTCGCTCAACTGGGTCGACCCGTCGACGTCGACCTGCCGGAGCCGGTAGCGCATCGAGTCGGCCGCGTACGGCAGGTCGGTGTCGGTAAGCCGGTAGGTGTGGGCCTGCGTGCTCGTCCCGCCCTCCGCCTGGCTGTCGACGAAGCCCACCTTCTGCCATGAATGGGTTCCCGTCCCGGGATCAATCTTGCGCTGGACGGCAAAGCCGCTGTTGCCGGTCTCCGAGGCGGTGCGCCAGACCAAGCGTACACCGTCGCCGATCGACCGGCCCTCGAACGACACCAACTCGACCGGCAGCGGATTGTCTGTGCTTCCGAGCGTCCACCGGCTGAAGGAAGTGATGCCGCCGAGGGTCACGGTGTTGGCCGACGCGTCGCGGCTGTCGTAGCCCTCTTCGCTCCAGGTTGAGCCGCCGTCGCTCGACTTGAAAAACGCAAGCGTCGACTCGGTCCGGCCGTTGAGCTCGTCGTCGGTGTAGGAGAAGGTCAGCGTCGCGCTCAGCCCGCTGTTGTTCTGGGACGGACTCACCTCGTAGTAACGCTCGATGGACTCGTTGCCGTTTGGGGCCGTCTGGACGCCATGGCCCCGGGTGACGGTCACGTCCCCCAGGTTTTTCGAGGCACTGATTTCGATTCCGAGACCGGCCGGATCCGCCGACGAGGGACGGCTCAGCGCTCGGACGGCCGTAAGGGGGCCGCCGGCAAAGCGACCGCCCCCGGATTCGGCGATGCGGGCGGTGCTGCCGGCGGGGCCGAGGTCGACGGTCGTCCCGTCGAGGTCCCAGACGCCCCCGTTCTCGACGGTGACGGTCCCCCCGTTCCGGACCTCGATCGTCTGGGCGGGCGCGGGGCGGCTCTGCCCCCCAAGCACGAGCGGAAGGGCAAGAAAAGCAAGAAGGAAGTAGAGATTCGGGACGGGGCGCTCGAAGAACACAAACATGGCGGGAGCAAATCTCGTCAGAAAACGTGACGGACGGAGCGGTCGGCCAATGCGGGCCGATGGTGTCGGGCCAAGCGACCGCTCTACTGGCGGCGGTGCCAGAAGAGCGCGCCGGTCAGGCCGCCCAGGAGGAGGACCAGAAATCCGAGCTTCAGTCCCCCAAGACTTGCCAGGGCGGGGGGCCGCTCCGCCTCCAGTGCACGGAGGCGCCGTTCGAGGTCGGCGATGCGGGCCTGTTGCCGGTCGTTCCGCCGCTGCTGGTTCGCAAGTCGTTTCGCCAGGACGGGGCCGGACCCGAGCCCTACGGCCACAGTCACCGTGCCGACGCCTAAGGTCGTCTTGGCCGCCCACGCCTGCCCCGTGATGGGGCCGTGCTTCGAGCGCCGGTAGTTCTCGGGTGAGATGGCGCGGGCGGTCCCGTCGGATCGGCCCGAGGCGACGATCCAGTCGCCCTCCTCGACTGGGCCGCGCACCCGCACAGGCACCTGTCCGACGAAGGCGACCTTGACGCGCCGGGGGTCATCGTCCTTCACCTGTGGCGTCGTGTTGCCCGTCACGGCCGGGGAGCTCGACGCGATCATGATCCGGTCGGCCCCGTCGGTCTCAAGACTGACCTGGCCGCCGCGCACGCCCACGAGGTCGGTCGGCTCGGGCGCCTCGGCGCCGTCGGCGACGGGCAGCTCCTCGGCGAAGTCGGCGCCGGTGCCGGTGAGCTCGATGCCGCCGGCGCCGTTGCCCCGGATCGTGCCCATGATGGAGCCCTGGCTGCCATAGAAACTGATAAAGTGGGTCGTGGCCTCGATGTTGCTTGCTTTTTCCCCGGCCTGCAGCGCCAGGACGTCGGCTCCGTCGTCGGAGTTGGTGTTCTCGACGAGACCGACGTGGGCACCGGGAGTGCCTTGAGGATCCGCTCGGACATCCCCCTGCGCGTGCAGCCGGGCACTCGGGTCGGAGAAGCCGATGGCCAGATCGCCATCTTCTTTCAGCACCAGCGCATCGGAACGGCGATCACACGCGCCGGACGATCCCAACGGCGTTCCGTTTCCGGCGGCGAAGAGCGTCCCATCCCCGGAACTGCCGCTGTTGGCGTCGTTGCAGAATCCGACAGAGAGGGAGGTGTTGGTCGCGGCCGTTGTGCTTCGTCCAATCGCGGCCGAATAGTCCCCTAGGGCGCGGGTCTGAAAACCCATCGCCATTGAGGACCTCGATTCGACTCTCGCTCCTCGGCCGGCCGCCAGCCCGCTGCTCCCATCGGCGGTGGACTGAAACCCGACGGCCAGGGACCGACCACCGCTGGCGACGGCCCCACTCCCGACCGCCATCGACGCATTGCCGCTGGCTTTGGTGTCCACCCCGAATGCGACGGAGTGGGTCCCGACCTTCGAAGCGTCCCACTGCGTACCGTCCTCGTTCACTCCCACCTGCCCGGCCCGAAAGGCGGCCTTCTCGGGATACCACATCATCCGGGTCCCGGCGCCCTCGGCCGGAATCGAGTCGTTCTCGGTACCGTCACTCACGAGGGTGCCGGGAGCGAGAAGTCCTCCGTTGTAGAACGACTGCAGGCGGGGGGCGCCGTTGCCGTTCTCGATCGTGGCGTTGGGCGTTTGAGCCCAGGATGCGGGCGCGAGCCCAAAAGCGAGAAGAACAGCGAGCGCAAAAAGCCTCAGAACGTATAGGAAACGGATCATGGTCTCAAGAGGAAGAAGAGAAAAGCGTGCGATCGTGCGTTCTGGTCAGTTCCAGGAGAAGGCGGTCACTACGAGCGGCGGCGCCAGAGAAGGCCCGGCCGCCCGACGGACCGACCGTCCCATGGGCTGGGAGGACGTTCCCCCATGGATCTTCCGAGATCTTCTCATCTTCCGAGATCTTCTCACGGTCGGCCCGGGACGCCCTTGCCGTCTTCTCGTCTTCACGTCCGGATTCCGCGGCTCCTCACCGAGGCGGCGAGGCCTGGCGTACTACTGAGCCTCTGCTTCCCCCCCATAGAAGTCGTGCAGAACACTAGCGGCCGCGTCGCGGACCCTGTCCGACGGCTCCTCCTGAGCAATTCGGTAGAGCTCCTCCATGGCCCGACGGTACCGGGATGCCCGGGCGTGGTCGGTCCCAATGACCTGAAGCGCCTGCACGGCCATTAGACGGGACTCTTCACTGGAACTGTGCTCGACCACCTCCAGAAGCTGGGGGAGGGTCGCGGAGAGGTCGATCGGGCGGCCGGTCGGCGGCACCGCAATCGCAATCAGGTTGTGCATTGCCTCCTTCCGGGCCTCGGGCCCGGCCGTCCGGAGCACCTCGGCGGCGTACTCTCCGAAGTGGGCCCGCCACGGGCCACTCGTGACGCCGATGGCCGTAGGCGCCCGGCCCTCCTCGTTGAGAACCTTCGGCGCATTCGGCTCGAGGGTGCTCTGGGCCTGGGCCGTTCCAGCGGGACGCAGGAGAAGTCCTGCGAGGGCACAGGCCAAAAGCGGAAGAACCGGTGCAAGGAAGCGGGCAGCGAGAGATCGAATGTGGGCGTTGGTTCCCTTTTTTGTGAACATAGCGTTTACGTTTGCTTTAGAATACATGGTTAGAGGTCGGTGAAGGCGGCCCGGAGCAGGGAGAGCGCCGCTTAGATTGTCGCCTCTTTTGCTGCGGGCCGTCCTCACCTTTGGATCACACCAGATCGGCCGAGATCTTCTCACGGTCGGCCCGGTCGTCTCCGGTCTTCTTCTTTTCTTCACTTGGAGTGCGTCGTCCTCTGCCCAGGGGTGAGGCCGCCATGACCGATTCGTCGAAGCGCGTCACGAGACTGCTCACCCGCGTCCGTCGGGGAGAGGGCGGGGCCGAGGAGGACCTCTTCGAGCACGTGTATGCCGAGCTTCGCCGGCGGGCTCGGGGCCAGCGCAAGCGCTGGAAGGGGGACCCCTCGCTGAAGACGACGGCGCTGGCCCATGAGGCCTACCTCAAGCTCGTGGGCCCCGAGGAGCAGTCCTGGGAAGGCCGGTCGCACTTCTTCGCCGTGGCGGCGACGGCAATGCGTCAGATTCTTCTCAACCAGGCCCGGCGCAAGCGCGCCCAGAAGCGGGGCGGGGACGCGCCGGTCCTGTCGCTGGAGAAGCTGCGAGAGGAGATGGGGCGCGAGGTGGCGATGACCGAGGAGCGGGCCGAGGTGCTGGTGGTGCTGGAGGAGGCCCTCAAGCAGCTGGAGGAGGAGCGTCCGCGGATGGCCCGGGTGGTGGAGTGCCGGTTCTTCGCCGGGATGACGATTGAGGAGACCGCCGAGGCGCTTTCTGTGTCCGGCTCGACGGTGAGCCGCGACTGGAAAACGGCGAAGACGTGGCTCTACCGCGAGATGAAGCGCATCCGCGAGGGCGTACCGGGCGGCAGCACGACCTCGTAGCGAGGCTCTCCCGGCGAGGAATCTCCCAGTGAGGACGGCCTCGGCACAGTCATGCCGGCGAATCCCCATCTCGAAAGACCGAGGGAACGGGCACAAGCAGCGGAAACGTCATGACCGGCGAGCAGTGGGATCGGGTCGAGCGGCTATTTGAGGAGGCCCGGGCCCGTCCTGCGGGCGAGCGCGCGTCCTTCCTGGCGGCGTCCTGCGACGATCCGGTCGTCCAGCGGGAAGTGGCCTCACTTCTGGAGATGACCGACGAGGCGGAGGCGCTGTTCGACCGGTTGCTTCCCGTCGCCGAGGAGCGGCAGAGGCCACCGGACGCCCCGGGAAGCGGGCCGCCTGCCCGGGACCTGCTGGACCTGGAGGGCACGCAGGTCGGCCGCTACGTCGTCGAAGAACACCTCGGGGGCGGGGGCATGGGCGTCGTCTACCGGGCGCGCGACACCGAACTGGAGCGGCCGGTGGCGCTGAAGTTTTTGCCCCCGCATCTGGCGACTCACCCGGAGGCCGAGAAGCGGTTCGTCCGCGAGGCCAGGGCGGCCGCGGCCCTGGATCACGCCAACATCGCGACGATCCACGAGATCGGGGAGACCGAAGAGGGCCGCCGCTTCATCGCGATGGCCTTCTACGCGGGAGCGACCCTCAAGGAGACGCTGTCCCGCGAGGGCCCCTTGCCGGTCGAGGAGGCCGTCGGCTACGCCACCCAGATCGCGGAGGGCCTCGCACGGGCCCACAAGGCCGGTATCGTCCACCGAGACGTGAAGCCGGCCAACGTGATGCTGACCGAGGCGGACACCGTGAAAATCGTCGACTTCGGGCTCGCCCGGGCGCGGGGCCAGTCGCGGCTGACCGAGCCGGGCCGGCGGGTGGGCACCGCCGCCTACATGAGCCCGGAGCAGGCGGAGGGGGAAGCGGTCGACGCCCGAACGGACCTGTGGGCCCTCGGCGTGGTGCTCTACGAGATGCTCGCGGGCGAACGGCCGTTTAAGGGCGATCGGGAGACGGCGGTCCTCTACGCGATTCTGCACGAGGAACCGGAGCCGGTCGGGACGCACCGCCCGGCGGTCCCGCCCGTCCTGGAGCGGATTACAGAGCGGTGTCTGCGGAAAGATCCGGACCGGCGGTACGCCTCGGCGACGGCGCTGCTGGACGACCTACGGACCGCGGGTCGCGACGGCTCTTCCGCCTCCCCCAGCTCCCCAGGGGCCGACAAGGAGAGCACGGATCGGTCGATTGCCGTCCTTCCGTTCGAGACGCTGGGCACACAAGAGACGACCGCCTTCACCCACGGCATCCACGGGGACCTTCTCACGCGCCTCTCGAACGTCGGGGGGCTTCAGGTCATCTCGCGGACGTCGGTCCGCACGTACCGCGACACGGACAAGCCCCTCCGCCGAATCGCCCGGGAACTGGGCGTGAAGTGGATGGTGGAGGGCGAGGTTCAGGAAGTGGAGGAGCAGGTGCAGGTCAACGCGCGGGTGGTGAATGCGCGAACGGATCGACAGGTCTGGGCCCGGGACTATCGGCGCGACCTCACTGCGGAGAACATCTTCGACATCCAGGGCGATCTCACGGAAGAAATCGCCCGGTCGCTGAAGGCCGAGCTCACGCCGGAAGAAAAACGCCAGGTCGAGCACCGCCCCACCGAAAATTTGGCTGCGTACCGCCTCTGCGCGCAGGGTCGGCAGCATCTGGATCAGCGCACCGAAGACGGGATTCGCCGGGCGTTCGACTGCTTCCAGCGCGCCATCGAGCAGGACTCGGAGTACGCACTCGCCTGGGCCGGACTTACCGACGCGCTCTCCCTGTTTGCCTTCTACGGATTCACACCGCCCGAAGACGCGTCCAACCCGATGGACACGGCCCGGCGTGCCGTGGACCTCGATCCCAAACTTGGTGAAGCGCGCACCTCGCTCGGCATTCAGCACGCCATCCGCCATGAAGGCCCCGCGGCGCTCCGGGAGCTCACCCGCGCTGTGGAGTTGGCCCCCAGCTACGCCGAGGCGCACATCTGGCTCACCTGGGTCTCGGTGTGTTTGGGTCGTCCAGAGATGGGACTTCCCCCGGCCAAGCGGGCCATCGAGCTCAACCCGCTGGCGCCGGCCATTCGCGTGTACCTCGCCGAAAATTATCTGGCGAACAACAACCCGGACGACGCGCTTCGCGAAGCCCGACGCGCCCGCGAGATCCAGCCGGAGTACGGACTCACGCACTTTATGGAGGGCCTCGTCCTGCACCACCAGGGACGGTCCGTCGCTGCGGCTTCCTCACTGCAGCGGGCGCAGTCCCTGGTGTCGCCCCGGGGATCGCCGGAGTACGCCGAAATCCAGGCGGCCCTTGCCGTCACGCATGCCGCCGCCGGGGACGCCCCTCAAGCCCGCGAGCACCTCCGTGAGATTGACGAGGCCACCGCGCCGTTCTCCGCTGGTCTTGCGCAGGCGGCGCTCGGCAACGTCGACGCGGCCGTCGCGGCACTCGAGCGGGTGGACAACTGGGGATCCCTTGAGACCGAGCACCTCCGCTACTTCTTCCCTGACGTACTCGGGCCCCTCCGCGAGGACCCGTGCTATAAGGAGTTGCTCCGATCGGTCAACCGGAGTTGGGGCCTGAATCCGGACGGAACGCTTCCAGAGCGGACCGGCATGTCGCAGTGACCGAGGCCGGTGGGTTAGCTCTTAGCATCCATTCGATAGTGCCACATTAAAGTGTAGCGGGTAGACCGCTGTGGTCGTTGTTTTCGGTGCGCATCGCGACGAATCGATTCCCGACGGCACATCTCGCAACGCTTCGAACAACCCCATAGAGCGGACGCCATGCCAACGCCTTCGCCCCTCGACGACCCAACTCTCGATGCCCTCCGCGACGCCCTGCGCGGCCCCGTTCTGGCGCCGGGCGACGACGGCTACGACGCGGCCCGCACGGTCTGGAACGCGCGGCTCAGCAGCCGCCCCGCGGCGGTGGCGCGGTGCACCGGCGCCGCCGACGTAAGGACCGCCGTGGACATCGCCCGCGAAAACGACCTTTCCCTCTCCGTGAAGGGGGGCGGGCACAGCTACGCGGGCCGGTCCGCCGCCGAGGATGCCCTCATGGTCGACCTCTCCCCGATGACGGGCGTCCGCGTCGACCCGGGCGCGAAGACAGCACAGGCGCAGGCAGGGACCACGTGGGGGGCCTTCGACCACGAGGCCCAGGCGTTCGGCCTCGCCACGACCGGCGCCACGGTCTCGACCGTCGGGGTGGCCGGCTGCACGCTCGGGGGCGGCACCGGGCACCTCGCACGCAAATGCGGCCTCAGCCTCGACAACCTGATCTCGGCCGACGTCGTCACCGCCGACGGCTCGTTCGTCCACGCGAGCGAGGACGAAAACGCCGACCTCTTCTGGGGCCTCCGCGGTGGGGGCGGCAACCTCGGCGTCGTCACCTCCTTCGAGTTTCAGCTCCACGAGGTCGGGCCCGAGGTGCTGGCCGGGCAGATCCTCCACCCGATGGCGGACGCGACCGAGGGGCTCCGGCTCTACCGCGACGTCATGGCCAACGCGCCGGACGCCCTTCAGGCGTACGCTTTCTTCGTGCACGCCCCGCCGATTCCGGCCGTCCCCGAGGCATACCACGGCCAGACGGTGCTCGATTTTGTGGTCACCTACGCGGGGGACCCGTCGACGGGCGAGGAGGTGCTCCGGCCGCTCCGCGCGTTCGGCGATCCGATTCTCGACGCCGTGCGTCCTCAGCCGTACACGGCGCTCCAGCAGACCTTCGACGAGGGGGTGCCCCCGGGCCAGCGGTGGTACTCGAAGGCGCACTACCTCGACGCCCTCCCCGACGCGGCCCTCGACACGGTGGTGGAGCACGTCGACCCCCTCCCCGGCCCCTTCTCGATGGTCTACTTCGAGCCCATGGGCGGCGCGATCGGACGGGTCGATCCCTCGGCCACCGCGTTCCCGCACCGCGAGGCGGCGTACGGCTTCCACATCCTCACGGGCTGGTCCGACCCCGATCAGGACGCCGATATCATGGACTGGACCCGTGATGTCCACGCGGCGATGACGCCGTACGCGAACGGCGGGGTCTACGTCAATCTCCTGGACTCGGACGAGGCCCCCCGCGTCGCGTCCGCCTACGGGCCCAACCACGGCCGACTGGCCCGGCTCAAGGACCAATACGACCCGAACAATCTCTTCCGGGAGAACCACAACGTCGAGCCCGCGGCGGCCTGAGGAAACGGCCGTTCCGGCGAGATCTCCGACCCGCAGAAGCCCTCTCATTCCCCTTGCGTGTTCTGGCGCCGACGGCGGAGAACGCCTTCTCGCTAAAAGACCAATCCGGCTTCCGCGTCGAGTTCAAGATGTCGGAGGGAACGCCGTCACAGATGGTCCTTCACCAGCCGAACGGCACCTTCACCGCGGAGCGGAAATAATACAGCTCCGCATGCGTCGTTGGAAGGCTGTGCCGATCCCTATCGGCATATGGAAGAACGTGTCCCGACGACCGCCGGGGTCGACGTGTGGACGTGCACCGAAGGCCGTCTTGTACGTGTTTTGCCCCACTCGCCCCGACCACTGTAACAGGAGCGGTGGACCTCGGGGTTCGGTGCGAGAATCCAGCCCCGAAAAAAGGCCGACGTTACGTCGCGGAGCGAAGCGGGGCCGCTGCCCGTTGATTCTCTGTGCTCCGGCATAGTCCCCAGTTCGGGGACCGTTCGGAAGATCTGAATACACCTCACGCTCCGAGAGACACGGATATGATCTCGTCGATTCCCACGAGCGACGGCCAAACGACCCTCCCAGAACGCGTCCGGAATTCCCTTGACCTCCAGCCCGGCGATCGGATCGAGTACGTCTTGACGGGAGATCGCGTTGAGCTGCGCCGGGAAAGCGCCGATCTCACAGCACTCGACGGAATGCTCGACCGCTCCGAGCAAGTCCCAGTTCCGGTCGATGAGATGACGCCTGCCAACGTCCGAGGTAGAGACTGACGACCCCGGGGCTGCTACACACCCTCCCCCGTGCGGGTCGGCCTCCCCGACCGACTTTACCTGCGTGGGCGAACCCGCATCGTTTTTCGATCCTCCAGAAGAGCCACCGCCGTTCGCGACCCCGAACGTCGTCGCCCAATCCCTTGCACGACGACCCGTCCCGATGCCCGACGCCGCCCGGTCCCCGGAGGGGCCTCGTTCCCAACTCGACGAAACCGTCGCGGCCCTGCGCCGACCGACGACCTATCCGGACGAGGAGCGGCCAGACGAGGCCATCGAGACCCATATGGCCTGGGTCTTCCTGACGGAGGCGCACGCCTACAAGCTCAAAAAGCCAGTGCGCGCGCGTCTGATCGACCACACGACGGTCGAGGCCCGCCGCCGGGCCTGTCACGTCGAACTGGAGCTCAACCGCCGGCTCGCGGCGCCGGTCTACCTCGACGTTGTGCCCCTCGCAAACACCGACGGCGGGCTTCGCCTGGCGGCAGACGGCCCCCCGATCGACTGGCTGGTGAAGATGCACCGCCTTCCCCGCGACCGAATGCTCGACCGCCGCGTCGACGCAGGCACCGTGGAGCAGATGCACATCGACCGCCTGGGCGCCAAGCTGTCGGCCTTCTACCGCGACGCCGAGCCGGTGCGCTGGACCGCCGACGAGTACCGGGGCCGGCTCACGGCCAACCTCGCCGCGAAGCGAACGTCCCTGGAGCGACCGCGCTACGACCTCGCCCCCGCCGCGATCGAAGCCGTGGTCGACGGGCAGTCCCGATGGCTCGACGACCACGGGCCCCTCCTTGAGGCCCGGGCCGACCGGGTGGTCGACGCCCACGGCGACCTGCGGCCGGAGCACATCTGCCTCCAGGACGATCCGATGGTGATCGACTGCCTCGAGTTCAACCGCTCCCTGCGCCTGCTCGACCCGCTCTCGGAGCTGTCCTTCCTGCACCTGGAGTGCCGCCGCCTCGGGGCCGAATGGATTGGGGACGCGCTGATCGCGGACTACCGCCAGCGGACGAACGACGACGCCGACCCCGCCCTGATCCCGTTCTACGAGAGCTACCACGCCCTCGTCCGCGCGACCCTCGCCGTCTGGCACCTGGACGACGACGCCTTCGAGAACGACGACGTCTGGCGCCGACAGGCCGAGGACTACCTCCGATACGGCGCCGAGCGGCTGTGAGCACCTACAGGTCGGTCAGCTCCACGATCGAGCCGTCCGTGTGCAGCCGGTGGATGGCGGCGGCGAGCAGGGGCGCACACTCGAGCACGTCGACGCGGCGGGCCCTCACGTCCGCCGCGAGCCGGGTCGGCGGCACGGTGTCGAGGATGACGATCCGGTCGAGGGCCGATTCGTCGAGGACCGAACCGGCGTCGGCCGAGAAGACCCCGTGGGTCGCCGCGGCGTGCGTCTCGCGGGCACCGCGCTTCCGGCAGGCATCCGCCGCCCGCGCGAGGGTCGTGCCGCTGCTGATAAGGTCGTCGAGGATGATGGCCACCCGGTCTTCGACCGTCCCCACCACGGTCTCCCCCCACACGACGCCCTCGCTGCGAAACTTCTCGATGAACGTGAGCTCGACCGTCCGCCCGAGGCGCGCCTCGAGGCGCTCACGAAAGCGCTCGGCGCGCTTCACGCCCCCGGCGTCGGGCGAGACGACCACGGCGTCCCGCTCGCCCACGAGGGGGGCGAAGGTGTCCACGAACAGGGGCGCGGCCGTGAGGTGCTCCGCCGGCACGCGGAACGCGTTCTCGTAGGCCGCTGGGTTGTGCACGTCCACGCCGACGATCCGGTCGACGCCGACGGCCTCGAAGAGCGTCGCGAGGTAGCGAATCGAGACCGGGTCGCGCGGCTTGGTGCGGCGGTCCTTGCGGGCGTAGCAGAGGTAGGGAGCGAGGACGGTGAGGCGCCGGGCCCCGGCGTCGCGCAGGGCGGCGAGAAAGAAGAAAACCCGCATCAGCTTGTCGTTCACCGAGCGCTCCGCGTCGCCGTACAACGACTCGACGACGAAGACGTCCCGTCCCCGCACCCGTTCGAGGGGCCGGATCTTGTGCTCGCCGTCCTCGAAGTCGCGCTCCTCGTGGGCGCCCGGCTCCACGCCCAACTGCCGGCACACGCGCTCCAGGAGCGGCCGGCCGCTCTCCAGGGAAAAGACCGTGGCCCGATGGTCCGGCGGCAGCTCAGTCTCGGTCGTCATGCGGAAAGGGGGGCGTCGTGTCGAGAATCGAAGGGACTAGTCCTCGCCGGAGGTCGATTCGAGGGCGGCAATGGCGTCCTCGTCGGTAACCGCCCCGGACTCGACGAACGCCTGGCCGACGGCCACGACGAGGATCTCGGCCCCCGCCTCCCGCAGCGTCTTCAGGGCGGCCTCTGTCCGGTTCGCAAACATCGGGTTCTCGCCCCTGCATGCACGAAAACGATCGACGTCGGACGCCCTCCTCCTCTGGTCGTCCGCGTCGAAAAGATTGGGCCGCGGCTCCTGCGCGACGTGGTAGGATCGACGAATCCTCGGGTGGGTCTTTCCCCCCCGAGTGCCTCGGCCGTTTCGCACACGGTCCCCCCATCCGTCGCGGGCGGGACGGAGAGAGGGCGGAGGCTACACAGCCGGGGCCTCCTCCGGCCACCGGAAGACGATGGGCGCGTCGATGTCGGGGTGGATGCTCTCGTCGACCGGACAGTGCCGGGCGGCCCGCTCGAGTCGGGCGCGGGTCTGCTCATCGAGGGCGGTCGGCATCCGAACCTCCGTTCGGAGCGAGTCGATGCGGCGCGGGTCGGACGCCATCTCCTTCTCGACGGTGATTTCAATGCCCTTCAGGTCGAGGCCGTGCTTGTCGGCCTGAATGCCGAGGATCGTGGCGATACACGTTCCGAGCGCCGTGGCGACCAGGTCGGTCGGGGAGAACGACGCCCCGCGGCCGTGGTTGTCCGTGGGCGCGTCGGTGGTGAGAGTGACGCCGGACGGGCCGTGTTCGGCCTCGCAGTGGAGGTCCCCGATGTATTCGGTGTCGATCCGGACCATGGTGGAGGTGGAAGCGTGGAAAAGTCGGCGCGTTGGCTTGCAGTGGCGGAACGAGCCAGGGTTCCGGGGTCGCGGCTCGGGCGGGGAGGCTGCCCCTTCCACGAATCCACCGCGCACAAAAGCGGTTCGGCGTTCGCGCCGGGGGGCTGCTCCCTTGCACCCGCCGGGGCGTCCTTCCTATCCTGTTTTACTCGCCCACCGAACGGGCGACGCTCCTCGCCGTCCCTCGTCCCGCTTCTCGGTCCCCATGCTTCGTCTCTCGACCCTTCTGCTGAGCGCGTTGCTCCTCGCCGGCTGCACGGGCGAGGACGCCCTCCCCACCGGCCGGTGGCGCGCAGTCGCGACGGTCCCCGGGGGCCCGCTGCCCTTCGGGCTCGACCTCGAGCAGACCGAGGATGGCTACTCGGCGGCTCTCCTGAACGGCGGCGAACGGGTGCCGGTGCGGGAGGTCGAGGTGACGCCCGACTCGGTCCATCTGAACCTGCCGGCCTTCAACTCACGCATCGCGGCCGCGCGGGTCGACGCGACGCTGGAGGGCACGCTCTCCCTGGTGAAGGGCGAGGGCGACGTGGAGCGCCTTCCCTTTCGGGCAACCCACGGCGCCCCGCACCGCTTCGCCCCGTCGGGGGCGGGCCCCGCGGCCGACGTCGACGGACGGTGGGAGGTGACGTTCACCGGGGGCGACGGCACCTCCTCGAACGCCGTCGGGACGTTCACGCAGGACGGCGATCGGGTGACCGGCACGTTCATGACCCCCACCGCCGACCATCGGTTTCTGGAAGGCACCGTGCGGGGCGACTCGCTCTTCCTCTCGACCTTCGACGGCTCCCACGCCTTCCTCTACGAGGCGGAGATTCAGCCCGACGGCACGCTCGACGGCGACTTCTGGTCGGGCACCCGCTCCCACAACACGTGGACCGCCGAGCGCGACTCGACGGCCGCCCTGCCCGACCCCTACCAGCTCACGTACCTGAAGGACGGCTACGACACCTTCGACTTCGCCTTCCCCTCCGCCCAGGACAGCTCGGTCGTGCGCCTCTCGGACCCGCGCTTCGACGACAAGGTGGTGCTGGTGACAATCGCCGGGAGCTGGTGCCCAAACTGCCACGACGAGGCCCGCTTCCTCGAGCAAATCTATCCCCGGTACCGCGACCAGGGCCTCGAGATCGTCTCGCTAATGTTCGAGCGCTACGCAGACTTCGACAAGGCCGCCCGCCAGGTGCGGCGCTACCGGGAGAAGTTCGACATCTCGTACCCCACCCTCATCGCCGGGACGTCCGATAAGGACGCCGCCTCCGACGCCCTCCCGATGCTGAACCGGGTGCTCTCGTACCCGACGGCCATCTTCGTCGGCCGGGACGGCAGGGTACGCTACATCCACACCGGGTTCTACGGGCCGGGCACCGGCGCCCGCTACGAGGCGCTCAAGCAGGAATTCACCGACCGGATCGAGGGCCTGCTCGCCGAGTCGCCCTCCTCGAGCTCCTGACCCGCCGCCACCCCGCGGCCGCGACGCCGAATCCAGAACCGTTCCGATCGGTTCTGCACTCGTAGCCGACCACCACGCTCCGAACGCTCTTCCCCTCACGCCCCCCCGATCCCGATGACGGTCTACTTCAACGGCGAGTTCGTCGACAAGGACGACGTGTCCATCTCCCCCGACGACCGGGGATTTGTGTTCGGGGACGGCGTGTACGAGGTGATGCGGGCCGATCGGGGCCGGTTTTTTCGGATGGACGCCCACGTTCGCCGCCTGCGCCGGAGTCTCCGGGAGATCCGGCTCGACGGCGTCGACCTCGAGGCCCTTCGCGGGGCCGTCGAGCAGCTTCTCCCCCGCAACGGCCTGGCGGACCGCCGCGCGAAGGTGTATCTCCAGATCACCCGGGGAGCGGCCCCTCGCCGGCACGCCTTCCCGCCGCCCTCCACCGAGCCGACCGTGTATGCACGGGCCTCGGTCAACGAGCCGCCGACCGAGAAGTGGGAACAGGGCGTGAAGGTCATCCTCCGCCCCGACCAGCGCTGGGCCCGCTGCGACATCAAGTCGCTCAACTACCTCCCCAACGTGCTCGCCAACCAGGCCGCCATGGAGGCCGACGCCTACGAGGCGGTCTTCGTGCGCGAGGGCTTCGTCACGGAGGGCTCGCACTCGTCCGTTCTCGCCGTATTCGACGGGACGGTCTGCGCGCATCCCCTCACGAACCGCCTCCTCCCCAGCATCACGCGGGACGCGGTGCTCTCCCTGTGCCGCGACCTCGACGTTCCCGTCGAGGAGACGCCCGTGCCGGCGGCCGACCTGCCCGAGGCCGACGAGCTCATCGTGCTGGGCACCACGACGGGCGTGATGCCGGTCGTTCAGGTCGAGGACTGGGCCGTGGGCGACGGCACGCCCGGCGCGGTGACCCGGGAGCTCCAGGCGGCCTTCCACGCGTCCGAGCCGGCGTAGCCGCGTAGCCCTGCTCGCCGCCGTTCCGCCCCAGCCTGCTACCGTCCCGTGCGCCGATTTCCAGGGGTCCGTGCCGCCGCCCTCCTTCTCGTCGGACTGGTCGTCGTCGCCGGGCCCGCCGCCGGCCAGCCGGCCCTCCAGCGGGCCGACCTGGGCCGCTGCACGCTGGAAAACGGGGCGACGATCGCGGACTGCGTGATCGCCTACCGGACCGCCGGGACGCTGAATGCGGCGCGGTCCAACGCCATCCTCGTGCCCACGTGGTTCTCGGGCACCTCGGCGGACCTCACGGGCCAGTTCGGGCCCGAGGGAATCGTCGACACCAGCCGCTACTTCGTCGTCCTCGTCGACGCCCTGGGCAACGGCGTGTCCGCCTCTCCGTCGACGAGCCCCACCCAGCCGGACTCGGCCTTCCCTGTGTTCTCGGTGCGCGACATGGTGGACACCCAGCACCGCCTCCTCACCGAGACCCTGAACCTCGACTCCCTGCACGCGGTGATGGGCCTCTCGATGGGCGGGATGCAGACGTTTGCGTGGATGACGCGGTACCCGGACTTTATGGACAAGGCCGTTCCGCTCACCGGCACCCCGCGCCTCACGCCGCAGGACCGCCTCCTCTGGCGCGCCGAGCTGCGGGCCTTCCGCGCTGCGGACGCAACCCCGAGCGCCCGGCGCCGGGCCATGCGCACGATCGCCGCCATCCACAGCCTGCACCTGCAGACGCCCCGCCGGCTGGCCACGATGGACTCGACCGTATTCCGCGACTTCGTCGAGCAGCAGCGGGCGGGCGTCCTTGACTTCGACCCGCACGACTGGGCCTGGCAGTTGAAAGCCATGCTGCGGCACGACGTCACCCGCGCGTTCGGGGACTCGATCGACCGCACCGCGGCGGCCGTGACGGCCGACGTGCTGGTCGTGACGGTCAACCAGGACCAGATGGTAAACCCGATTCCGGCTCAGCGCTTCGCCGAGGCGCGCGGGGCCGAGCAGCTTGTCCTGGACACTCCCTGCGGCCACCTCGGCCTCGGCTGCAAGGCCGACACCGTCGCTACGACTGTTCGCCGCTTCCTCCGCTCCGACTGACGCGCCTGTTGTCATGAGCCGCCCACGGCAATTGCATCTTGACGTCTTCGTCCTCACGCAGACCCGCAGCGGATCGGGCCCCCCCTCGTCCCTGCTCCCGCGCGCCCATTCGTCCGCTCTCTCTGGGCATCGTCGGAAGGAAGGGGGCACGTGAGCCTCCGCCCCTCGCTTTGGACTCCAAGATCGGATTGCCACGATGAGCCGCCCTTACCTCCTCGCCGAAACGACCTGGGCCACGGTCCGCGACACCGACTACGACCTCGCGGTCCTGCCCTGGGGGGCCACCGAGGCCCACAACTACCACCTCCCCTACGCCACCGACACGATTCAGTGCGACCACGTCGCCGCGGCGGCCGCCGAGCAGGCCTGGGCCGACGGCACACAGGTGCTCGTGCTGCCGACCGTGCCGTTCGGCGTCAACACCGGCCACCTCGACATTCCGGGGGTCGTCAACATGCACCCGAGCACTCAGGCCGCCGTCCTCGAGGACGTCGCCGAGTCGCTCGTCGCGCAGGGCTTCCGCAAGCTCCTCGTCCTGAACGGCCACGGCGGCAACACCTTCAAGCCGCTGGTGCGCGAGGTGCAGGCCGCGGTCGACGACCTGTTCATCGGCGTCGCCCACTGGTTTGAGATCGGCGACTGGGCCGACTACTTCGACGACCTCGGCGACCACGCCGGCGAGATGGAGACGAGCGTCATGCTCAACGCCGCGCCGGAGCTGGTGCGGCCCCTCGAGGAGGCGGGAGAGGGGACGGCCCGCGTCTTCTCGGTCGACGCCCTGCGCTCGGACTGGGCGTGGGCCGAACGCCAGTGGACCGACGTCACGGAGGACACCGGCGTCGGCAACCCCGAGGCCGCCACCGTCGAGAAGGGCCGGTCGTACCTGGACGAGGTCACCGGCCGCCTGGCCGGCCTCTTCGGCGAGCTGGCCGAGGCCGACCGGGACGCTCTCTACATGGACGCCCCCGACGCGTAGGTCGCCCGTCCCCGACGCGGCCCTCGGGCCGGCCGTCGCTCAGAAGCGGACACCCAGCAGGACGAAGGCGCGGCGGCCCGGAAGGGTGCGGGCCCTCGGCTCGGCCGGGTCGTCCATCGTGCCGAGGCTGCGGTCGAACGCGTTGCGGCGGTCCAGGACGTTCACGAGGCTCACCTGCGCCTCCAGCGTCACGCCGCGGACGGTGGTCTCGCCCTTCACCCCGAGGTCGAGGCGGGAGAAGGGCGCGAGCGTCTGCCGGCCCGGCCGCGTCAGGTCGTCGGTCGAGAAGGAGGTGCCGTCCGTCAGGGCGAGGTAGTCGTAGTAGCCCTGGCGCAGGGCCCAGGACCGACCCCAGGTGCCCGTCCAGTGGGCGAGCGCGTGCAGCCCGTCGGCGAGCGTCGCGTCCAGGGTGGCGGCGAGGCGAAAGGGCTGCGCCCAGGGCGCCGGCACGAAGCGGCCGTCGAACCGCCCCGGGTAGCGGCGCTCGGTCCGGCTCCACTCGGCGCTGGCGCTGCCGGAGAGCCGCTCGCCGTCGCGCTGCAGGTGGACGGCGGCGCCGTAGGCCCGGCCCCGGCCCGCCGTCAGGAGGTCGGCCTGCTCGTCGAGCGCCCGCTCGACGGGCGGCCGCGACGGGGTCGGGGGCCGCACGAGGCCGGCGTAGTCGACCTGCAGGGTCCGGGGCTGGTGCTTGTAGTAGGTTTCGAGCCGGGCCGACCAGTCCTCGGACGGCGTGAGGAGCAGGCTTCCGGCGGCGTGGTAGGCCCGGGCGGGGGCGAGGGAGCGGTCGACCGGGAGCCAGAACTGGACCGACGGCACCACGGAGGTGGGCCCGGCGCTGCTGATGTCCGCCTGCGTGACGTACTGCCGGTACAGCCCGCCCGCCAGGCGCACGGCCACGTCCCCGAGCAGCGTCGTCCCCCCGTCGTAGCGCAGCGACAGGCGCGGCTCGGCGTAGACGGCATCGCGGGCCCGCACGTAGGTGAGACGCGTTCCCGCCGTGGCCGTCAGGTTGAGGCCGGCCGAGACCTCCGCCTCCGCGTAGCTGCCGACCCGCCAGTCGCTCGACGTGTGCTCGAGGACGCCGAGGAAGGGATTCCGAACTCGAAACTCGCCCCGGAGGAACTGCGGCGCGACCCCGGCCCGGACGCGGACGTCCGACGACACGCTCACGTCCACCGTCGCCCGTGCGCCCCACTCCGAGATCTGGTTGCCCTCCCCGGAGTGGGCGTCCACGATGCGCTCGTCGGCGGCGGGGGGCTCGGGGCGGGCGCCCTCGGCCAGAAGCGAGTCCGCCCGGAACCCGAAGAAGGTGTTGGAGTCGTGCCCGCTTGCCCAGAGCCGAAGGCTCCCGCTCGTGCGGCCGCCGGCGAGCCACTCGTAGCGCCCCTGTACGGCGCTGTTCGTCCAGTCGTAGCGGTCCTGCGAGAGGAGGAGGCGGCGCTGCTCCCCTTCCGGCACGGCGCTGGCGACGTCGGTTCCCAGGCGGGTGGTGCCCCGATAGCCCGACACGGAGAGCTGCTGAAACGGCGTGATCTCCTGTCGCACCGCCCCGTGGAGGTCCCGAAACTGCACGTGGGCGGCCCGGCGCTGCGTCGAGGAGGGCGTCGAGCCCGTCAGGGAGCGCCCGGTCCAGGAGGGGGTCAGGGGCCGGTCCAGCGCCGTGCGCGTGTCGAGCAGGCTGTGCAGGGACGGCGCGCGGTAGGCGTCCCAGAGGCTCGACCGGGCGGCGACCATCGCCTGGCCTGTGCTCCCGCCGGCTTGCCAGTCCACGTCGGCGCGGCCGTCGACGCTGAGGGGGTCGACGCGGGCGGCGGCGTGGGGCGCCTCGGCGCGGGACAGGTCGTGGCGCGCCTCCAGCACGCCGGCGGTGTAGCTGCCCTCGGCCGCCCCGAACCCGGCCTTGTGCACCGTGAGGCGCCCGAGCGCCTGCGGGCTGAAGGCGCTGAGCAGACCGCCCAGGCTCACCGGCTCGCGCACCGGCACGCCGTCGAGGTGCATCACGTGCTCGCCCCCGCCGCCGCCCTGCACGTTGATCTCGGCGAGCGGACGGTTGAGGGACACGCCCACCCGTCGGCTCGCGCTCCGGAGCACATCGGGGGTGCCGCGGGCCGACGGCCGCGCGAGGGCCGACGCGTCCAACTCGGCGCGCCCCAGCCCGCCGGAGGGCAGCCGCCGCTGCAGCCCGTCCACGACGACCGGCGGGGTCTCCATCACGTCGCGGGTGAGGGCCACGCGGATGGTGTCGCGGCCGTTGGGGGGCACCTGCACGCTGTCGACGGCCGTCTGGTACCCTACGTACGTCACCACGAGGCGGTGCTTCCCGGCCAGCACCGGCGCCACGGCAAACTGGCCGGCCCGATTGGTGGCCGTACCGGTGCTCGCGTCGGCCAGCAGCACGTTGGCGTTGGGCAGGGGCTCGCCGGTGGCGGCGTCGACCACCCGTCCGGCGATGCGCCCCACGGGCGGCGGGGCGGTCGCCGACTCGACGAGGAGGTAGCTGCCGCTGGCGGTGCGCAGGTAATCGACGCCCGTGCCCTCGAGGACGCAGGCCAGCAGTCGCTCGACGGGCGCGTCCCGCGCCTGGCAGTACACCGTCCGTCCTTCGGCGAGCGCCGTCGAGTAGGCGAGGTCGATGCGCGCCCGGGACACGAGCGACTGGAGCGCCTCGTCGAGCGGCACCCCCCGCAGCGCCAGGGTGTAGCGGGCCTCCGTGGCGCGGCTCGTGTCCGCCTCCTGCGCGCAGGCCGGACGGATCGCCCCGAGAAGAATCCCGGCGAGTCCTACGCCCACGAGAAGTCGCAGCAGCGTGGCGCGCGTCGGGACCCGAAAGCCTGGGCAAGAGCCGCTCATCATCGCAAGGCGTCGTCGAATCGAAACGGAACGGCGACGGTCGGGAGGAAGACGAGTCACGCACAGCGGGCGTGCTCAGTCGCTGGCCCGTACCAGTTCGTACCCCTGGCTGGTCCGGCGGAACGAGAGATTCTGGGTAAAGCAAATGTCCCGGAGCACCGCCTCAAGCTGCGCGTCCTCGGCGTAGTGCAACGACATTGGCTCCGTCTCGCCCGCCGGGACTGTCAGTTTCAGGGGGACGCCGAACCGGCGCTCCAGTTCGCGGAGAATGACCGGGAGCGGGGCATCGAAGACGGCAAAGCCTCCCTGCCGCCAGGCGTCCACGTACTTGAGTTCGACGGTCTCGGGGACGGTCGGGGCCGTGGTCCCGCGAACCCGAATGGACTGTCCGGGCGTCTCCAGCGTTACCGGCTCCGTCCGGGCCGCCGACGAGTCGGGGGACGCGGCGACGCGCACCCGGCCCGAGGCCACGACGACCTGCGTCTCCGGGGTGCCCGCCGCCGTCCGCGTCTGCACGTTGAATTTCGTGCCCACGACCTCCACGTGGGCGTTGGCCGTCTCGACGCGGAAAGGGCGGTCCCGAGTCGTCACGGAGAAGAAGGCCTCCCCGTCGAGGGTCACGCGCCGGGCCGACGCCTCGATGCCGGGAAGTGTGGAGAAGCCCCGCGGGTACGACAGGGTGGTGGCCCCGTTGAGCTCCGCCGTCGACCCGTCCGGCAGGCTAACCACCGTCTGTTCCCCCGCCGCGGTGCGGACCGACACGGGCTGGCTCCACCACCAGGCGCCCGCCCCCACGACCAGAAGCACGAGGACCGCTACCGTGAGGGCCTGCGTCCATCGCCGGCGCCGGGCCGTGGGCGAGGCCCCGGAACGTGGCCCGCGGTCCGCTGCCCGCCGCTGCTGGGCGGGTGGGCCCGCGGCATCGGCTCCCAGGTCCAGCCGATCGGCAAGCTGGTCCCACTCGCGGTCGACGTCGTAGGACGGCACGTCCTCCTCGTCGGACCGGCGGAGGAGGGTCCAGATCTGATCGAAGATCCGGGCCTGCTCCGTGTCGTCGGCGAGGTCGTCAAAGTCGGGAGGTCGGGAGGAGGCGTTCATGAATCGATCAGGCTCGTGGGGACGCAGTGGGAAGGGCTCCTTTGCGTGAGGACGGCGAACAGGATGGGCCGGTCCCTGCGGGCTACGACAGGAGATCCGGGCGATGGTCGTGCAGGCGGCTGCGCAGGTGCTTCATGGCCCGCACAATGTGGTTGTTGACCGTATTGGGGGAGATGCCCATGACGTCGGCAATCTCCTCGTGGCTGAGGTCGCTTCGCCGACGAAGGGTGAGGGCTTCTCGCTGTCGGTCGGGAAGTTCGTCGATCCACGTTTCGAGTCGAGACCGAAGCATGTCGGTGTTAAGGGCCGTGTCGGGGGAGGGCGGCGATGTATGGGCCGACGCCTCATCGAGGCGGGCCCGATTGTCCCGGCGCACCCGCTCGTCGCGCTGCTGGTTGTAGACGCGGTTGCGCGCCATCTGGAAGACGTAGGCCCGAAGCGAGTCGACCGTCTCCATCCGGTCGCGGACCGCCCACAGCTTGGCGAACGTGTCCTGCGTCAGGTCGTGTGCGAGCGCTTCGTCCTGTACCATGCCGCGCACGAACCGAAACACCGACTCGGAGAGCCGCCGGAAAATCTGCTCGAAGGCTTCCTCGTCGCCCGTGCCGAGCCGCGACCGCAGCGCGTCGAGCCCCGCCTTATCCTCGCCCGCCGGGCGGGCCGACGACCCGGTCGCGTCTTCCTCTGTGGTCGATAACGAGTCCATCGGCACGGGGGCGGCGAGCGGTAGCAGAAAGCGTCCGGTAGAAGGCAGGAATGATGGCTGGCAACAGGGACTGTACGACACGTTGCCCGCCCTCCGGAACCACCCGAAAGGATGAAATTCTTATAACGACCCGGTGGCGTACCTGCTCCCTTGCCCGTACGTAGCGGTGGGAGCCCTCCACCGTTCCCCGAAACACCGAAGGCCATCGTCCGCCCCGAAACGGGACGGGCGATGGCCTTTGAACAGTGGCCGGGAGCGGGTTCTCCGTCTCCCGCACCGATGCCGGTGATTGGAGGCCGCGCGGGTTAGGGCGCGGTGCTTCCGACGTTGCCCTGCGAGATAATGTACTGCAGGTTGGCCACGCTCTCGTGGACGTTCACGTAGCCCGGGAAGCTCGTGAGGTCGTCGTAGGACGCCCCGACGAGCTTGCCGGCCCGTGCGTCCGGGTCCGTGCCGTCGACCGGACTGAGGTAGTACTCGATGCCGCCGTCCGCGGTCCGGTGGATGTGCGACGGATGTGACACGCTCGCCCCCGTCGCTCCGCCGGTCGGACTCGGATCCAGCGACGTCTGCACATACGTGATGCCGCTGGTGAGCTCGATGAACTCCACGTTTCCCGGGATGCCGTTCGGGGCGACGCTGCCGCCGTTGCCGTTCGCCTCGAGGGTGTACCTCGTGGACCGTCGGTTGTCGACCAGGTCGAGCCCGGCGGCCAGCGTGCCGGTCGCGTTGGCGCCGACGTCGCCCTGCGCGACGATCGTGCCGAGGTTGGCCACGCTCTCGTGGATGTTGACGTGCCCGTCGAAGTCCGCGAGCTCGTCGAACGAGCGGCCCACGATCCGGGCGCTCGTGCCACCGCCCCCACTGCCGTCGATCGGCGTGAGGTAGATGGAGATCCCGCCCCCTTCCGAGGCACTATTGTTGTGAATGTGCGCCGGGTGGGCCACGCTGGCGCCCGTCGCGCCCTCGTCCAGCTCCAGGGTGACGAGCGTCTGGTTCTGGGTGTACTCCCAGAAGGTGACCGTGCCGCTCACGCCGCCCGGGATGGCGCCGTCGTTGGACTGGGCCTCCAGGTCGTAGCTCACGCTGCGCGTGAAGCTGGGCGGAATCAGCAGTCCCTCAATCTGGTGGAGGATGCCGTTGCTGGCCCGCTGATCGACGCGGTCGAGGTTGAGAACGGCCTGCCCGTTGTTGAACGCGATGGAGCCGTCGTCCCGCTCCGTGATCGTGACCTCCTCGCCCTGGTTGGTCGGGACGCTGACCTCGCCGCCGTTGTCCGACAGCAGCTGCAGCAGGTCCGCGGAGGTCGTCACGCCGTCGAGCGTGTGGTACTGCAGGATCTGCTGGATCTCCGACTGGCTGAAGCCGCTGAGGTCCGCGTTCTCGAGCGACTCGTTGGTCGGGGCGAACGTCGTCCAGTTGTTGTTTGCGTCGTTGAACGCAGACGCGAGGCCGGCCTCAGTGATGGCCTGCCAGAGCGCGTCGGTCTCCGTTGTCGCCAGCATCCGCTCCCCCGCCGTCCGGTTGGACAGCAGCACGTCGCCGACCAGGTGGATGACGGCGTTGCTCGCGCCGATGTCGGCGGTCGTCACCGGCGTGCCCTCGACGAAGATGTTGCCGTCCCCGTCGATAGAGACCTCAATCTGGTCGCCATTGACGGTCGTGAAGGTGTCGCCGTCTGACAGCTGATCGGACGTCACGGCCGACCCCGACACGACGTGATAGTCGAGCACCTCGCCGAGCAGGTCGGCGTTGTTGACCAGAAAGTCTACGTCGTAGGGCCCAAAGGCCGCGTTGGGCGGGGCGAAAATCGTGAAGGTCGCGTTCTCGTCGTTCAGCGTCCCGGCCCGACCGGCGGCGTCCAGTGCCGTGTTGAGCGTGCTGGTCGCGGAGGTCACCTGGACCCGCTCGGCCGCCGTCCGGTTGGTCAGCAGCACATCATTGACGACGTGGGCGACGCCGTTGTCCGTCCGCACGTCGGCGTTGGTAACCTGGGCGCCCTCGACGAAGACGTTGCCGTCCCCGTCGATGCTCACCTCGAGCTGATCGCCCTGAACGGTCTCGAGGGTCTGGCCGTCCTCCAGCTGGTCGGACTCTACGGCCTGTCCCGCCACGACGTGGTAGTCGAGCACCCCGCCGAGCAGGTCGGCGTTGTTGATCAGAAAGTCCACGTCGTACGCCGAGAAGGCGCTGTTGGAGGGAGCGAAGACCGTGAAGGTCGCACTCTCGTCGTCCAGCGTCCCGACCCGGCCGGTGGTGTCGAGGGCCGTGGCGAGGGTGCTGAGATTGTCGGTGCTCGACACGACGTCAGCGAGCGTGGTCGGCCCTCCAGGAGCGGGCTCGGGCTCCACAGTGCCATTGCTGTCGCACCCGGCAAGGACGAGGGCGATGGCAAGAAGACCCGCGAAGAGGCCCGCCCCCCAACGACGAGTTGGGGGCGCAGAGAGGAATGTATCGAAAGTCATGGCAGATACGTGCTTAGAGTTGGATATCGGCTCGGTGCGAATGTGTCTTTTCTATACTAACTGGTCAGACTAAACTTCAACTTACAAACTCGGTGCCAGAAAACCAGCTGCGAATGCAACAGGAACGTAATTGGTGGAGCGGCGGGGCACTTTCCCGGAAATACGCCGGGTCCCACTGCCGCTGAGAACGCCTGGCGACGTGGGCGAATGATGTCCACGGACGGACGTTCCAGATCCGTATCTCCGATACAGGCCGTTGCCTCGCTCGTTTCTACGGACAGCCTCTCTCAACCACCGAAGGCCACCGTCCGCCCCGAAACGGGACGGGCGGTGGCCTTTGAACAGGGGTCGGGAGCGTTGTCTCCGTCTCCCGAACCGATGTCGGTGATTGGGGGCCGCGCGGGTTAGGGCGCGTTGCTTCCGACGTTGCCCTGCGAGACGATATCCCCGAGGTTGGACACGCTCTCGTGGACGTTCACGTAGCCGTCGAAGCCGGTGAGCGCATCATAAGACTCCCCGACGAGCTTGCCGCTCCGGGCCTGCGCGTCCGACCCGTCGACCGGGCTGAGGTAGTACTGAATGCCACCGCCCTCCGACGCGCTGTTGTTGTGGATGTGCGCCGGGTGCCCGACGTCGGCTCCTGTCGCACCGTTGCCCGTGTCCAGCGACACCTGCACGAACGTCAGGCCGCCGGTGAGCTCCAGGAATGTGACACTCCCTGGAATGCCATTCGGCGCAACACTTCCGTCGTTGTTGTTCGCGTCCAGACTGTACGTCTCGGACCGCTGGTTTCCGACGAGGTCGAGGCTGGCGGCCGGGGTCCCCTGCGCGTTGGCGCCGATGTTGCCCTGCGCGACGATCGTGCCCAGGTTGGCCACGCTCTCGTGGATGTTGACGTACCCGTCGAAGCCCGCGAGTTCGTCGAAGGGCCGCTCCACGAGCCGGGCGCTTGTGCCATTTCCACCTCTCCCATCGATCGGCGTAAGGTAGATGGAGATGCCGCCGCCTTCCGAGGCGCTGTTTTCGTGAATGTGCGCCGGGTGGGCGACGTTGGCTCCCGTCGACCCGTCACTGTCCAGAGCTTCATCATCCAGCTCGAGAGTGACGATGGTTTGACCCTGGCCGGCATCCCAGAAGGTCACCGTGCCGCTCACGCCCCCGGGGATGGCGCCGTCGTTGGACTGGGCCTCCAGGTCGTAGCTTACGCTCTGCATGACGCTCGGCGGAATCAGCACGCCGTCGATCTGGTGGATGATGCTGCCGTTGCCGGCCCGCTGATCGATGCGGTTCAGGTTGAGGGCTGCCTGCCCGTTGTTGAACACGATCGAGTCGGGCGCGACCTGTGTGATGGTGAGGTCTTCGCCCTGGTTGGTCGTGACGCTCACTTCGCCGCCGTTGTCCGACAGCAGCTGCAGCAGCGCCTCGGAGTCCGTCGCACCGTCGAGCGTGTGGTACTGCAGGATTTCCTGGATCTCCGAGTCGCTGAAGCCACTCAGATCCGCGTTCTCGAACGCCGTGTTGCTCGGCGCGAACGTCGTCCAGACGCTGCTGTCAAAGGTCGAGGCGAGACCGGCGTTCTCGAGTTGCTGACGGAGCGTCTGCGTCGCCGTGTTTACCTGCAGCCGCTCAAGGGGCGAGCGATTGGTCAGCAGCACGTCGCCGACCACGTGGGCCACGCCGTTGTCGACCTCCAGGTCGGCCGTGGTTACCGGGGCGCCTTCGACGAAGATGTTGCCCTCGCCGTCGATGGTCACCTCGATGTCCTCGCCCTGAAGGGTCGTGAAGGTGTCGCCGTCCGACAGCTGGTCGGAGGTGACGGCCGCGCCCTGCACGACGTGGTAGCCGAGCACGTCACCGAGAAGCTGCGTGTTGTTCACGAGGAAGTCGACGTCGTAGGGCCCGAAGGCCGGATTGGCCGGGGCGAAGACGGTGTACGTCTCGTCCGGATTGTCCAGTGCCTGGTCCTGCCCGGTGGCCCCCAGCGCGGTGGCAAGGGTGCTCAGGGTCTCGGTGTTGGCCACCAGGTCGGCGAGGGTCGCCTGGATGCTCGGCGGCGTCAGCACGCCGTCGATCGGGTGAATGACGCCGTTGCTGGCGCGCTGGTCGACACGGTCGAGATTCAGGGCCGCCTCTCCGCCGTTGAACACAATGGACCCATCCTCTTGCTCCGTGATCGTCACCTCTTCGCCCTGATTGGTCGGAAGGCTCACTTCGCCGCCGTTGTCCGACAGCGCCTGCAAGAGCGCCTCGGAGTCCGTCGCACCGTCGAGCGTGTGGTACTGCAGGATCTGTCCAATTTCCTCGTCGGTGAACAGGCTAAGGTCCGCGTTCTCGAAGGCCTGATTGTTCGGCGCGAAGGTCGTCCAGACGTTGTCGGGATTGTTGAACGCAGACGCAAGGCCCGCGTCGCTGACGGCCTGAAAGAGCGACTCGGTCGCGTTGGTGACCTGCAGCCGCTCGCCGGCGGTCCGGTTCGTCAGCAGCACGTCGTCGACGATGTGGGCCACGCCGTTCTCGGCCTCGTCGACGTCGGGCGTGGTCACCTGGGCGCCCTCAACGAAGACGTTTCCGTCCTCGATGGTCACCTCAATCTCGTCGCCCTGAAGGGTCGTGAACGTGTCGCCGTCCGACAGCTGGTCGGAGGTGACGGCCGCGCCCTGCACGACGTGGTAGTCGAGTACCGATCCGAGCAGATCGGTGTTGCTGGTGAGGAAGTCGACGTCGTAGAAATCAAAGGCCGGATTGGCCGGGGCGAAGACGGTGTACGTGGCGCTCGTGTCGTCCAGCGCATCGGCCCGGTTGGCGGCCCCCAGCGCGGTGGCGAGGGTGCTCAGGTTGTCGGCGTCCGTCACGACGTCCGCGAGCGTAGTCGGCGCCGGTTCGGGCGGATCGTCCATGCCGCTGTCGTCGCTGTCGCACCCCGCAAGGACGAGCGCGACGGCAAGGAGGCCGACACAGAGGCCGACGCCCCAGCGACGGGGTGGGGAGGAAGGGAAAAGTGAATCGGTTGTCATGGCAGATGGGTGCTTGGAATTTGGTCGGAGAACGTCCGTGGGGCCAACTCTTTCTCGGCACGCGTCCTTACGACACAGTCCCGGTCTCCAACAACCACCTCCGAGTGCAACAAGGACGTAACTCGCCCGGAGAGGCCCGTCCGACGACGCCCGGAACGAAAAAACGCCGGGCCTCCCCCGCTGAGGGAAGACCCGGCGTCTCAAGCGTTCGGTCCAGACCGGTGCACAGTCTCCGCACCAGGATTCAGGGACGGCCGATTCTTTTAGTTGCTCGATGGGATCTGGAGCACCGTGTCGACGCCGTGGATGACGCCGTTCGACACCTCCACGTTCGGCGCGACCACGCTGGACGCCTCGGCGTTCGGGTTGAGCGTCACGGCGTTTCCGTCCCGCACGACCGTCACATCGGAGCCCTCGAGGGTCGGCAGGGGCGTCTCCATCGTGGGCACGTCGGACGCGAAGAAGACGTCGTCGAGCACGTGGTACTCCAGCAGGCTCCGCAGCTCGCTGTCGCTGGGCACCTCGCCGACCCCGACCTCGCCGTTGCCGTTGGCGTCGAGGGCCGCGAGCAGGGCGTCGTTGGTCGGCGCGAAGACCGTGATGCCGTCCTCGCCGTCCGGCCCCGGTCCGCTCAGGGCGCTCGCCAGGCCGGCCTCGCCCACCAGCTCCGTAAGGATCCGGAAGTTGGCCGTGATGGAGGCCCGCTCGACGGCGTTGATCCGCTGCAGGAGCACCCCGTCGATCAGGTGGATGACCGCGTTCTCGGTCTGGATGTCGGTGACCGACACCGGCACGCCGTTGAGGGTGACGGGGACGCCGTCCTCCCCCACGCCCGCGACGGTGATCGTCCCGCCCTCGAGCGTCTGCGGCGTCTCCCCGTTCGACAGGTCGGCGGCCTCGATCCGCTGGCCGCTGATCGCGTGGTACTGCAGGATGCGGCCCGCAAGGTCCATCTGGCCGGCCAGTTCGTCGACCTCCAGCCCGTCGAAGCCCGAGTTGAGTGGGGCAAAGAGGGTGAGGGGGCCCTCGCCGCGGAGCGGGCTGTTGGCCCCGTCGAGCCCGGCGGCCTCGATGGCGGCCTGGGTCGTGGACAGCGCCGAGGTCAGAACCGTCCGGTCGACCGCGTCGACGCCGCGGAGCAGCACGTCGTCGACGAGGTGCACGACGCCGTTCCGCGTCCGGATGTCGGTCGTGTTCACGGGCACGTCGTCGACCGTGACACTGGTATCGGTCACGTTCACGGCGACCGAGCCGCCCTCAAGCGTCGGCACCGAGCCGCTCTGCAGCTGGTCGGACGTGACGGCCCCGGAGACCGCATGGTAGGTGAGCACCTCATTCAGCAGATCGGTGTTGCCCACGAGTTCGTCCACGTCGACGTCCTGGAACGCGCCGTTCACCGGCGCAAAGACCGTCGTCGGACTGTCGTTGCGGAGCGGGCTGTCACTCGCACTGAGGGCCGAGGAGGCCCCGACGGCACTGGCGAGGGTGCTGAGCGCGCTGGTCACGGTCGCCCGCTGTACGATGTCGAGGCGCTGCAGCAGCACCCCGTCGATGAGGTGGACCACGCCGTTCTCGGTCCGAATGTCGGTGGTGCTCACCGGAATGCCGTTGAGCGTGGGCACGTCGCCGCTCAGGTCGATGTCGATGGTTCCGCCTTCGAGCGTAGCGGGACTCTCTCCGCTCGGCAGGGCGCCGGACCCGATCCGCTGGCCCGCGATGACGTGGTAGTTAAGCGTGCGGCTCAGGATCTCAGAATTCCCCGTCAGGGCGTCGACGTTCACGCCCTCAAACGCGCCGTTCGTCGGGGCGAAGAGAGTGAGGGTGCTGTTCCGGAGCGGGCTGTCGCTGCCCGCGAGGCCGGCGGCGTCCACCGCGGCGGCGAGCGTCGACAGCTGCGGCGTCAGGACCGCCCGGTCGACCACGTCGACGGTTTCGAGCAGGACCCCGTCGATCTTGTGGACCACGCCGTTTGTGGCCTCGATGTCGGGGTTCGTCACGGTGGCGCCGTTGACCCGGACCGTCCCGTCGTTCACGCTGAACCGCAGCGTGTCGCCCTCCAGGGTCGTCACGGTCTGGCCGTCCTGGATGTCGCCCGCGTTGATCGCCTGGGGGACGACGTGGTAGGTGAGCACCTCCTCCAGCAGGTCGCCGTCGCTGGTCAGCTCGCCGGCGTCGATGGTGCCGAACGCGGCGTCGGTGGGGGCGAACACCGTGAAGCTCTGCGAGCTGTCGTCCAGGGCCTCCACGAGCCCGGCCTGCTGGAGGGCGCTCTCGAGAGTCCCGGTGTTCTGGGAGGCCGCGACGACCTCCGCCACGGAGTTGTCCTCGGAGACGTTCGGGACCTCCGTGCCGCCGTTGGAGTCGCAGCCCACGAGGATGAGCGCGGCCGCAAGCAGGCCGAGACAAAGATGAAGGCCTCGGCGAATCGGACTGTTCGGGAGCAATTCTGTATCGAATGTCATCGGGACGCGGAATTTTCGTTCGGAAGAGTCGTGTCGTAGAGAGGGGCGCGAGGCCGGTGCCTCGGCGCCGCTGCCCGGCGATGCCGGGCGGAGTAGCTGTTTCAGAAAGCAGTTTGGGAAACGTGATTGTACGACACGAGAGCGCCCGTTCGTACCCACCGGAGACTTCAACGAGGCCGTAACAAAGAAGTCGGCGCGACTGGCCCCCGAGTGGTGCGCGTGGACGCGTCGCCCGGCATGCTCGTTGACGGATCCCCTCCTCCCCCCTACCTTCTTTTCCAGCCCGTCCGTCCCCTCGCACATGCCTTCTTCCCCCATGAGCCCTTCCAGCGACGCCTCCGACGAAGCCACGCACCGCCACCTCTACGAGGACCTGCAGCGCCGCCGCGAGGAGGCCGCGAAGGGAGGCGGGCAGGATCGGATCGACCGTCAGCACGAAAAGGACAAGCTCACCGCCCGGGAGCGCCTCGACATTCTTCTCGACGACGGATCGTTCGAGGAGCTCGGCACCTTCGTGCGCCATCAGGAGCAGGGCTTTGGCCTGGACGAGAATCGGCCCTACGGCGACGGGGTCGTGACCGGCTACGGCACCGTCCACGGGCGGCTCGTCTACGTCTTCAGCCAGGACTTCACCGTGTACGGCGGGTCGCTGGGGCGGGCCCACGCGGACAAGATCGTGAACGTGATGGAGAAGGCCCTGGAGAACGGCGCGCCGCTGATCGGTCTTAACGACTCCGGCGGCGCACGCATCCAGGAGGGGGTCAAGTCGCTCGGGGGATACGCCGACATCTTCAAGCTCAACACCGACGCGTCCGGCGTCATTCCGCAGATCTCGGCCGTCATGGGCCCGTGTGCCGGCGGGGCCGTCTACAGCCCGGCCATCACCGACGTCGTCTTCATGGTGGAGGACACCAGCTACATGTTCGTCACGGGCCCGCACGTGGTAAAGACGGTGACGCAGGAGGACGTGACGGCGGGCGAGCTGGGCGGGGCCCGCACCCACGCCACGAAGAGCGGCGTGAGCCACGTCACCTGCAGCACCGACGTCGACTGCCTCCGCCGCATCCGCACGCTGCTGCGCTACCTCCCGCAGAACTGCGAGGAGGACCCGCCGCGCCGCCCCCGCGAGGAGGTCGACAGTGCACTCGACGCCGAGGCGCTCAACGCCCTGGTGCCCGAGGCCCCGAACAAGCCCTACGACATGCGGGACGTGATCCGGCACATCGTGGACGCGGACGACTTCTTCGAGATCCAGGCCGACTTCGGCGAGAACCTGATTACCGGCTTCTCGCGCATCGGCGGCCGCCCGATCGGCGTCGTCGCCAACCAGCCCGCCGTGCTGGCCGGCACGCTCGACATCGACGCCTCGGTGAAGGGGGCCCGCTTCGTGCGCTTCTGCGACGCCTTCAACGTGCCGCTGCTCGTGTTCGAGGACGTGCCCGGCTTCCTGCCCGGCACCGACCAGGAGTGGAACGGCATCATCAAGGAGGGGGCGAAGCTGCTCTACGCCTTCTGCGAGGCCACCGTGCCCCGCATCACCGTCATCACGCGCAAGGCGTACGGCGGCGCCTACGACGTCATGAACTCGAAGCACATCGGGGGCGACCTCAACTTTGCCTGGCCCACCGCCGAGGTGGCCGTGATGGGCCCCGAAAGCGCCGTCGAGATCATCTACCGCGACGAGCTGGCGGCGGCCGACGACCCGGACGCCGCCAAGGACGAGTTCGTGGAGCAGTACCGGGAGCGGTTCGCGACCCCCTACGTGGCGGCCGAGCACGGATATGTCGACGACGTCATCAAGCCGAGCGAGACCCGCGAGCGCCTCATCCGCGGCTTCGACATGCTGGAGGACAAGGTCGTCAACAATCCGCCGAAGAAGCACGGCAACCTGCCGCTCTAGCGGGCGTGCACGACGAAATGGACAGAACTCGCAGACTCCACGGCGGGGTCGCCCCCTGGTTCTCCGTCGACGAGGAGGCCCGTCCGCCGGCTCACCGCGGCCTCCCGATCAGACCCGCCCAAACGGTCGTCTTCGAATTTGTCAGAGTCGTTGTGCAAGGTCATTAGTGAGAACCTCGCCGAGATCGAAACGGGAGCTCCGATCTCCTCGGCCGGCGGCCCCACCCAAAACCGGGTGCGCCGACATCGAGTTGCCGGCAGGGTCGGTGTGCAGCCACTACCTACGGCCCCGGGAGCCGTGCGTCGATAGTACCGCCGGGCGGAGGACCTCCACGCCGGACGCCCCTCGCCGCGCCGTAGCGGGACGGAATGATTTTTGTTAAATCTATTCCTCTTGAAGGCCGGGAACGATGGGTTCCGTGTTGGGGGTGGGCGCCGCCCCTTCGCGGGGATCGTTGGCCACGCTCGTCCGTGGAAATCGCAGCTGTTGACGACCAGCCCTCCCCCGGCCTCCGTCGTCGAGACGCGGAGGTCCACCGTGATCGGACCCGCCCCGTGCCGAAGGCGTCCACGGATCCCTTTTCGCCGCTCCCTCACCGACGCTCCCCCCGGAGCGGGAGGCCTATATGGAGTACCGATCGCTACTGCTCGTGGCTGCGCTCGGGACCATCGGACTCGCCGTTCTCTGGCGGTCCTCGGTCCGAACGCCGACGTCCCCCGAGCCCCTCGACACCGCGGTGACGACGGCCGCCCGTTCCGCCGACACGGCCGCCTCGGTCCCGCCGGACACGACACGCTCCTCCCCGGAGACACTCTACAAGCTCGAGAGGCTATACCGGCTGCAGGCCGACCTCATGCGGGCCCGCTCGGAGGGAGACGCCGTCCGCGTCGAGTCGGTGCTCCGCGCGGCCGTCGGGAAGCTGGAAACGCTGGCCGGACAGCCCGAGGTTGCCCGGCATCCTCGGTTTCGCCAGGCATTCCGCACGCTGACGAGCACCTACGAGGCCCGCTACGGCGTCCCCGACACGCTTCGTCTCCCCCGGGCCGACGCCCGCCCGGCGGCCCGCCGCCTCTCTGAGACCCTCGACGACGGGGACCCACCCGCCTCGATCGTCGACGCCCTGCCCTCCGACCTTCGGGGACAGGACCCGCCGGTCCCCCTCACGCTCAACCAGCCCGTCAAGGAAACCATCGCGTTCCTGCTGAGCCATAAGCAGCGGTACCTCTATCCCTGGCTCCGACGGGCCTCGACCTACTTCCCCATGATCGAGCAGATCCTGGCCGAGGAGGGGGTGCCGGACGTGCTGAAGTACCTCGCCATCGCCGAGAGCGGACTCGACCCGCACGCCCAGAGCCGCGCCCAGGCCGCGGGCATCTGGCAGTTCGTGGCCCGGACCGGTCGCCTCTACGGGCTGAGCATCGATCCGTGGGTCGACGAGCGCCTCGACCCCGAGAAGTCCACGCGGGCGGCGGCCCGTCACCTGAAGGACCTGTACGACCGGTTTGGCGACTGGCAGCTGGCCCTGGCCGGCTACAACTGCGACCCCGGCGTCGTCCAGTACCACGTCTATCAGTACCGGCAGCGCACCGGCCAGACGCCGTCGTTCTGGGACATCTACGACAAGCTTCCCGAGGAGACGCGCAACTACGTGCCGCTCTTCACGGCCACGGCCCTCATCATCTCCAACCCTGCGGCCTTCGACCTGGAACGCGTGCAGGCCGGGCCCCGCTACGCCTTCGACTACGTGCCGGTGGAGGCCGCCCTCACGATCGAGACGGTGGCCCAGCTCGCCGAGACGACGCCGGAGAAGGTGCGCGCCCTCAACCCCGAGCTCCGCAGCAACCGCCTTCCGCCCTCGGAGGCCCCCTACTACGTGCGCCTGCCCTACGGGACCTACTCGACCTTCGCCCCCAACTACGCGGCCCTTCCGGAGGAAGAGCGCGCGCGGGGCATCACGCACACCCTCCAACCCGGGGAAACAGCCGGCGGCATCGCCGAGCGGTATCACGTCGAGCGCTCGGCGCTCCTGCAGGCCAACGACACAGACTATCCGGTCACCATGCGCGTGGGAGAGCGTCTTACCATTCCCGAGTCGACGTACGCCGGCAACGCCCGCATCGCCGACAGTGCCGACGGCGGCCCGCTCCGCGTGCGGTACGGCCGCCGCACGATCCGGCCCATCGACGACACTCCGGGAGAGCAGCTCACGGCCGCCCTGTCGGGAGACGCCCCCTCCACCCCCTAATGCGTTCTCAATCGGTTGATTGTCGACCCGAACGTACTCCCTTGAAGGGAGACTCCTTTCCCTCCAGGAAAGGACCCGCCCTCCTCGTTTCCGCCGCATTCGGGAAGAGTCCTCGACTCCGCTCCGCGATGCCTCTTGCGATGCTCGGATGCGGACCGGTATCTTTCCGAGCGCGC
>JAZKTD010000096.1:0-11412 GCA_036625705.1 Salinivenus sp.
CCCAGGTCCTCGCTGCCGGTGACGGTGTAGGGGATGCCGTACTCCGACAGCACCTCCGTGTAGACGCCGAGCCGCGTCTTGGCGCGGGTCAGGATCAGAAAGTCCGAGTAGTCGACCGACCCCGGAAAGACGGCTCCCTCCTCGTCCCGATGGAACGCGGGGTCGGTGTCGCCCGCCCGGGCCCCGCGAATAAACTGCGCGATGCGGCGGGCGTCCTGCTCCGCGATGCGGTCGCCGCTGTTCCGGTATTCTTTGTCGAGGGGATTGCGGCGGAGGGTCGTGCCGTCGGGCCCAGCGGGGCGCTGGGGGTCGAAGGGCACGTAGTCGGCCTGGAGGTCCCGGTACTCCGGGTCGTCAAAGAGCGCGTCGAACGCGTCGTTGCACCACTCGCAGAGGGGCGCCCGTGAGCGAAAGTTCTTGCTCAGCGTGACGGCCTCTCCGTTCGGGGCCCGGTCGATGCGGTCGCGGTACGCGTCGAAGACGCTCTTGTCGGCCCGCCGGAACCGGTAAATCGACTGCTTGTCGTCGCCGACGATGAAGAGGCTGCCGTCCCGCGGCCGGCAGGCGGTCCAGTCGGTCTCGGTCGGGTCCTGGCTGGCGAGGAACGACAGAATCTGGGCCTGGAGGGGGTCGGTGTCCTGAAACTCGTCGACCAGCAGCCGCGGGTAGCGCTCCTGGACGGTGCGCCGCACGTCGGGCTGGTCGCGCAGCAGGTCGCGCGTGAAGGCGAGCAGGTCGTGGAAGGTGAGCAGCCCCTCGTCCCGTCGCAGGTCGCGGTAGCGCTCGACGGCCGGGCGGGCAAAGTCGACGACGGCCGCGTGGACCTGGGCCTCCCACGCCCGGAGCACGGGCTGGACAGTGTGCTCGATGAAGGCGGGCAGCAGGTCGTCGCGGAGGGACGTGGCCCACGCCTTGTTGTCGACGTCGTCGCCCGTCCAGTAGGTCACCTTGACGTCGGCCGTCTCGGCGTCGGACACGTCCCGAAAGACCGACAAGAACGCGGCCTTCTCGGCCGGGGTGTCCAGGTCGCGGTAGCGGAGCATCCGGCGGGCCTTGTCGAAGGCCTTCATGACCGGGTCCCGCCCCTTCGGCGGCGTGTCCGGCCGGCGCGCGTCCCACGCCTCCAGCCGCTCGCGGGCCGCCTCGACCGCCGGGTCGAACGCCGGGGGGTCGTCCGGCGGACGGGTGAGCGGCGTCAGCTCCGGGTGCGTGCAGAGCCGCTCGAAGAAGCTCGTGAGGGCCTGCGGGTCGAGGCCGTAGTCGGTGATCTGCTCGATCGCCCCCGGATCCGCCTCGTATTGATGGCGCAGGTGCAGCCGCCAGGCCCGCTCGCGGAGGCGGCGCTCCTCGCGGTCGTCGAGGCCGGCGGTAAAGTCGGGCGGCAGCCCGGCGGCGAGGGGCCGCTCTCGCAGCAGGCGCGAGCAGAAGGCGTGGATCGTGCCGATGAAGGCGGACTGCACGCGGCCCAGGGCGCGCACCACTCGGGCCCGCTCCGCGGAGCCGGCCGGCAGGGCGTCGCGCGCGGCCCGCAGCTCCCGGAAGAAGCGGGTGCTCATCTCGCCCGCGGCCTTCCGCGTGAACGTGATGGCCGTCAGGTCCTCCGCCGGCACGCCGCGCCGCACGAGGGCCACCATGCGGGCCACCAGGGCCGTCGTTTTGCCGGAGCCGGCCGCCGCGCTGACGACGAAGTTGGTGTCGGGCTCGAAGTCGTCGAGGTCGGGCACGCCGTTCTCCTGCCAGGGCCCGATGCGGGCCCGGACCGGATCGTCGTCGTGCGGGACGGACGGGTCGTTCGTCGAGACGGGCGCCATAGAAGAGCGAAGGGAGGGAATGAAACGAGTTGTGCAGTCGCCGGCAGGGGCGCCCTCAGAACGAGGGTGGCTCGGGGCGATCCTCCGGGTAGGCCTTCTCGCGGAGCGTAGACTTCCGGCGGTCGAGGTCGGCCACCAGGCGGTCGTAGCCGCCCCATTTCCAGTCGTTGACCCGGTGGAGATTCGGCGTCACGGGAAAGGTGCCGCTCTCTGCGAGGTCTCCGAGGCGCTCCAGCAGCTGCTCCACCTCACCCCGGTGGGCCGCCGGATCGGCCGAGCGGCGCGAGCCCACCTCCGACACGTTTGCGAAGAAGTAGCCGGACTCCTCGACGGTCTCGTCCGTCAGGGCCTCGAGGGCGTAGGCGTAGAGGGCCCACTGGAGGGTTTTTCCGTCCTGGACCGGATCGCTGTCGTCGTAGCCGGAGGTACCGCCCGTTTTGTAGTCCCAGGCGGCGAGCCGCCCGGTCTCGCGGTTGCGGTCGACCCGGTCGATGCGGCCCCGCAGGAGCAGGCGTCGTTCGTCGACCGACAGGACGGCCCCGTCGGCGTAGTCGCCCTCCTGCCGGCGGTGCGGCGGAAAGCCGAAGCCGAGCTCGAAGTGTTCGGGGCGGTAGTCGGCCCCCCGCTCGATCTCGGCCCGCAGGAAGAGGGTGGCGTTCTCCCGCAGCTCGCGCCGGGCCGCCGCCTCGACGACGGTCGAGGGCGGGGCCTCCTGGTCGGCCTCCTCCGCGAGGACGTCGTCGACGATCGCCCGCATGCGATCGGCGTCGTCGGGGGTCGGGGGGCGGCCGCCGAGGGCCCGCATGAAGCGCTCGTAGATGCGGTGCAGGAGCGTGCCCTTGCGGCGGTGGTTGAGCCAGGGCTCGTCGTCGATCGCGGGCTCCTCGAGGGGCCGGACCCCCAGGACGTACTTCAGAAAGTAGACGTACGGGGCCTCGGCGAGCGTCTCGAGCCGGGAGGCCGAAAGGGGCCGGTCCTCGACGTCGAAGAGGGCGAGGTCGGGGTAGACGCCGGCCGGTAGGAGCCCATCGTAGGCCGTGTAGCGGTCGGACCGGCGGGCCCGTCGGGCCGCCTCCCCGTCTGCGATCCAGGGGTAGGTGTCGTGCAGCCGCGTTCGGGCCGAGTCGTCGTCGGGCCCGGGTTCGCCCGCGTCGCTCCGGGCGGTCCGGTACGCCGCCAGCCACCGGTCGCCGTCGGAGAGGGCGGGCGCGTCGGCGGGCGGCACGAGGCCGACGACGCGGGAGGCCGCCGACGCGCCGGCCGCCTGCTCGCGCTGCAGGAAGAGGGCGGAGGGGTCTCGCTCCTCCCCGGCCTCGACGTCGAAGAGGCGGGCGTAGTAGGACGTGGGGCCCCGGTGACGCCGAAGGGCCCGGTCGGCCCGCCAGAGAGCCTCGTCGGCGGGCGTGGGCGGCGGGGCCTCCGTCTCGTCCTCCGCCTCGAAGGACGCGACGAGCGCCCGGTGATCCGACTCCTGCAGGAGCCCGTTTTCCGGGAGCGGGGCGTCGAAGGTGGTGCTGTCCAGCCCGACGACGTAGAGGTGCGACCGGTCGCCGTAGCCGACGCTCTCGAGGGGGAGAATGTGCACGTGGCCGGGGCGCGGCGTCTCGGCCTGGACGCGCTGCCCGTCGAGCCACCGACCGAAGAGGGCCGCCAGGCGTGGGGACCGCGCCGTAAGCGAGACGCTCATATCCGTCAGTCGCTCGAGGCGGTCGTACAGCAGGGCGCGGCCGGCCTCGTCGAGGGTGCGCTCTTCTTCCGGCGTCGTCGGGGCATCATCCGGCCCAAAGACCTCCAGAAAGTGGCACGCGTTCGCCGCCACCTCGTCCATGCGCCCGCTGCGCGGGACCAGGGCCACAAGGGCCTCGACGTACTCGGCGAGTCGGTCGAGACGCTCCGGGGTCGGCGCCTGCCACTCGGGGCGGTCGTCGGCCCGGAGGGCGGCGGCCGCGGCCCGCAGGCCGCCGAGGAGCCCGTCGCGGCCGGGCTCGTAGGAGCGCCCGGCGAGAAGCGTCGCCGCCTGGTGGGGACGCGGGACCTCGTCTGCGGACCCGTCTCGCCGGCGAGCCCACCGGTCGGTGCGCAGGAGCCCACTTCGGAGCAGGCGGATAAGGATTTCCGGATCGTAGTCCTCCCGGACCCAGTCGATCCAGCCGCGGAGCGCCCGGCCCGTCCGGGTCTGGTGGGCGGGCAGGCCGGGCCCGAGGGTGATGGGAATGCCGACACGCTCCGCCTCGTCGGCCAGCAGGGACGCGTACGGGGTTGAACTCGCGTACGCGATCGTCGCGTCGTCGAAGGAAATGTCGTCCCGAAGGAGGTCCCGCAGCACCGCCTTCACCTCCCGGTGGGCGCCGACCGCCCGGACGAAGCGGTGAGGGCCGGTCGGTTCGGTCGAGTCATCCTGTCCATCCACGACCCCGTCGGCCGCCGGGCGGGCAGCGGGCCGCTCCGCGTCGGAAAACCGCACGGCGGCCGTGTCCCGGGGAGGACGCGTCGTGTCCGGGCCGCCGAGCCGGACGAAGGCGTGCCCGTCCGCCCGGAGGACCCGCAGAAACTGGGCGGCGTGTTCGGAGAGAGTCGTCGCGTCGGCCACGGCGTAGACGCTCTCCGAGACCTCGGGCGCCGCCCCGGTCTGCACGCGCCGGGCGGCCCACCGGTAGACGTCGGCGTCGTCGTAGAACCCTCCGTCGTCCAGGACCCGCTCGTACTGATCGTAGCAGGCGGCGACCACCCCGAGCGTCTCCGACGCGCCGGGCGTGCCGGCCCGGTCCCGGACGGCCTCGACGGAGACGTCGTCCTCCCGCAGGCGGTCGACCGCCCCGGCCACCGTGGAGGCGAGGAGGTGCCATCCGGGCAGGTCCCCGCCGCGCGCGTCGTCGGGCAGTCCCTGCAGAATGCGGGCGGCCCGGAAGAGCCCCTCCTCGACGGGGGCCTCGCGGCGCCCCGACTGCACAATGTCGGCGTAGGCCAGCGCCTCCGCGTAGTGACGGGGAATCAGTGTGCGCACGCCCTGCCACCCGTCGCGAACCCGGGCCAGGGCGGTGTCCACGGCGCGGCCGAGCTGGGTGCGGGGCACGAAGACCACGAGGGGCGCCTCCGGGTGCGCGTCCCGGAGCCGACTCAACTGCTCGACGATGAGGCTGGACGTCATTCGGGGCGGCGGTTCGCGAGGGAGAAGCAGTGGTAGTGCAGCGGGTGGATACTACACCGGCACGGGCCCGAACGGGTCCACCGCCCTCCTTCCTGTCGCGGCCACGCGCTCCCTCCTTCTGCGCACACCGGACGGGACCGGGCGGGCGAGCCTTCGTCCTTCGTTTCAGCCCTTGAGGGACGATTGCTCCAGGAGCCTCCCCCACCCGAGGGCCGGGAAACTTCCCGGGACACGGAAGTACACGACGAGCCCTCCGGCTCCACACACCGACGTGGGGCGAGCGCCTCGCCGCGTCTCCTTCCTCTTGTCCTCTCCCTCCATGGCCGTTCCCTCCTCGTTCCGCGCGCTCCTCTTCGGCCTCGCCGGCCTCCTCGTCCTGGGCCTCGGGGCGTGCAGCTCCTCGCCGGACGACGCCTCCACCGACTCGCAGCAGGAGGAGTGGACCCCCCTCTTCAACGGCACCGACCTGGAGGGATGGACGCCGAAAATCACCGGCCAGGCGCCCGGTACCAACAAGGGCAATACCTTTCGGGTCGAGGACGGCATGCTCACCGTCCGTTACGACGACTACGAACAATTCGACGGCCAGTTTGGCCACCTGGTCTCCGACACCGCGTTCTCCCACTACGTCGTGGCCGCCGAGTACCGCTTCCTCGAGCCGCAGGCGCCGGGCGGACCCGACTGGGCCACCGAGAACAGCGGCATCATGGTGCATTCCCAGACCGCCGGCACCATGACCCGGAATCAGGACTTCCCGATCTCGATCGAGGTGCAGTTGCTGGGCAGCGCCGGGCAGGAGACCCGTCCCACCGCCAACCTCTGCACCCCCGGCACGCACGTCGTGATGGCCGACACGCTCACCACCACGCACTGCGTCAACTCGAGCTCCGCGACCTACCCGGGCTCGGAGTGGGTGCGGACGGAGGTGCGCGTGCTCGGCGACTCGCTGATCCAGCACCACGTCAACGGCGAACAAGTCCTGGAGTACACCGCCCCCCAGATCGGCGGCGGCATGGTGGCGAACCCGGACTCGTCCATTAAGCAGGACGGCGCGCCCCTCACCTCCGGCCACATCGCGCTCCAGAGCGAGAGCCACCCCGTTCAGTTCCGCACCGTCGAGGTGCTGAACCTGCGCGGCTGCACCGACCCCGACGCGTCGAACTACAAGGACTACTACGTGGCCTCGGCCCCGTCGCGCTGCGAGTACGAGTAACTCGCCTTTACTCGAAGGCGTACGTCTCCATGCTCGTCAGCTCCGGCCCGCCGCCCTGGTCGCCGGACCCCGCGGCGATGTAGAGCTGGTCGCGGTACGTGAACATCTGTGTCCCGTGGCGCGGCTGGTTGAGGCGGCCGAGCGAGCGCCACGTGCGGGTCTCGACGTTCAGGGCCTCGGTCTGCCCCCACGTCTGGCCGAAGCCCTCGCCGCCGGTGATGATAACTTCGTCGCCGTGGGCCGCCACGGTGCAGCCGGCCCGCTCGGTCGGGAGCGGCGCGTCGGCCCAGGTGCTCCATTCTTGCGCCTCGAAGTCGTAGACGTCGACCGCCGCGAGGGTGCTGTCGATAAAGCCCTCGACGCCGCTGTCACGCCCGCCGACGACCACGAGCTTTTCGTTCACGACGGCGGCCTGAAAGTGGTCGCGGGCATGGGGCGCCGGCCGCTCGCGGAGGGCCGTCCACGTGCCGGCAGCCGGGTCGAAGACGTCGAACCACGCCACGGAGGTCGCGTGCGGCCCGTGCCCCCCGACGTTGCCGCCCACGAGGTAAATCTTGTCGTCGTACACCACGGCCCCGCCCGATCCGCGCCGCCGCCCCGGGGGGATCGGGGCGTCTTTCCGCCACTCGTTGGCGTCTGTGTCGTAGACGTAGACGTGCGAGAGGCCGTTTTCGCGGGGGTAGTCGTCGGCCCACGCCCCCACGACGTAGATGTCGCCGTCGTACGCCACGGCCTGGAAGTGGTGCATCTGGAAGGGCGGCGCCGGACCGGTCGTCCACCGCCTGGTGTCCGGATCGTAGATGTCGACCGGCCGGTCCCCGCGCCCACCCAGCAGGTAGAAGCGGCCGCCCGCCTCGACGAACGCGTTCTCGTGGCGGGCCGTCGGGGCATTCTCGGTTTCGACCCGGGTCCACTCGCCCGGCGCGTCGGTCGCGGTCGGAACTGGACCCCCGACATCGGTCGACACGCCCAGCAGAAGCAATCCCCCCGCGATCCCCGCAAGAAGGCCGACGAGGAGACGAGGAGAGCGGTCGGAGGACATGGGAAATGAGAGCGTTGAGAATCAGTGACGAGGACCCGTTCGGCCCTATGACCGGCCGTTGGTGCCCTCTCCCACCCGGGCGAGGGCGCTGATGAGGTCGCTCTTCGTGAGCACCGAGTAGCCCTGCCGGCTGTCGGGGCCGTGGTCGACGAGGACCGCCCCCGCGTTCTGCTCGAGGTACGCCGAGAGGTGGTCCAGGTGCAGCGAGGCCGGCACGACGGGGAACGGGTCGCCCATGATGGTGCGCACCGGTTTGGTCCGGGCGTCGGGCGCGTCGATGAGGCGGTTGAGGATGCGGGTCTCTGTAACGCTCCCCACGACCTCTCCGTCGTCGATCACGGGCATCTGGGAGATGCCCTCCGCCGTCATCCGCTCGATGACGCTGCCGATGGCGTCGCCCGGGGCGGCCGCGATGAGGTCGCTGTGGTCGGGGCGCAGGTTCAGCACCTCGTCGGCCGTCACGTCCGGCTTGCGCTCCAGGAAGCCGTGGTTCCGCATCCACTCGTCGTTGTAGGTCTTCGAGAGGTACCGGAAGCCGGAGTCCGGCAGGATCACGACCACGACGTCGTCCGCCGTCAGCGTGTCCCGGTGGGCCTCCATCCACTTCAGCGCCCCGGCCATGGCCATGCCGCAGGACTGCCCGATAAACAGTCCCTCCTCCTGCGCCAGGCGGCGCGTCATCTGCATGGCCGGCTTGTCCTCAACCTGCACGAAGTCGTCGACGACGTCGAAATTCATGTTGTCCGGAAGGATGTCCTCCCCGACCCCTTCAGTAAAGTACGGATAGATCTCGTCCTCGTCGAAGACGCCCTCGTGGAAGTACTTGTGGAACACCGAGCCGGCCGGGTCGACGCCGATCACGGTCACGTCCTCGCTCTGCTCTTTCAGGTAGCGGCCCGTCCCGCTAATGGTGCCGCCGGTGCCGGCCCCGGCCACGTAGTGCGTGATCTGTCCCTCGGTCTGTTCCCACAGCTCCGGGCCGGTGGTTTCGTAGTGGATTTTCGGGTTCGACGGGTTGTCGTACTGGTTGAGGTACACCGAATTCGGAATCTCTTCCGACAGCCGCTTCGCCACCGAGTAGTAGCTGCGGGGGTCGTCGGGCTCGACATTGGTCGGGCAGATGAGCACCTCGGCCCCCAGGCCCCGGAGCACGTCGACCTTCTCGCGGCTCTGCTTGTCGGTGGTGGTAAAGATGCAGCGGTAGCCCTTCGCGATGGCGGCGATGGCGAGCCCCGCGCCCGTGTTGCCACTGGTGCCCTCGATGATGGTCCCGCCCGGCTCGATGAGGCCCTTTTCCTCGGCGTCTTCAATCATGCTGATGCCGATCCGGTCCTTTACCGACCCGCCGGGATTGAAAAACTCCACTTTCCCAAGTACTGTGCAGGGGAGATCCTCCGCGATTTCGTTGATGCGAACGAGCGGGGTGTCGCCAATCGTGCCGAGGACTGAGTCGTGCCACATGGGTAATCCGGTCCGTGATACAGAAGTGCTGTGCCGACGGGCGGTCGTCCCTCGTGTTCGTCGGGGTCGAACGTTCCCGGTCCTAATGCCTTAACGAACCTCCGACCCTGACAGTTGCCCCGGCGGGGACGAACCCCGTGTCTTCTCGCCTGTGACCGCAAGATACGAACACGAGCCGAGCTTGTCATCCGGACCGCGGCCGTCCGCCCCTTCGACTGACGCTACGCGCTTATGGAGCCCCCAGATACCGTTCCGACCGTTGAGCCCGCTCTCCTCATCGCCACGTTTGCCCCCTCGGGCACCGTGCGCCACTGCAACGAGGCCTGGGAGTCGGTCCTGGGCACGGCCGATACCCCCTGGGCCATGCTCCCGGACGACGACCGCGAGCTGGCCAACTCCTCGGTCATGGAGGCCGGCAAGGGCACGCTCGTCACCAACCAAATCGTCAACGCCCACACGCCGGACCGCGACGAGCCGCTGCCCGTCCTCCTCAACTTCGTGCCGGTCCACGGCGACGAGACGGACGACAGCCGCATCACGGCGGTCACCATCAGCGGCGAGGTGATGGCCGAACCGCCCTCCTGGATGATCAGCCAGACCCAGCGCCACCGCATGGAGGCCCTCGGCCGCATGACCATGGGCGTGGCCCACGACCTCAACAACCTGCTGAGCGGCCTCATCGGCCACATCGAGCTGCTGAAGCAGAAGGCCCAGCGCGGCGACGAGACCTCCGAGGCGATCCAGCCCTCGATCCGCACCATCGAGACGACGGCGGAGGACGGAGCCGCCCTCATCGAGAAACTGCAGCGCTACATCCGGGAAGATACCCAGAAGCACTTCGAACGGGTCGACCTCCCCGCCCTGATCGAGGACTGTATCACCATCACCCAGCCCTACTGGTACAACGAGCCCCGCCGCCAGGGCATCGAGATCGAGGTGGAGCGGGCCCTCGAGGAGGTGCCCGAGATCATGGGCGCCCCGTCGGAGCTGCGGGAGGTGTTCGTGAACCTGATCCTGAACGCCGTCCAGGCGATGCCGGAGGGCGGCACCCTTCAGTTCGAGACGTTCACCGGCGAGCACCAGTCGATCTGCGCCCGGGTGCGGGACACCGGCATCGGCATGAGCGACGAGGTGCAGCAGAACATCTTCGAGCCCCTGTTTACGACGAAGGGGGAGCAGGGCACCGGCATGGGCCTGGCGGCCAGCTACGGCATCATTCAGGAGCACGGGGGCGACATCGACGTGACGTCGACGCCCGGCGAGGGCACCGCCTTCACCCTCTCGTTTCCCCTCGCGGACGGGTCGGCGCCCGAGCCGGAGGAGCCGGATCCGGCCCCGTCCGAGACCGGAACGGTCTGCGTCCTCGTGGTCGACGACGAGGAGATGGTGCGCTCGATCGTGACGCAGCTGCTTTCGCTGAACGACCACGAGGTCGACCGCGCCTCCTCCGGGGCCGAGGCCCTATCCATGTTCGGGGAGAACCACTACGACATCGTGTTCACCGACTTCGGCATGCCCGAAATGACGGGGGCCGAGCTGGCGCGCCGGCTGCACGACCGGGCCCCCGACCTCCCCATCATTCTGCTCACGGGCTACACCGACACCGACGCGGCCGTCGACGAGGTGGACGACATCCTCTCGAAGCCGTTCAAGCTCGAGGAGCTGCAGGCGTCGATTCAAAAGTTCGTGCTATCCTGACCGCCCCGGCCCGCCCGGTCGGCGCCCTGCATGTCGACGGGTGTGCTGTGCCCGGTTCTGAGGGAGCGACCAACTTGCAGGCTGGAGGGATCGGGGCCGTCCCTGTTTCGACTCGTCGAGATCGAGCCAAAGGAGCGCAAGCCCGCTAGAAGGACGCCGAGATCCCGACGCGCGGAGCGATCCGGTCCGCGAGCCCGCCCTCGCCCGTCGCCGGGCGGCGCGCCAGTCCCGGCCCCACGCGGACGTCCAGGTCAAACGACGAGGTCGAGGGGCCGGCCTGTCCCCGGGCGTCCCCCTCCAGCAGGCCGTAGGTGACGCCGAAGCCGGCGGCCGAGCCGAGGGACTGTACAATCGCGGTCGCGGTCTCGTCACTCTCCAGGGTAACGGCCAGCCCCAGGAGCGACCCGGCCACGGACCCGAGGGCCACCAGGTTTCCCTGCGTCCCGGTGAAGTCCCGGTCCTGAACGAGACGTCGTCCCAGCAGCCCGCCCGCCACGGCCGACCCCGTCAGCAGCAACGAGCTGGTCCGAGCGTTCGGGAACTCGTCCACCGAGAGGAACGAGCCCACGAGGTTGGCCCCCTGCACGGCGGTCTGAACGTAGATGCGAGCGTCGCCCTCGGTGTAGCGGTCGGTTCGGCCCATGCGGTGGCCCAGGTACATGCCCGCGAGGGATCCCAGCAGAGCCGTGCCGCCGAACACGCGGGCCCGGCCCGCGTCGTCGTCGACGTCGTCCTCGCCGAGGAGGGCCGCGCCGAACCCGGCGCCGATGGCGTTCCCCCCGAGCCCGGTGTACGTGACCATCTCGGCGTGCCCACCCGTCCAGTCGTTCCGGCGGGCCGCGAGATACCCGGCCGTTCCCTCCGCGGCCCCCAGGAGCGCGGCCAGCCCCGCCGTGCCGCGTCCGTCGGCATCGCCGCCCGTGACGAGCGCCGCGAGCTGGACGGCGTGGCCGTATCCCTGGAGGCCGCCGTAGAACGTGGCGTCGGCCTCCCCCTCCGTGACGCGGGCGCCCTGCGTGGCGAAGAGGGGCACAAAGAA
>JAZKTD010000097.1:0-11377 GCA_036625705.1 Salinivenus sp.
CCGCCCGGAGGCCGACCGGAACATCGAGGCGGTCCCACTGCCGGCCCTCGATCCCATGTATGGCGCCGAGGGGCCCTTGCTCGAGCACTGGTCGGGGCCCGCGGAGGAGTGACCCGCCTAGTGAGCTTGCACAACTGAATGGACGGAGATCGCAGAATCTGTGATGGGGTCGCCTGCTGTTTCTTCTTCGACACGGAGGTCCCTCCGCTTGCTTACCGCGGCCACCCGATCAGAGCGGCGTCAAAACGGTCGCCCTCGAATTCGTCAGAGTCGTTGTGCAAGGTCACTGGATTCTCTCGGCGACGATCCCTCCCGTCCGGCGGGCCCCGTCTGCGTGGCTGCAGGGCCCCGCCGTCGGGCTCCGCGACGCAGAACTCGACCTCACAGGCCATGACCCTCTACCTCTCCAAGATCCTGAGCCTGCTGATCCACCCGCTGGTGCTGGGGCTTCTTCTCAGCGGGGCGGGGGGCGTGGTGGCGGTGTGGTGGCGTCGCTGGGGCGTCTCCCTCGTGGGCCTGGGGCTGCTCGTCGTCTGGATCCCGGCCACCCCGCTCGTTGCGGATGGGCTACGAGGCACCCTGGAGTCGGCGTTTCCGCCCGCCTCGGTGGCCGACGCTCCGTCCGCCGACGCCATCGTGGTGCTGGGCGGGGCGATCGGGGCCCCGCGCCCGCCCCGGGTGTACCCTGATCTCAGCGGGGCGGCCGACCGCGTCTGGCACGCGGCCCGACTCTACCGGGCGGGCAAGGCTCCCGTCATCGTGGCGAGCGGGGGCACGGTCCCGTGGCGGGATCAGCGGTTCCGGGAGGCCGAGGCGATGCAGGCCCTGCTCACAACCTGGGGCGTGCCGGCCGACGCGGTGCTGCTCGAGTCCCAGAGCGCAAACACCTACCAGAACGCCACCCGGACCGCGAAGATCGCCGAGCGGCGTGGGTTCGACCGGGTGCTGCTGGTGACCTCGGCCCTGCACATGCGCCGGGCCCTGGCTACCTTCCGGGCCGCCGGGGTCTCGGCCGTCCCCGCGGCCACCGACTACCGGGTGGTGCACGGCCGCACCACGCTCCTCGACGTGGTGCCCGATGCGGGGGCCCTGAGCGCGAGCACGGCGGCCATCCGAGAATACGTCGGCTATCTGGTCTACGACTGGCGGGGATGGATCGCGGCGGGGCGGCCGTCGGTTGGGGGGACGCCCGCAGGGACCGATCGGTTGGCCTCGGGCCGACCGAGGCGAGCCCGCCCCGCCCCCCGCCCACGAGCCTCTTCTTGCTCATGACGCCGGAGGACCTTCACCTCTTCTCCCGGTTCGGCATCGCGATCGTTCTCGGCCTGTTCGTCGGGCTGCAGCGGGAGTACGCCTACCGCCGCGCGGAGGACGACGGGGAGTTGCTGGCCGGGGCCCGGACGTACCCGATGATCGCGCTCCTGGGGGCCCTTTCGGCCCTGGGGGCCGCCGAGCTGGAGAGCGCCCTCCCCCTCGCGGGAACGGCCCTCGCGCTGGGCGTTCTCCTGGCCGTCGGCCACTACTGGCGGGCCCGGGAAGAAGAAACGGGCCTGACGACCGAGGTGACCGCCCTGGTCGTCTTTTTCGTCGGGGCACTGTGCTACTGGGAATACCTCCGGCTTGCTGCGGCCCTGGGCGTCGGCACGGCGGTGCTGCTCTCGCTGAAGGTGCAGACCCACACGCTGGCCCGGCGCATCGACCGGGAGGATGTGTACGCCACCCTCAAGTTTGCGGTCATCACGGTGATCGTCCTGCCGCTGCTGCCCCGCGAGGGCTACGGCCCGGCGCCCTTCGACGTGCTGGTGCCCTACAACGTGTGGCTGATGGTGGTGCTGATCTCCGGGATCAGCTTCCTCGGCTACGTCCTCATCAAGGTCGTCGGGCCAAAGCGGGGCGTAGGCCTGACCGGAATCCTCGGTGGCCTCGCCTCCAGCACCGCCCTGACCCTGAGCGTTGCCGAGCGGAGCCGCGACGCCGAGGGCCTGGATCGGGCCTTCGCCCTCGCGGTGGTGTCGGCCTGGTCGATCATGTTCGTCCGCGTGCTCGTGGAGGTGGCGGTCGTGCACCCGCCGCTGCTCTGGACGGTCGGGCTGCCGGTCACTGCCGTCTTTGGTACGGCCCTCCTGTACTGCGCTTATCTGTATTTCGTCGAGCCGAGCGAGGCCTACGACGGGCCGCCCACGGTGCAGAATCCCTTCCGGCTCGTCCCGGCCATCACGTTCGGCCTCCTGTACGCCGTCATTCTGGTCGTGTCGAGTGGGGCCCAGGCCTACTTCGGGGACGCCGGCATCTACGTCTCGAGCATGGTGGCGGGCCTGGCCGACGTCGACGCCATCACCCTGTCGATGGCTCGGCTCCAGGGGACCGGCGAGCTCTCCGCCCCGGCGGCCACGCGGGCCATCCTGATCGCCGGCGCCGCCAACACCGTCCTCAAGGGCGGCATTGTGGCGCTCGCCGGGACCCGGGCCCTCCGCCGGGCCGTCCTGCCGGGCATCCTGCTGATCGTGGGCGCCTCCCTGCTGGCCGGCCTCCTCGTCTGACCCGCGTGCATCTTCCGGCGCGGCCGGGCGTTTACCTCGTCCGCTTACTCTCTCACCGCGTCACCTCAGCATGCGTGCCCTCCTGGTCGCCGCTTGGATCGCCCTTCTGGGCCTGGGCCCCCTCTGTCCAGCGTGGGCCCAGGACTCGACGCGCACCCCCGCCGACACGACGAAGCCCTGGTTCGACACGGCCTGGACGCCGATCGTGGAGACGGAGGGCGTCCGGTTTGGCTACATTTTCTACAGCAAGGCCGACACCCGCAACAACGGGGTCGTCATCCGGCTCCAAAACCAAAACGACCGACCGGTGCGGTACGCCTTCACCGTCATTTTCCGCGGGCCCGCCGGGCAGGCCACCGCCCGGGCCGAGGGCCGTCTCGCCCCCGGCGAAATGAAAACGGGGGAGAAAGATGGGCTCTTCTGGATCCCGTTCACGGACGGCCGGTCGGTGGGCGAGGTGGGGCTCCGGGGCATCGAAATTACGCCGCTCTCCGAGGAATCGTCGGGCGCGCGACGGGGTTAAACCTCCGTGGAAAATAGGAAGGCCGGTCCCCGGTGCAAAACTGTCGAATCCGGTGTCGCGTACAGACCTCACACACTTGGCACGACCATTCCTTTCGTAGGCCAGCGCCGCCCGCCGTGAGCAGTCCCGACGCCTCCACCGCCGCGTCTCCCGACATGTCGTCGGTAGACCGAACCCTCAAGAAGGAGGTTGACAAGCGCCGGACCTTTGCGATCATTAGCCACCCGGACGCGGGAAAGACGACCCTCACTGAGAAGCTGCTGCTGAAGGGCGGAGCCATCCACGAGGCCGGCGAGATCAAGTCCCGGAAGGCCGACCGGTTCGCCCTCAGCGACTGGATGACGATGGAGAAGGAGCGGGGCATCAGCGTCACCTCGTCGGTGATGAAGTTTCCGTACCGGGGATTTGAGTTGAACCTCCTCGACACCCCGGGCCACCGCGACTTCTCGGAGGATACCTATCGGGTCCTCACGGCGGTCGACAGCGTGATCATGGTGCTCGACAACGCCAACGGCGTCGAGCAGCAGACCGAGAAGCTGATGGAGGTGTGCCGGATGCGGGACACCCCCATCATCACGTTTGTCAACAAGATGGACCGGCACGGCCTGCCGCCGCTCGAGATCCTGGACGACATCGAGCAGACGCTCGACCTGGAGACGGTGCCGCTGTCCTGGCCGATCGGGATGGGCGACCGGTTTCGGGGAACCTACAACCTCTATCGGGATGAGCTCCACCTCTTCTCGCACGCCGACATGGAGGGGGAGCACGAGCGCCTCCCCATCGAGGACCTCGACGACCCACGGCTCGACGAGGCGCTGCGCGGCCAGGCCGAGGACCTGCGCTTCGACGTGGAGCTGGTGCGGGAGGCGGGCAACGAGCTGGAGCTTCCCAGGTACCTCGACGGCCAGCAGACGCCGGTCTTCTTCGGGAGTGCGCTGAGCAACTTCGGGGTCGGGGACATGCTCGACACCTTCGTCGAGATTGCGCCGCCCCCCCAGCCCCGCCCGACGGTCACGCGCACGGTCTCGCCCTACGAGGACGACTTTACGGGCGTGGCCTTCAAGATCCAGGCGAACATGGACCCGAAGCACCACGACCGCATGGCGTTCGTCCGCGTCTGCTCGGGCCGCTTCGAAAAGGGCATGGAGGTGGTTCACCACCGCACCGGGGAGACGCTGCGCCTCAATAACGCCACTACGTTCATGGCGCAGGACCGGGAAGGGGTCAACACGGCCTATCCGGGGGACATCATCGGCATCATGAGTCACGGGCGCATCAAAATCGGAGACAGCTTCTCCGCCAGCGAGCCGCTGCACTTTACCGGCGTGCCCAGCTTCGCCCCGGAGCACTTCCGGAAGGTCCGGCTCGACGATCCGTTCCGCGCCAAGCACCTGGGCAAGGGCCTCACGCAGCTCAGCGAGGAGGGGGCCATTCAGGCGTTCCGGCCCGTTCGCGGCAACGACTACATTCTGGGGGCCGTCGGCGAGCTGCAGTTCGACGTGACGCTCGACCGCCTGGCGGACGAGTACAACGTGGACGCCCACCTTACCGGCGCGCCCTACGCCTGCTGCCGCTGGGTGAAGGGGCCTGCCGAGGACCTCGAAGATTTCAGGAGCGAGAACATCGACAACCTCTTCGAGGACGCGGACGGGGACCTGGCGTACCTCGCCCTCAGCGACTACCGGCTGGAGCGCACCGAGGAGGAGTGGCCCCGCCTCACCTTCGCGTCTACGAAGCAGCACACGTCGGAACGGGCATAGGGCCGCCGGTCGGGAGAAAGAAGCAGAATGCGGGACGCCTGTGTGGTCCGGGTGGGGGCTACACAATCGAGCGGCGCGAGATGGAGACCTCCGGCACCGTCCGGGTAGAGGTTGCGGGCCCTGTTCCTTACCCTTTGATCGATCCATTTTCCCACCACCGCTGACCCCGCGCTGATGCGCACTCTGCTCCCGCTCCTCCTCCTGCTCGCCGCCACGGGTCTTCCCGGCCTAGCACAGACGCCGGACGCCCCGCCGCCGGCCGAGAACCAGGCGATCCGGGCCCTGGTCGACGACGTGGAGGCCGACTCCATTCGGGCCGACGTTCAGACGATGGTCGGGTTCGAGACGCGACACACCCTCTCGGACACGACCTCCGACGAGCAGGGCGTCGGGGCAGCCCGCCGCTGGCTCAAGGCTGAATTCGAGCGGATCTCCGAGCGCTGCGGCGGCTGCCTCGAGGTGCGCTACCAGAAGACGGTCGTGGAGGCCGGCGAGACCGACCGGATTCCGGGCGACACGCCCGTCTACAACGTCGTCGCCATTCAGCGCGGCACCGAGCACCCGAATCGCTACCTCCTGATGGGTGGGCACCTCGACTCCCGCGTCTCCGACATCATGGACTCGACGAGCGTCGCCCCCGGGGCCAACGACGACGCCTCCGGCGTGGCCGGCGCGGTCGAGGCCGCCCGGGTGCTCTCGCAGCGCGACTTTGAGAGCAGCATCGTCTACGTGGGGTATACCGGGGAGGAGCAGGGCCTCTTCGGCAGCACGCACGCCGCGGAGATTGCCGTGGAAGAGAACTGGCAACTGGCCGGCGTCCTCAACAACGACATGATCGGCAACATCGAGGGCGTCGATGGGGTCATCGAGAACAACACCTTCCGCGTCTTCGCCCAGCGCCGCCCCCCGGACCTCCACGAGGAGAGCTGGTCGACCCGCTACTTCGGTGGGGAGAACGACGGCCCCTCGCGCCAGCTCGCCCGCTACGTGGCGACCCAGGCCGAGACCTACGTCCGGCACCTCGAGCCGACGCTCATCTACCGCCTCGACCGCTTCGGCCGCGGGGGCGACCAGATGCCCTTTGCGAACCGGGGGATTCCCGCGGTCCGCATCATGGAGACCCACGAGAACTATACCCGGCAGCATCAGGATCTCCGGCTGGAGGACGGCATCCGGTACGGCGACCGCATCGGCGGGGTCAACTTCGACTACGCCGCCAAGCTGACCGGGGTGAACGTCGCATCCCTCGCCGCACTAGCCGCGGGCCCGCCCGCCCCCGACAGCGTCCGCATCGGCGGGGCAGTGTCCCCGTCCACGACCCTCGCCTGGGAGGCGGTCGACCACGCGGACCTGGCCGGGTACAAGGTCTACTGGCGACCCACCGCCGCCTCGCGGTGGACGAAGAGCACGTTCGTGGGCCCCGACACGCGTCACACCCTCGACAACGTCGTGATCGATAACTACTTCTTCGGGGTCGCCGCCGTCGACGAGGACGGGCACGAGAGCCCCGTGGCCTTCCCGTCCGGGCTGCTCGAGTAGCCCCCGCTGCTCCCACTGCTGCCCACTTCCGCACGCTCCGAACGCCCACCGCACGCCATGGCCCTTGATCGTCGCCAGTTCGTCGAAGCCTGCTCCAGCCTCGGCCTCACCGGGATCTTTCCGGGGGTCCTCTACGCCGAGGTGGTCGACGACGAGGTGCAGGAGATCACCACCGAGCACGTCGCCGCCGCCGAATCCCTCGCGGGGCTTTCGTTCACCGCGGAGGAACGGGAGCTGGTGGTCGACAACCTGAATGAGTTTCTCGAGGGGTACGAGCAAATGCGCGCCCACGACGTGCCCAACAGCCGCGCCCCGGCCTTCACGTTCGACCCGCGGCGCGGCGGGGCGGAGGTGCCCGAGGTCGCCCCCGACGCCGACGGGGCCGACGTGTCGCTGCCCGACGCCGAGCGTCCGGCGAGCGACGAGGACCTCGCCTTCGCCTCGATCCCGACGCTCGCGTCGCTGCTTCGGGAACGAGAGGTGACCAGCGTCGAGCTCACCGAGCTGGCCCTCGACCGCCTCCGCCGGCACGACCCGGACCTGAACGCCGTGATCACCTACACGGAGGAGCGGGCCCTCGAGGCCGCCCGCCGGGCCGACCGGGAGCTCGACGCCGGAAACTGGCGCGGGCCGCTCCACGGCGTGCCGTACGGCGCGAAGGACCTTCTGGCCGTCGAGGGCTACAAGACGACCTGGGGGGCCGAGCCCTACAAGCAGCAGCACATCGACGCGACCGCGACTGTCGTCGAGAAGCTCGACGACGCCGGGGCGGTGCTCGTGGCCAAGCTGTCGCTCGGGGCGCTGGCCTGGGGCGACGTCTGGTACGGGGCCACTACCAAAAATCCCTGGAACCTCGACCAGGGCTCCAGCGGCTCCTCGGCCGGGCCCGCGGCGGCCGTGGCCGCCGGCTGCGTCCCGTTCGCCATCGGGTCCGAGACGCTCGGCTCCATCGTCTCGCCCTCCACGCGCTGCGGCATCACCGGCCACCGGCCCACGTTCGGGGCCGTGAGCCGCGACGGGGCGATGGCGCTGTCCTGGTCGATGGACAAGCTCGGCCCCATGACGCGGTCGGCCCTCGACTGCGGCCTCGTCTACGACGTCATTCGCGGTGCCGACGCGGGGGACCCGGCGTCCCGCGACGTGCCGTTTCCGTTCGACCCGTCGACCGACCCGACCTCACTGCGGGTCGGCTACGCCCAGGCGGCCTTCGAGGGCGACTACGACAACAAAGAGGCCGACCATAGCACCCTCGAGGTGCTTCGCGACCAGGGGGTGGACCTGCAGCCCGTGGAGCTGCCCTCCGACCTGCCGGTCGGCGCGCTGCTGAGCACCCTCGACGTGGAGGCGGCCACGGCGTTCGACGCCCTCACCCGATCGGACCGCATCGACGAGCTGACGCGGCAGGGAGAGGACACCTGGCCGAACGTCTTCCGCTCGGCCCGCTTCGTCCCGGGCGTCGAGTTCCTGCAGATGAATCGGCTGCGGGTCCGGCTCATGGAGCAGATGCACGCCTTGATGAGCGACCTCGACGTGCTGGTGAGCCCCAGCTTCGAGGGGGGTGTGCTCGGCATCACGAACCTCACCGGGCATCCCTGCGTGTGCCTGCCCAACGCGTTCCGCCCGGTCGACGAGGGGCCCGACAGCCGCCGCCAGCCCGGCAGCATTAGCCTCATCGGTCCGCTCTACCGGGACGCCGCCCCCCTCACGCTCGCCCACGCAATCCAGCAGGAGACCGACTTCCACACCCGACGCCCGCCCATCGAGTAGGCAGTTGCGGGTTGCGAGTTTCGAGTTTGGAGTGGGGGACGGTTGACGGAGGTACGGACGGCAGACGGAATTCGACACTCGCACTTCGAACTTCGACACTCGATTCATGCGCATCGTCTCGCTCCTGCCGGCCGCCACCGAGTGGGTCTGCGCGCTGGGCGCCGCCGACCAGCTGGTGGGCCGCTCCCACGAGTGCGACTCCCCGCCCGAGATCCAAGACCGGCCGGTCGTGACGGCCCCTACGTTCGACGCGGCCGACGACTCGGCGGCGATCGACGACGCCGTTCAGGCGCAGGTACAGGAGGGACTCAGCCTCTACGAGGTGGACCTCGACCGGCTCCGCGCCCTGGACCCCGACCTCGTCGTCACGCAGGATCAGTGCGACGTGTGCGCGGTGAACCGGTCGCAGCTGGAGGATCGTCTCGCGGACTGGACCGGCGGGGCCCCCAGCGTCTTCTCGATGCAGCCGCAGACGCTGAAAGAAGTCTTCGACGAGGCCCTGCGGCTGGGCCGCCGCCTGGACCGCCTCGACGCCGCGATGGAGGTCCTGGCCGAGGGCGAGGCCCGACTGAAGGCCCTCCGCGACCGCATCGGGGTCGACCGCCGCACCGATCCCGCATCGCTCCCGTCGGTGGCCTGCATCGAGTGGCTCCAGCCGCTCATGGTGGCGGGTCACTGGATGCCCGACGTCGTCGAGATGGCGGGGGGGCGGCCCGTGCTGTCCGAGTCGGGCACGCCCACGAGACAGGTCGAGTGGGCGGCCCTCCGCGACGCCGACCCGGACGTGATCGTCTGCATGCCCTGCGGGTTTACAGTTGAGGAGACGCGCCGCGACCTGCACTACCTGACGAACCGCGAGGGATGGGAGGGCCTCTCGGCGGTCCAGAACGACCGGGTGGCCTTGCTCGACGGCAACGCCTACTACAACCGACCGGGGCGTCGCCTCTACCGGGCCATTGCGATCCTGGGCACGGTGCTATACCCCGACCTCACCCTCGATCCCCCGCCCGCGGCCTGGGAGCGGCAGGACCTCGACCGGCTGCGCGTGCCGACCGATTGAGGCCAAGTCGACCGGATCATCTTGTCTCGCCGCGTAGTTTAGGAACGCGGTTGTGTGCCCGCGGGAGGCCCGGCTGCACCTCTGTGCGTTCGCTTCCCGCGTCGCTCCACTTTTTCATCACCCGCCGACCCACGTCGTCCGTACATGAAACGATCGGAGTTTAGCTACGAGTACCCCGAAGAGCTTATCGCCGAGTACCCCGTCGACCCTCGCGACTCCTGCCGCCTGATGGTGGTGGACGCCGAGGAGCAGGAGATCGAGCACAACTCGTTTAAGAACCTGCCGGACTTCTTCAACGAGGGGGATGTTCTGGTCATTAACGACACGAAGGTCTATCCCGCCCGGCTCTACGGGCAAAAGAAGAAAACCGGGGCCGACATTGAGGTCTTTTTGCTTCGGGAGTTGAACCCCGAGAGTCGCCTCTGGGACGTGATGGTGGATCCGGCCCGAAAAATCCGAATTGGCAACAAGCTCGAGTTCGACGAGAACCTCACGGCCGAGGTCATCGACAACACCACGTCCCGGGGCCGAACCATCCGCTTCTCGTTCGACCAGTCGAACGACGAGCTCTACGCCAAAATTCGGAACCTCGGGGAAACGCCGTTGCCGGGCTACATCGACCGCGAGCCCGAGGACGAAGACTACGAGCGCTGCCAGACCATCTTCGCCGAGCACCGGGGCGCGGTGGCGCCCCCGGCCGCGGGGCTCCACTTTACCGAGGAGCTGGTCGACCGCCTCGAGGACAAGGGCGTGCAGGTGCTCCCCATCACGCTCCACGTGGGCCGGGGGACGTTCCGGGACGTGGGCGTGGAGGACCTCACGAAGCACCGCATGGACTCCGAGGAGTTCATCATTCCGCAGGAGACGGCCGATGCGGTGAACCGGGCCCTTCTGTCCGAGGAAAACACCGTCACCGCCTGCGGCACCACCGTCGTGCGGGCCCTCGAGTCGAGCCTCTCGGCCGACGAGACGCTGAAGGCCGACCACAGCTGGACCGATCTCTTCGTCTACCCCGAGTACGACTTCAAGATCACCGAGCGGATGATCACCAATTTTCACCGCCCGGAGAGCACCCTCTACATGATGGCCTCGGCGTTTCTGGGGTACGACTACGCCTTTGAGGTCTACGAGGAGGCCTTCGAGGAGGAGTACCGCCTCTTTTCGTTCGGCGACGCGATGCTGATCGAATAGCCGTCTGGCCCGCCACCACCCTCTCGATTTATGTCCGAGCCGACCGACGCCGAGGCCCCGAATGACGTGGCGGTACTGGTGCCCGCCGCCGGGGAGGGGCGCCGTCTGGGCGGGCCCCGCAAACAATTTCGCACCCTCGGCGATCGCCCGCTCCTGGTTCAGGTTCTTCTCGTGTTCGAGCGCCATCCGGCGGTCGGGCACATCGTGGTGGCGGTGCCCGAGGCCCACGTTCAGGAGGTGAGTGACCGCCTGCAGGCCGAGGGGCTCAGCACGCTCGGGGCCGTCGTGAGCGGCGGCGACTCCCGGCAGGCGTCGGTCCGGCACGCGCTGCGTGCCGTGCCGGCCCCCGTGGAGATCGTGCTGGTCCACGACGCGGTTCGCCCGTTCGTGCGGGCCGAGGCGGTCACGGCGGTCGTCCGCGAGACGCGGTCGCACGGCGCGGCGTCCCTGGCGATGCCGGTGGCCGATACCCTGCGTCGGGCCGACGAGGGCGTCTTTGGAGAGACTGTGGCCCGACGAGAGCTCTACCGCATGCAGACGCCGCAGGGCGTTCGACGGGCCTGGCTGGAGGAGGCGCACCGCCAGGCCGCGGCGGCCGACGGCCGCCCGGCCACCGACGACGTGGGCCTCGTGCAGCGGGCCGGGCGGGACGTCCGTCTCGTGGAGGGCCACCGCCGCAACTTCAAGATTACGACGACGGGCGACTGGCAGATGGCCCAGCAGCTCTGGGCCGCCTGGGCGACCGACCCCGATCGGTCGGCGTCCGGTTCGTAGATCCGCCGCGAGGTGTCCCTTGCTTTCTCCGTTTTTACCGATCCGTGAGAATGTACGTAAACAATCCCACGCGGTAAATGGGGACCGTGTATCGTCGCAGCCAAATCCGTCTTTACAGACTTATTCACGTATCGGTATATCCATGCGCATCGGCATCGGCTACGACGTCCATCGTCTCGTTCCCGACCGCCCGCTCGTGCTCGGCGGCGTCACGATCCACCAC
>JAZKTD010000098.1:0-11363 GCA_036625705.1 Salinivenus sp.
TCGTCCCAGAGGTCCTCGATGTCGTCGACCGTCGTGTCCGAAGGCTCCTCGCGGGGGCCGTCGGGGCCGTCGTCGCGGACCAGGGCGAGGATGGCGTTGTGCTGCACAATCAGGTAGTGGTCGCCCTCGTACCGCAGGTCGATGGCCTCGTTGCGGAGGAAGAAGGCGTGGTCGCCGGGATTGGCCTGAAGGGGAAGGTACCGGACCGGCTCGCTCGACTCCTTCCACGACTCGCTCTCGGTGTACTCCGGATTTTGGGTAAGGTACCCGGGGCCCGTCTTCACGACCCGCCCGCTCCGCACGTTCTCCTGTTCGGAGACGGACGCGGGAAGAACGAGGCCACTGTCGGTCTCCTCCTCACCGACCTGGGGATCGATGAGCACACGGTCACCAACGACGATGAGGTTCGCCATAGCAGCGGAGCGACTCTTGGGCACGGTTTCGGAGCGAATTGAGACAACCGGCCCGTACGGAACCGGCAGGGGCAGGGTCCGGGCGGCGGCGAAGTTTCCATAGAACGTACACATCCCCGTTCCGGATCCAGGACCGGCTCCGCAGCCGACTCGTCATATCCCCACGTCGCGTGCACTCGATCTCCGTCGCGACCAGGCTCCGCCGGGGAGAGACAGGGGAAGGGCCGCGTCGCGACGGCCGTCGGGGTCGAGGAGGGGGCAGTTTGCCTCCGTCCCCCCGTACGTCTCCCCGTCCATTCCCGAATACTGCAACAGATCCGGGATCAGATAAACTGAAAGGCGACGATCACAAGGAGGCCGACGATTCCCGCGGCGAGGGACATCAGTCGAATGGTACGATCAACAGGATTTTCCATGGCGTGCTGAAACAGCCGATGGGGTGGGGGGCTCAAGGCCGAGAGCGTGGGAATCCCTCTCGGCGATTCGAAACGTTCAGGCCGCCGGGCGTTCTCCCACGCCGGGGAGTTCCGGACTCGACGGGCCAAAACGACCCCGAGCCGGAGGGGGCCGGGCGTAGGCATGGCGGGCCTAAATGCAAAGCAAGAGTTATTCCAGCAGATGCCCATGGAGAGGGCCCTTGGGCCTTATCGGGGACGATCTCGACGAAAGAGGCCCGTAGGCGGGGGCTACGCCGAGCGGTCGGTCGGGGCCGCCGCCGCGTCGAGGAGCCAGAGGAGCCGGTCGCGGGGTTGCACGCGAGTAATGGGGAGCGCCGTGTCGCGGTCGTGAAGGGCCGCCCGCACGGTAGCCTGCTTCGCCTCCCCGGAGACCAGCACGAACGCCTGCCGGGACTCGTTGAGCACCGGAAGCGTGCAGGTGAGGCGCTGGGCGATGTCGTGGCGGGGCGGGGCCGAGACGGCCCGGACCCACGCCGGATCGGTCGGGGATGGGTCGTGCTCGGGGAAGAGCGACGCGGTGTGCCCGTCCTCGCCCATGCCGAGCAGGGCCAGGTCGAAGGTGTGGGGCCGGTCGGCGAAGGCGCGCTGGAGCGTGTCGGCGTAGGCGGCCGCGGCGGCGTCGGGGACCTGAGACGTGGGCATTGGGTGCACGTGGGCGTCGGGCCCGTCGAGGCCGTCGAGCAGCGTCGTCCGTACCAGCCGCACGTTGCTCTTCGGATGGTCGTGGGGGACGAACCGCTCGTCGCCCCAGTAGAGGTGGACCCGGTCCCAGGGCAGGGCGGCCTCGGCCAGGTGCTCGTACAGTCCGCGCGGCGTGCTGCCCCCCGCCAGGGCGAGAGCAAAGGTGTCCTGCGTGGCCAGCGTCGAGCGAATACAGGCCGCGACTCGCTCGGCGGCGACGCGGCTCAGGGCGTCGTAGTTGGGCGAGACCGCCACGTCGAGCGACGGGGGGCGTTCAGAGGATGCCATCGGGACGGGGGGCGGGCGAGGAAAGCGTCGGCGCGACGGCCCGGGGCCGGGCCGGCATTGCGTCACTGAGCCAGGGCATCGTTACGCGAGGACCGGCTCCATCGGCGGTGCGGCGCCGGGGCTACGCGGGCTCGAGGGAGGAGAAGGGCGTCGTGGGAAGCGTGAAGGAAAACGTAGAGCCCGCACCCGGGGTGCTGTCGACCCGCAGTTCGCGGTCGTGGGCGGCCAGGATGTGTTTCACGATGGCGAGCCCTAGCCCCGTACCGCCCTGGTTGCGCGAGCGGCTCTTGTCGACCCGGTAGAAGCGCTCGGTGAGGCGGGGCAGGTGATCGGGCGGGATGCCGATGCCGTCGTCCTCGACACTGATTCGAACCATGTCGTCGGCGGTGGACCGGGCCTCCAGCGTCACGGTGCCGCCCGCTTCGTTGTACTTGATGGCGTTGTCGGCGAGGTTCACGAGTACCCGCCGGATTCGGCTCCGATCGCCGTAGACGACGGGAAGGTCCTCGGCGCGGTCGAACTGGAGGGTGACGTCGTTCTCCTCGGCCTTCAGCTCCAGCGAGTCGCGGACCTCCTCGAACATGTCGGCCAGCCCGAAGGCCTCGCTGGACATCTCCATCTCGCCGGTCTCAATCTTGGTAATGGCCGAGAGGTCGCGGGCGAGGTTCTCGAGCCGGGTGACGTTGTTCAGGATTTTTTGGAGGAAGGTCCGGTTGACCTCCTCGTCGTTGAGAGCCCCATCGAGAAGCGTCTCGGCGAAGCCCTGCGCCGAGAAGATCGGGGTCTTGAGTTCGTGGGAGACGTTGCCGATAAATTCCCGGCGGTAGTGTTCGCGCTCCTTCAGCTCCTGAATTTCATTCTCGAGGGTCTGCCCGGTTCGGTAGACCTCCCGGAGCAGGAGGCCGAGCTCGTCGTCCGTGGCGCCAGTGGGGGGCGTCAGGTCCTCGAAGGTATGTCGCCGGATGCCCCGGAGGATGCGGCGCACACGCTGGAGGCGCCGGTGGAGCCAGTGGTGCGCCGCCGCGTAGGCGACGGCCCCGACGCCCAGCCCGGCCCCGGCGGCCGCCCCGAGGGAGGCGGACGGCAGGACGGCCACGGCGAGCGCCGTAGCGAGGGTCACGACGCCGGACAGTTTCAGGGCGAGGCGGTTCACGGAAAACGGGAACCGGAACGACCCGATCGAAGCCACGCTGCTCATGAAAGGAGCGCCGGTAAATCGAGAAAACAAGGCGTCCGTGATACGGATACAGTCCGAAGCAGCGTTCCCGGGCGTGAGGGGGGCCAGATTATCATTTCGATAACAGCCCGGCCGTCATTCCGTCGTGGTCGTCGGGGCGAACGACGCGTCGGCGCGGTCCTCGAGCCCCTCCAGCAGGCCCGACAGGCGCGGGTCGTGGCGCTCCCCGAAGAACTCGAAGGCCACCCCGTCTTTTACGGAGCGGAGGGGGCGCTGAGCCTCGATGACGGGCTGGTAGGTGACGTAGCAGTCCAGCGCCTCGTGCCCGGCGTCGAGGTTGGCCTCGGAGACGGGCACCACGCAGTCGATGAGGTCGGCGGGAGAGTGCCGGAGGTGCTCCGGCCGCTCGGCGTCGTCCGGGGCGGGCGGCAGCGTAAAGAAGGCGAGCCGCTTCGGGTAGGCGACCCCGTCTCGACGGAGGGCACAGGCCACCCGCTTCGTCACGGCATGGGACACCAGGTGGTCCGGATGTCCGCTGATGCCGTGGACCGGATAGGTCACCACCACGTCCGGGGCGAGGTCGTGGATGCGCGTCGCGATCTCGTCCTCGAGCACCAGCGGGTTGAGCTCGCCGAGAGCCCCGTCCGGGTACTCGAGCACCGTCATCGAGGAGAGGTCGAGCACGTCCGCGACGTCCTGCATCTCCTGGTACCGGGTCTCGCCCATCTGCGCCTTCGAGTAGCCCAGTCGCTCGCGCTGAGAGGTGGCCTCCCCGCGGGTCAGCGTGAGCAGATGCACGTCGTGCCCCGCGCGCCGCTGGCGGTCGAGCACCGGAGCGGGCCCGAAGCTTTCGTCGTCGGGGTGGGGGAAGATGTACAGGAGGGAGGCCATCGGACGACGCAGACTGGGAAGAAGGCGATGGATCCTCTTTACGCACGACGGTCGGAGTTGATCGTCGCCGCGCGGAGCCGTCAGAGTACGGTCACGTTTCTGAGTCGTCGCCCTCAGCGGCCGCGTCGTCCTCCTCCAGGATCTCGTCGAAGACGGTCTCGCCGGTCCGCAGCATTTGGCGAACGTAGGGATGGCACAGCTGGCAGTTGGCGCCGAACAGGACGTGGGCCTGGAGAGCCTCGATCGAGTCGGCGCCGGTCTCCTCGGCCACGTCCTTCAGCCGGTCGAAGGGGACCTGGTAGCAGTAGCAGCGATCGATGTGCATCGAAACGGGCTCCTGTCGGGAAGGCGGGGGGCAGCATTCCTCTCGTCGGGCCGCAGCGCATTACGGCTGCGCCTGTCGAAAGTCGATGGCCGTAGGGGCGATGCCGGCCTGGAACGAGCCGGTCTGCGTGCCGCCGCGGTCGTGGATGGTGACGGTCCCCCGCTCCGTGAAGGGAGCGTCGGGCAGACGGGCGACGTACAGCGCCTGTCGGGCGGCGTCGTAGGCCACGGCGCCGGGCGCCGAGGACAGCCCCACGTCGAGGAGCGCGTCGACGGCGTCCGAGCGCGTGTCGATTCGGATGACGCCGGTATCCGTGGTCACGTGGAGCTCCTCGGCCGCCGCCGTGTAGGACGCCGGGTCGCCCACCCCGAACGCGGTCTCGGCGGTATCGGGGAGGGACAGACGGGTCTGGACGGCCCCCGAACGAGCGTCCAGGACGACCGCCTCGGCGGCGTCGCTGCAGAGGGCGAAGACGTCGCCGCTGCCGTCGGCGGCCACGTCGCGGGGGGTGCAGCCCACGTCGATCTCGTCGTCGAGCGCGTTCTGGCCCACGTCGATGGCGGCCACGAGGCTGGTGTCGGCGAAGGCCCCGAGGGCGGCGTACGCGCGGTCCCCCGCGACGGCGATGCCCTCCGGCGACCCGCTCACCGGGATGGTGGAGACGACCCGCGGCTGCCCGCCCGACAGGTCGAGCACGCGCACGGCGGAGGGGCCCGTGAACGACTGGTCCGTGACGTACGCCGTGGCGGGGTCGGTGAAGGCCGCGTAGCGGGGACTGGTGACGCCGGTGACCTGGCCGGTCTGGGTCGGCCCGTCGGTCGAGAACACGTCGATGCGCGCGGCGCTGTTGGCCATCACGAGCAGCGTGGTGTCGCGGACGGTGATGCCCTGCACGATGGAGGCGAGCCCGCGGACGGCCCGCGGCCGCAGCTGCTCGGTCGACGGGTTGTAGACCGTGACGGACCCGTTGCCGTCGCCGAAGTTGCCCTGGTTGGCGACGTACACGCCCGTCACGCTCGGGGCCTCGGGGCCGCCGGTGGTGCCGGACAGGTCGCAGCCGAAGAGGGCGGCGCTGAGAAGGGGGACGAAGAGTACGAGAAGGCCTTGGCGAAGCGTCATAGAAAAACGGGGCTGCAGTGAATGTCGAAGAATGGGCGCCGCGAGCGGTTCTCAGGGCGCCACGAGAAGTCGAATCTGGGCGTGGCGGGGTGGCATCGGGCGGGAGCCGACGCTCCGGTAGTCGGTGTCGAGCAGGTTGTCGACCCGCAGGGCGAGGGCGGTGCGGACCCCCGCAATTGTGTGCGCCACCTGCAGGCGCGTGCCGGCCACCACGTAGGGGGCGAGCGCCTGACTGGCGTCGCTCGTCACGTAGCGGCGGCCCGTGTAGCGGGCATGCGCCGAGAGGGTGGCCGGGCCCCACGAGACCGTGGAGTGGACCTTCAGCTGGTGGCGCGGGACGTATCGGAGGGGGGCGTTGTAGGACGCGGCGTCGGGGTCGGTGCGGGTGCGGGCGTCGGTGAACGTGTAGGTGAGGCCCCCCTCCAGCGTGGGCCCGAAGGGAAGCGTCCCGGAGCGGGCGGCGGCGGCCTCGGCGCCGAGCACGCGGACGCGTCCCACGTTGGTCGGAGACCAGTAGCCCTGTCCGGTCGGCCGCCAGACGATCTGGTCGCGGCGGCGGTGGCCGAAGGTCGTCAGCTCGACGTGGCCCTGCGGGCGGCCCAGCCAGAGCCCGAGGTCGCCGCCCCAGCTTCGCTCCGGGCGCAGGCCGGGGGTGCCGCCGGGCTGCCAGTACCGGTCGTTGAAGGTGGGCACGCGGAAGGCGCGGCCCACCTGGGCCTTGAGGCGAAGCGACGACCAGGCGGGGACGGGCTGCCAGTTGAGGCCGAGCCGGGGGCTCAGCGCGAGGCGGGTCGCGCCGTCCGGCATCCAGTACGTGTCGGCGCGGAGGGCCGGGTAGAGGCGGAGGCGCCCGTACGTGCCGGTGCCCTCGGCGAAGGCGGCGAGGTGCTCCTGGTGGGCCGCGGCGTCGAGCCGGGGGTGGCGGGCGCGGGCGAGGCTGCCCGACAGGCCGCCGGCCCCCGCCCACCGATCGGTGAGCGCGGTTCGGAGCGTGGCCTCGAGGGAGTGCACCCACGTCCGGCCGGTCTGGTCGAGGCCCTGCGCGGGGTTGGCGTACCGGAGGCGCGTGTGCTGGGTGAGGCCCTGCACGGTGAGCTGCCCGACGCCGACCGGCACCCGGTCGCGGCCCCAGAGGCGGAGCTGGGTGTCCCACTGCCGCTCGCCGGCGGAGGCCGTCGAGGAGGGCGGAGGCAGGCCTCGCTCCGCCCACGTTCCCCAGCCGGACACGCGGAAGCGGTGGTCCCCCGCGGTGGAGCGGACGCTGCCGTAGAGGGAGCGGCGCACCCGGTCGGCGTTCCGGCGCCGGACCGTCCGGGCCGGGAACTGGGTCTCGTCGAGGTACGGAAAGTCGCCGTCCGTCGTCTGGACGTCCGCGGCGGCGAGCACCGAGGTGCGGTCCCCGAGCGGCCCGCCTAGGAGCAGGCCGCCACCCCGCTCCCCGAAGGCCCCGGCGTGGGCCGTGCCCCGGACCCGAAGCGACGACCGGGGACGGAGGGTGCGCAGGTGGATCGCGCCGCCGAGGCCGTCGGAGCCGTGGAGCGACGAGGCGGGGCCGTGCATTACCTCCACCGAGCGGAGCAGCACCGTTGGCAGGAGCGACAGGTCGAGGTGCCCGATCTGGGGATCGGAAATCGGCTGCCCGTCCAGCAGGAGCGCGGTCTGGGAGGCCCCGGTGCCGCGCAGGGCGGGGGTGGCCAGCCCGCCGTCGCCGTACCGCCGCACGAAGAGGCCCGCCCGGGCCTCGAGGGCGGACGCCACGGAGGCGGCCCCGGTGCGCGCGAGGGCGACGGAGTCGATCACCGTGATGCGGGCCGGGGCCTGGGCCGGCGTCGTGGGCAGGCGGCTGGCCGTCACCGTGAGCGGCGGCAGCGTCCGTTCCCACTGCACGCGGAGGGAGTCGTCGGTCGGGGTTGGAGACGCCGGTGTCTGGGCGGCCCCACGGAGGGGAGCGAGACTCAGCAGCAGGAGAGCCCCCGACAGAAGGGCGACGAAAAGACGGGACGGAGCAGCCATATAAGAAGAGCCCTCACCTCAGTCGAGAGGCTCGGGCGGCCGCTCCAGCGTCGGGCCACGGGGGGCGCGAGTATCATGAGGGACGCCCGTCCCGTGGGGGCCGTCTGGGGGCGAGCACGCCACAAGCCTCAGATCCCGGAGGTTGTTGGCAGTGAGAGGACCCGCGACGGCAGCCGGGGTCCCCGTCACGCACGCAGGCAGGTCTCCTGGCTCGTCGGACGGCGCCCGTCGGCAGGAAAGGCCGACGGAACCGGGACGTGCGCTCGGCACGGCCCCTTCCCAGCCCGGACCGCCGCCCTCAGCGGGCAACACGACCGGAACAGTGGAACCGTGCGTCTACGTGCATCGTCCCCGTCCGACTCACAGTTGCGGGTACAGCCCCAGACTGATCACTGACGAATTGCGAATCCCGAGTGTCGAATCAGTCCCCCAATCGACACTCGAAAATCGACACTCGACACTGACATCACTGGCGTTCCCTTTTCATCCTGGCCGGGCGGGCCGGCACAGGAACCCGCGGCGTGTGCGAAGGAAGCGAGTACGGAATGTCACTTCAAAGGTAGAGCGTGGGCGTTGGAAAACCAATTGCCGTCGCCCCGGCACGGCGATCGCATCTTGATGGCCACGTACCGACGCGAGAACGCAGCGGAGCGGGAGGGCCACCCGTCCATGCTCCCACACGTACATTTGCCCTCTCTTTCCGGGCACCGTCGGAACGGAGAGGGCCCGTGGGCCTCCGCCGCTCGCTTCAGTTCCAGGATACGATTGCCCTGGTCGCTTCGGGGGCCCTTCGGGTCCACATCCACAGGGTCTTTGATTGTGGAGGCGGAGCCGAACCATCGCGGGCAGGAATCGTTGAATCAAAAATCAGAACACAGACGGAGGCACATCCTCCGAACACCCCCTCATCACGCATTCCCCCACTGGCTTTCCCTCTTCTATGAGCGAGACGACGGACCTCCCGGAACGCGCCATCAGCGCGTACGCGGCCTCAAACATTCAGGTGCTCGAGGGCCTGGAGGCGGTGCGCAAGCGGCCCTCGATGTACATCGGCGACGTGGGGCTGCGGGGCCTGCACCACCTCGTGTACGAGGTGCTCGACAACTCGATCGACGAGGCGATGGCCGGGCACTGCGACCGCGTGGAGGTGCAGCTCTACGAGGATGGGTCCGTGTCGATTAAGGACAACGGGCGCGGCATTCCCGTGGACATGCACCCGGTGGAAGACCGCTCGGCCCTGGAGGTGGTGATGACCGTTCTCCACGCCGGCGGCAAGTTCGACAAGGACAGCTACAAGGTGTCCGGCGGCCTGCACGGCGTGGGCGTTTCGGTCGTCAACGCGCTCGCCTCCCGCTTCGAGGTTACGGTGTGGCGCGACGGCTCGGTCTGGGAGCAGACGTATTTGTGCGGCGTGCCCGAAGAGCCGGTGCAGAAAGTGCGCCCGATGGAGGCGGGCGAGGAGACGGGCACGCACATCCGGTTCTGGCCCGACGACGACATCTTCAAGACCACCGAGTTTCGCTTCGAGACGCTCTCGGACCGGCTGCGCGAGCTGGCCTTCCTCAACGCCGGGGTGCAGATCACCATCGCAGACGACCGCGAGGACGACGAGGACCTGGCCGAGGAGACCTACTACTCGGAGGGCGGCATCCGGGAGTTTGTCGAGTACCTCGACGAGGCGCGCGACCCGATCCTCGACGACACGATCTACATCACCGACGAGGACGAGGAGGTGCCCGTTGAGCTGGCCATGCGCTACAACGACGGCTACAACGAGAACGTCCTCTCCTTCGTCAACAACATCAACACCCACGAGGGCGGCACGCACATCACCGGCTTCCGGCGGGCCCTCACCCGGACGCTCAAGCGGTACGCCCAGAAAAACGACATGCTCAGCGGCCTGAAGTTCGACCTGTCGGGCGACGACTTCCGGGAGGGGCTCACGGCCGTGCTGTCGGTGAAGGTCGCGGAGCCGCAGTTCGAGGGGCAGACGAAGACGAAGCTCGGCAACTCGGAGGTGCAGGGCATCGTCGAGTCGCTCATCAACACGAAGCTGGGGCGCTGGCTGGAGGACCACCCCGACCAGGCCGAGCAGATCATTCAGAAGGTGATCACGGCGGCCGAGGCGCGGGCGGCGGCGCGGAAGGCCCGCGAGCTCGTGCAGCGCAAGAACGCGTTCTCGGGGGGGAGCCTCCCCGGCAAGCTGGCCGACTGCACCTCGCGGCAGCCGGAGGAGAGTGAGCTCTACCTCGTGGAGGGGGACTCGGCCGGCGGGTCGGCCAAGCAGGCGCGCGACCGTCACTTTCAGGCCATCCTGCCGCTGCGCGGCAAGATCCTGAACGTGGAGAAGGCCCGCCTCGACCGCATTCTGGAGCACGACCAAATTCAGAACATCGTCACGGCCCTCGGCACCGGCCTCACGTCGACGGAGGAGGAGTTCGACATGAGCGAAATGCGGTACCACAAGATCGTGATGATGACCGACGCCGACGTCGACGGCGCCCACATCCGGTCGCTCCTCCTCACGTTCTTCTACCGCCAGCTGCGCCCGCTCATCGAGAAGGGCAACATCTACATCGCCCTGCCGCCGCTCTACCGCATCCAGAACGGCAGCCAGGAGATCTACTGCTGGACCGACGAGGAGATGCAGGACCGCATGCAGGAGCTGCGGGCCGACGGCCGAAGCCCGACCATGCAGCGCTACAAGGGCCTCGGCGAGATGAACCCCGAGCAGCTCTGGACCACCACCATGAACCCGGAGACGCGGAAGATCCAGCAGGTGACTATCGACGACGCCGCGGCCGCCGACCGTCTCTTCTCCACCCTCATGGGCGACTCGGTGGAGCCCCGCCGCAAGTTCATCGAGCGCAACGCCAAGTACGCGACGATCGATGCGTAAGTCGTATTGCGTATTTCGTATTTCAGGGACACCCCTGCACTGCGGAATACGCAATACGCACAATGAAGCGTGACACGCGAGCGACGTCCTTAACCGTGGAGCCGTCTTCCCTTCAATCAGCATCCTCCGAGGCTGACCGGCCGGACGTGTCGATCGTCGTGCCGGCCTACGAGGAAGCCGAATCGCTGCCGGAGCTGGCCGAGCGCATCCGCGCCGCGTGCGAGAGGGCGGGGCTGACCTTCCAGGTGTGGATCGTCGACGACGGCTCGCGGGACGACACCTGGGCGGCCGTGCAGGCGCTGCACGAGGACGACCCGCGCATTGCGGGCCTGCGGTTTCAGCGCAACTACGGCAAATCGGCGGCCCTCTCCGTCGGGTTCGAGCGGGCGCGGGGCCGGTACGTCGTGACCATGGACGCGGACCTGCAGGACGACCCGGCCGAGATTCCGGCCCTCGTCGAGACGCTGGAGGAGGGGTACGACCTCGTCAGCGGATGGAAGAAGGACCGGAAGGACCCGCTCCGCAAAACCCTCCCGAGCCGCTTTTTCAACTGGGTGACGCGCCTCACCTCCGGCCTCGACCTCCACGACTTCAACTGCGGCCTCAAGGCCTACCGGCGGGAGGTCGTCGAGAGCGTCAGCGTCTACGGCGAGCTCCACCGCTACATCCCCCTGCTCGCCAAGTGGGCCGGGTACCACCGCATCACGGAGCAGCCCGTCGAGCATCATCCGCGCAAGTACGGGGAGACGAAGTTCGGGGCCGACCGGTTCGTGAAGGGCTTCCTCGACCTCATCACCGTCGTCTTCCTCACGCGCTTCGCCGTGCGGCCGATGCACTTCTTTGGGGGCCTGGGCACCCTCACGTTCACGGCGGGCGTCGGCATCAACCTGTGGCTCACGATCGACAAGCTCGTGTTCGGCCACCCGATCGGGGACCGGCCGCTGCTCCTCCTGGGCCTGCTGCTCATCCTCTTCGGGGCGCAGCTCTTCACCACGGGCCTGCTGGGAGAGATGGTCGTTCAGCCGCGCATGGAGGACCCGGACTCGTACGTGGTGGGCGACGCCCTGCTCCCGGACGATCCCGAGCAGTCGCCCGCCGA
>JAZKTD010000099.1:0-11340 GCA_036625705.1 Salinivenus sp.
GGTGGCGGGATCCCTTCCTCTTCCTCGGGGCCAACGTCAGCTTCCTCGACCTGTCGAGCGTGTTCTCGGGCGGCGGGGGAGACGGGGACTGATGACCGGTCGGGGAGCGGCGCGCAGGCGGCCGTGGGCGACCAGTGAGCTTGCACGACGGAGTGGACGGAGATCGCAGACCCCGCAGCGGGGTCGCCCCCGAATTTGTGAGCGTCGTTGTGCAAGGTCGATAGTGCAACTTCAAGCGGTCTCTTTGTGATTAGACGTTCTCCAGATCCGGCGAGTCGAGCGATTGGTTGTAGAAACCGCCCCTATGCTGTCGATTCCGTTGGATTCGGGGAGATTTCTCGACGCCCCCGACAGCGGTTGGGGCCGCTCGAAATGACCCTACCCAAAATAGATTGCTTGATTCTGCACTAGGCGGCGGGGCTCGTGCGCGAGAGCGCCTCGATCACCGACGCGACGTCGCTCGTCTCCCGCAGCCGGATGGCGACGAGCACGGGCACGAGCAACACGCCGCCCGGACGGAGAATCGCGTCGGTCCGCCGGGCGGTTGCCCGGTCCTTGGCCTCGATCACCTGCCGGCGCTGCTGTCCTTCGAGGGTCGCGAGCCTGGTGGCGAACGACCACGCATCCCGTCGCGCACGGACGAGCGAGAAGTTGCTGATCGCCTCGTCGATCTCGCCGCCGAGATGGTCCAGCACCCCCATCCACGGAGAGACCCGCGCGAGCCGCCGCTGGACGGCCTCCACCATCGACCCGAGAATCTGATTGATCTGCATAAAGTCGGCTTTCAGGTCCTGCAGGCCCGAGGCGGACGCGGTCTCGACGGCGGCGATCCCCAGGTCGAGGTTGATGTGCGCGTTCATGCCGAGGAGGAGACGCTGAAGGATGAGGGGGCGCCACCGGTCGGCGGCCGCGAAGGTGCGCTGCCAGGCACGCGGCGGGCCCGCCTGAGTGCCGCGGGCCTCCAGGGCCTCGAAGTACCGGTTTGCGAACACGACGTCCAGCCGTTCCATCCGCGGGCCGTCCTGAAAGCCGCCGTCCTCGATGGTCGACGCGACCCGGGCCGTGACGTCCCGGTAGAGGGCGGCGAAGTAGCCGAGCGGGTCGTCGGTCCGACGGGCGTCGGCGATGATTCGGTCCAGGCGGTCGAGGACCTCGTCGATGGATTGAGGGGGCATGGGGGACCGAGGGGATGAGAAGGAGGGAAAGGGACCGCGGCGCGCAAACGGCCCGTCGATCACCGTCGTACTGATCCGTGCACAGGTAGGTCAACTCTCTCTTTCATTCGGGGAGGACCGTGGTCTGCTACCAGTCGGGATCATCTTCTAGGACCCCATTCACGTATCAGTAAACCGCCCGCCTGCACCCCACTGTTTCTGGATCGGCTCGGGCCGCTACCCATTTTACTCAGTGTCTGTCGGTCCTGTGTCTGTCCACTCCGACAGCGGACGGTCCCGTTGAGGGTGTCCCTTGGCCGCTTTTCTGACGAACACCCCAGTAATATACCGATGGTTGTCCTGCGACGCCTCTTCGTTCTCGTTCTCGTCGCTGGATTCGCAGTTTCTGTCGGGGACGGACAGCCTGTTCGGGCCCAGGCGCCGGACATGGCGTCCTACTACGAGACCACCGACTTCCTGGGCGCCCCGCCCGCCAGCTTCCGCGAGGGGCTGCTCGGCTACGGCAACCCGGCGACGCCGGCGCTGGCGGGCAACCACCTCGTGGCGGCGTGGACGACGGACGGGCGGGCGGCGGCCACCGTGCAGGACTGGGGGGTGTTCACGAGCGCGGGAGGGCTCGGGGCCGGGCTCGTCCGCCGGAAGGCCGGGCCCCTCCGGGCGACCGGGTATCACCTCAGCCTGTCGGGCGGGATGGGCGACGCGGCCTTCGGGGTCGGGTACCAGGGCTTCTCGGGGGACGCCACCGCCCTCGGACGCTACAATCGCCTCACGGTGGGGACGGTGTCCCGGCCCAGTCCGTATCTGTCGGTCGGGCTCGCCGGCAATATCGCGCTGGAGACCGACGACCGCGAGGTGGTGGGCGAGGTCGGCGTCCGGCCGCTCGGCACGCCGCGCCTGACCCTCTTCGCCGACGCGGCGTGGGGGGAGGGGGCGGCGCTGGCGGACGTGCCCTGGAGCGCCGGCGCCGCGGTGGAGGTGATCGACGGGGTGGACCTCCGGACGCGCGTCTTCGACAGCGAGGCGGTGTCGGTCGGGCTCCGGGTCGAGCTCGGCCGCGCGGGGCTCGACACCCAGTCCCGCATCGATCCGTCGGGCGACTACGGCGGCCAGGTGAACCGCGTCCGGGCCGGCGACTACGAACCGAGTGCTTTTGCCGAGGCTGTCCGGGACGATGAGGAGCACGTCGAGCTCTCCCTGCAGGGCCCGGTGCCGTACCGGGACACGCGATTCGGGGACCTGTTCGACGACGCGCCGCCCCGCTTCTACGAGCTCCTGCGGACGATCCGGCAGGCGGGCGAGAAGGATCGGGTCGCGGCGCTGGCGCTCACCCTGTCCGGCATCGAGGTGCGCCCGGAGCTGGCGTGGGAGCTGCGGACGGCCCTGCAGAGGGCGCAGGCCCGCGGGGTCACGGTCATCGCCCATCTGGAGAATGGTGGCATGACGGCCTACCACCTCGCCAGCGTGGCCGACGTGGTGGCCCTCGACCCGCAGGGCGGCCTCACGTTGCCCGGCTACGCGGCGGGCCGCACCTTCGTGAAGGGCACGCTCGAGAAGCTCGGCCTCGGCGTGCAGGCGTGGCGCTTCTTCGAGTACAAGTCGGCGTTCGAGCGCTTCTCCCGGACCGACTACTCGGCGGCCGACAGCCTTCAGCGCCGAGAGTACGTCGACGATCAGTACGAGCTCACTACGGACGACATCACGGCCGCCCGCCCCCTCGGGCCCGACTCGCTCGACCGCATCATCGATGAGAAACTCGCCCTCACGGCCCGGGAGGCCCGGCAGGCCGGCCTCGTCGACACGCTGGCCCGCTGGCATGAGCGCGACGGCCTGCTCCGGGAGGCGACCGGCGGGGCCACCGCCTCCCTCGACGCCGACGACCTCGACCAGATTGCCACCGTCACGCGCGACTGGGGCGCCGCCCCCGAGATCGCCCTGGTCTACGGCCTCGGCGCCACGCAGGTCGAGGCAGGGATGGAGAGCCGGGCGCTCAGCAAGAAGATCCGCGACCTCGCCGAGGACGACGACGTGGCCGCGGTGGTCTTCCGGGTCGACTCGCCCGGGGGCTCGCCCGTCGCGGCCGCTCAGGTGGGGGAGGCCATCCGGGCCTGTGCGCAGGAGAAGCCCGTGATCGTCAGTCAGGGGCAGGTGGCCGGCTCCGGCGGCTACTGGGTCTCGACGCACGCCGACACGATCGTCGCCGGCCCGAACACCGTTACCGGCTCCATCGGCGTCATCGGCGGCTGGATTTACGACGAGGGCTTCGGCGACAAGACCGGACTCTCGAGCGACGTCGTCCAGCGGGGCGAGCGGGCCGACCTCCTGCAGGGACTGCAGCTTCCGCTCCTCGGTGTGTCGATCCCGACCCGCAAGCTGACCGACGAGGAGCTCGGCCGCGTCGAGACTGTCATCCGAAAGGGCTACGACGAGTTCGTCAGGGCGGTGGCGGCGGGGCGCGATACGACGGAGGCGCACATCCGGAACGTCGGCGCCGGCCGCATCTACTCCGGCCTCGACGGGAACGAGGTGGGGCTCGTCGACGAGGTCGGCGGCCTCCCCCGGGCCGTAGCCCTCGCACGAGAAGCCACGGGCCTTGCCCCGGGCGAGGGAACCGTGCGGGAGGTGAACTCCACCAGCGGCACGGTCGACGTGGGGCAGTTCCTGCCGGGGCCCCTCGGTGCGCTCGCCGACGGCCCCGGACGCGAAACGGGGGCGCGGCCCGCCACGCAAACCGCCCCCACGCAGACCGTCCTCCACCTTCTGCTCGAGCACCAGCCCGGCCCGCTGGTGCTACTGCCCCCCGGGGCGGTCCCGGCCGCAGAATAGCACGGAACTGCGCCCATTCCGGCCGTGAAGGCGCCGTAAAACGACCCGGGGCGGGGACCCACACTTCGAAAACCTGGGAAATCGTAACGATGTAGCGCTGGAACGCGTCCGAGGGCGTGTCTCGCGTGAACCAACATTTCAGATGCGGGTTACAACTCGTGTTTTGCAGTCGGTCCGCAGGGGCGGGGGCGATGCCGGGGCGACCGATTCCCCACCGATGATGCCCGTCTTACCATGAGTTCCACTTCTTCGTCGTCGGCCGACGCCCCGGAGTCCTCCCCGCCCGAGTCCGGGTCGTCCGAGCCCGGATGGACGAGCCGCACCAAGCGCGTCGTCGCCATTGGCGTGGGCGTGCTTATCCTCGTCGGGCTGGCCCTGCCGAAGCTCGACGGGTCGGGGGCGACGGAGACCGGCAGTGACGAGTCCGCGCCGATGCAGGTGGACGCCACGGTGCTGCGGCCGGGCTCGATGGCCGAACAGGTCCGCACCACCGGCACGCTGCGGGCCGACGAGTCGGTCGAGCTCACGCCGGAGACGTCCGGCAAGGTGACCGCGATCCAGTTCGAAGAAGGAGCACGGGTCCAGGAAGGACAGCTCCTCTTGAAGACCAACGACGCGGAGCTGCGGGCCGAGCGCACGCGCCTGGAGCACCGCCTCGACCTGGCGTCCGACCGGGCCGAGCGCCAGAAGCGGCTTCTCGCGGAGGGCGGGGTGAGCCAGGAGGAGTACGACGCCACCGTCAACGAGGTAGAGGTGTTGGAGGCGGAGCTGGAGCTGGTGGAGGCCCAGATCGCAAAGACGGAGGTCCGTGCGCCGTTCAGCGGCGTCGTGGGCCTGCGGGCCGTGAGCGAGGGCGCGTACGTGACGCCCCAGACGCAGGTGACGACCCTCAAGCGCCTGGACCCGATCAAGGTCGACTTTTCGGTCGCCGAGAAGTATGCCTCGCGGGTGCGGTCGGGCCAGCCGATCACCTTCCGTGTCCGCGGCATTGAGCGGACCCTGAACGGTGAGGTCTACGCCACCGACGTGCAGGTCGACAGCGAGACGCGCACCCTGCGGCTCCGGGCCCGCGCCGACAACCCGGACGGCACCCTGCGGCCCGGCATGTTTGCCGACGTCACCGTGTCGCTCGGCACAATCACCGACGCCGTCGTCGTGCCCGCGTTTGCCGTCGTCCCCACGCTCGACGGCCAGCGGGTCTTCGTGGCCGAGAACGGAACGGCCCGGCCGCGCAACGTCACGCTCGGGATGCGCACCGACTCGACGGTCCAGGTCACCGAGGGCCTCTCGCTGCGGGACACGGTGATCACCTCCGGGGTTCAGGAGCTGCGGGCCGGCCTGCCCGTGCAGGTCGAGGGACTCGAGGGTCGAGGCCCGAACACGGAGGACCAGCAATGACCTCTTGCCGGCCGAGAACGCCCCCGATGGACCGTGCGTCGATCCAGCGAGCGTAGCAAACGATCCGCTCCTCGGCGTCGAGGAGGTCCGCCTCCGTCCCCTGAGCGCAGTACGCGCTGACACATGCTCCCCCGATAGCTCCCAAGCGATGTCGCTTTATTCCCTCAGCATTCGACGGCCCGTCCTCGCGACGGTCTTCGCCCTGATCATCATGATCTTCGGGGCGGTGGGATTTTACTTCCTGGGCGTGCGGGAATACCCGGCCGTCGACCCGCCGATCATTAGCGTGAGCACCCAGTACCGGGGGGCCAACGCCGATGTGATCGACTCCCAGATTACCGAGCCGCTCGAGGAGCAGATCAACGGCATCGACGGCATCCGCACCATGGAGTCCGTCAGTCGCCAGGGACAGTCTACGGTGACCGTCGAGTTCGACCTGGGGGCGGACCTCGAGCGGGCGGCCAACGACGTGCGCGATCGGGTGAGCCGGGCCCAGCAGCAGCTCCCGCCCGACGCTGAGCCGCCCAGCGTGTCGAAGTCCGACGCCAGCGCGCCGCCGATCGTGTTTTTGAACATCGAGTCGGACACGCGGAGCCTGATGGAGCTCACCGAGATCGCGGACAAGCGATTCAAGGAGCGGCTCCAGACGATCGACGGGGTGAGCCGGGTCGACATCTGGGGGGAGAAAACCTTCTCCATGCGCCTCTGGCTCAACCCGCAGCAGCTCGCAGCCTACAACCTGACCCCCCTCGACGTGCGCAATGCGTTGGACCGGGCGAATGTCGAGCTGCCGTCCGGGCGCATCGAGGGGGAATCGATCGAGCTCACGGTGCGGACGGAGAGCCGCCTCGAGACGGTCGACGACTTTAATTCGCTCATCCTCAAACAGAGTGAGGAAGGTCAGACCGTGCGGATGGAGGACGTGGGGCGGGCCGAGATCGCCCCGCTCAACCAGCGCACGCTCCTCCAGCGCGACGGGACGCCGATGGTGGGGGTGGTCCTGCGCCCGCTTCCCGGCGCCAACTACATCGACATCGTCGACGAGTTTTACCGGCGGGTCGAGAACATCCGGGCCGACCTGCCCAGCGACCTGGAGACCGGTATCGGCTTCGACAACACCGAACCCATCCGGAACAGCATCGACGAGGTCCAGCAGACGATCGTTCTGGCCTTCCTGCTGGTCGTCCTCATCATTTTTCTCTTCCTCCGCGACTGGCGGTCGACGCTCATTCCGCTGATCGTGGTGCCCATTGCACTGATCGGGTCGTTCTTCGTGATGTACGCGATGGGCTTCTCGATCAACGTGCTCACGCTGCTGGCCCTCGTGCTGGCCATCGGGCTCGTGGTGGACGACGCGATTGTCGTGCTGGAGAACATCTACAGCAAAATCGAGGAGGGGAAGGACACGACGACGGCCGGCCTGGAGGGCACGCGTGAGATTTTCTTTGCGGTCGTCGCGACCTCCGTGTCGCTGGTCATCATCTTTGCCCCCATCATCTTCATGGGGGGGCTCACCGGGCAGCTGTTTGCGGAGTTTGGGCTCGTGATTGCCGGAGCGGTGGCCATCTCCTCGTTCGTGGCGCTCACCCTGACGCCGATGCTCTCGACCCGCCTGCTGAAGAAGCGAGAGCAGAAGCCCTGGATCTACCGCAAGACCGAGCCCTTCTTCCAGGCGCTGACCGATGCCTACCGCCGCTCGCTGCGGTCGTTCATGCAGTACCGGTGGATGGCGTTTGTCATCATGGGCGGCTGCGCGGCCGTTATCGGGTACTTCCACTTCACGCTGCCGCAGAAGCTGGCGCCGCTGGAGGACCAGAGCCTCGTTCGCATGAACGCGACGGCCCGCGAAGGGGCGACCTACGACTACATGAGCCAGTTCGTCGACGAGATGTACGAGGCGGTCAACGAAACCATCCCGTCCGACCACCAGCGGTCCACCATCTCGGTGACGTCGCCGGGCTTCGGGGCGGCCTCGTCGGTCAACTCCGCGTTCATGTTTACGCGCCTGGTGCCGCCCGGCGAGCGGGACGTCTCGCAGATGGAGTACGCCGACAGCCTCCAGGCGGCGCTGTCGGGACTGACCGGGGCGCGCACCTTCGTGTCGCAGGAGCCGACCATCTCGGTGGGCGGCGGCGTGGGGGGGCTGCCGGTGCAGTACGTCCTCCAGACGTCGAGCGTCTCGAACCTTCGCGAGACCCTGCCGTCCTTCCTGCAGGCGGCAAGGGCACAGGAGGAACTGGCCTTCGTAGACGTGAACCTCAAGTTCAACAAGCCGGAGCTGCGGGTGAACATCGACCGGGCGAAGGCCGACAACGTCGGCGTCTCGCCGCTCGACGTGGCGCAGACCCTGCAGCTGTCCCTCGCCGAACAGCGGGTCGGCTACTTCGTGCGGGACGGCGAGCAGCGTCAGATCCTCGCCGCCGTCGAGGACGAGGACCGGAACGAGCCCGTCGACCTCACGAACCTGTACGTGCGGTCCTCGAGCGGGGACCCGGTGCCCCTCGACAACCTCGTCTCCGTAAGCGAGCAGGCGACGCCGCCGCAGATCTTTCGGTTCAACCGCTACATGTCGGCGACCGTGAGCGGGCGGCCCGCCCCCGGCTACACGATCGAGGACGGCATCACCGCCATGGACCGCGTGGCCGAGCAGGAGCTCGGGCCCGAGTTCTCGACGACGCTCACGGGGCAGTCGCGCGACTTCCGGGACACGTCGAACCAGTTGCTCTACGTCTTCGGCCTGGCGCTGGTGCTGATCTACCTGGTGCTGGCCGCCCAGTTCGAGAGCTTCCGCGATCCGCTCATCATCCTGTTTACGGTGCCCCTGGCCCTGGCCGGGGCGATGGTATTCCTCTGGTACTTCAACCAGTCGATCAACATCTTCAGCCAGATCGGGATGGTGATGCTGATCGGGCTCGTCGCGAAGAACGGCATTCTCATCGTCGAGTTTGCCAACCAGCGCAAGGCGGCGGGACTGTCGATTCGGGAGGCGATCGAGGAGGCGGCCGCGGTGCGGTTCCGGCCGATTCTCATGACGGCCCTCTCGACGGTCCTCGGCGTGCTTCCGATTGCAGTGGCCCTGGGGGCCGGGGCCGAAAGCCGCATCCCGATGGGCGTGGCCGTCATCGGCGGCCTGATCGTGGGGACGGTGCTGGCGCTCTACGTCATCCCGGCCACCTACACGTACCTCACGAGCGAAGAGGCCGGGCCCGTGCTGGTGGGCGGCGACGGCGAGGCGGTGGGGGACGGATTGCCCGACGAGGAGGTGGCGCCGCAGCAGGGGGAGGTGTCGTCCGGGTAGGGGAGTCGCTTTCCCGTATTGCGTATTCCGTATTTCGTCTATCGGTGCACAAAATACGCAATACGGAATACGCAATACACACTGGTTTTCACGCACCACGATCTGCTCCATTCTCCGCACCTGCGTTTGTCTCCGTACATGAACACCGTCATTCGGTTTGTTCTAATCGTTCTTCTTTTCGCCGGCCCTGCGCTGGTCCCGTCTCCTCTCCAGGCACAGTCCCCGACGTCCCCCGACACGCTTCGCCTCGAGGCCGCCGTGCAACAAGCCCTCGAGGAGAACCCGCAGGCTCGGATCGCCCGCCGCGAGGTGGACATCGCCGAGAACAACCGATCGGTCGGCAACGCCGGCTTCCTGCCTACCGTGACCGGTCAGGCCGGCTACACGGAGACGATCAGCACCTCCGAGCAGACCTTCCTGTCCGGGGAGACGCAGAGCACGTCCGGCGCCCAGTCGACGCAGGCCAACGCCGGAGCCGACCTGCGCTGGACCGTGTTCGACGGGCTGCGGCCGTTTGCCACCTACGATCGCCTCGGGGCCGAGCGCGACCGGCAGGCGGCGGCGACGGAGGAGCAGCTCGGGGTCCTTGCCGCCGACGTGATTGACACCTACTACGAGGTGGCCCGCCGTCAGCAGCAGCTCGCCGTGCTGCGCGAGGCGGTCGCCATCTCGCGGGAGCGGCTCCGCATCGTGGAGGTGCAGCGGGAGGTGGGGGCCGCCTCCGACCTGGCGGTGCGGCAGGCCCGGGTCGACCTGAACGCCGACTCGGCGGCGGCGTTGCGGCAGGAAACGGGACTGACCAACGCGAAGAGCCGCCTCAACCAGCTGCTGGGACGCTCGGAGGGGGCCTCCACCCAATTCGCCGTCACCTCAACGATCGAGGTGGACACGGCCCTCGGCTATCCGTCGCTCCGGCAAACTGCGTTCGATGAGAGCCCCGCCCTCACCCAGGCCCGGGAGGCCCTGCGGGCGGCGCGGGCCCAGCAGCGGGCGGTGCGCGCCGACTTCTTCCCGCAGATCGACCTCACGGCCGGCCTCGGCTACTCGCAGCTCGACGCCGAGAGCGGCTTCCTGCAGGAGAGCACGAGCACCGACTTCACCTACGGGGCCTCCCTTACGTTCGACCTCTTCGACGGCTTCAATCGCGTGCGACGCTCGGAGAACGCCGAGATCCGAACCACCAATGCGGATCTCGCCGTCGAGGATGTCCGCTCGGAGCTCGTGACCGCTCTCACGAGCGCCTTCGAGCGCTACCGCAACCGCCTGCGGCTCGTCGAGCTGGAGCGCCAGAACCGCGCCGCCGTCCAGGCCAACGTGGACGTAGCCCTCAAGCAGTTTGAGGTCGGTACCATCACGAGCGTAGAGCTGCGGGAGGTGCAGGAGCAGTTCATCCAGGCCGAGAGCCGGCTCCTGACCGCCCAGTTCGAGGCGAAGCAGGCGGAAGTGGAACTGCTCCGGCTCAGTGGCCAGCTCCTGGATCGAGTGCGGAGGTGATGCAAGCTCCGATTCATAATGTCGCCAACCGCGGAGGGCTCAGTACCTCTGAGAAGTTGGGACTGCTCCGAAAATGTGCGACGGTAACACACTGAAAATAGAGAGGGTGTAGAGAAAAATTCTCTGACAGAAAGCAGCTCCGCTCTCGTCCGATGACGCCCTTTGGACGCGGAAACGGCATGAAGACTGGCACGGGGCCCTCCTTCTGGAGTCGGAACGGTCGACAGCCTTTGCAGAGACGATCGCGAATTGAAACAGGTTCTCAGTCCTTCAACACGGTTGTCATGAGACGATATGCTCGAAGATGTACGCTTGGTTTGTGGGCGGTCGCGTCCGTCGCGGTATTGACGCTTCCCGGGTGTGACGCGTCGGGGGAGAAGAACGACGACGACGCGCCGGCGTCGGAGACGTCGAAAACGGTCACGGTTCCCCTGGGGGCACTGCGTATCTCACGAGCGGCGGCGGGACGGATGAGGTGACGGAGGACGGAATCACGACCTGGGAGAAGGGAGAGAGTACGTTTAGCGTGTTTGTAAAGCCGCGAGAACCGACGACCTTGACGCCTCGCCTCCGCGGGCCCGGGTGCCCGGAGGAAGAGAAAGTACCGTCCCGCTCAGCGCGGGCGAGTACGAGGATGCGTTGGCGATCAGCAGCTCCGACTACGTGACGCTTGCCCTCGACGAAACCGAGATTAAAGAACGCGGCTACGTCCGGTTCGACTTAACCGGAGTGGAAAGGTCGAGTGCCTTCGCGGACGCTACTGATCTGGTGCTGGATGTGCCGCAGGGCACGTCCGTCCACTCCGTGCAGTCGAGCGAGGAGAACAACTTCTACTGGTCACGGCGGGGCCCCTCGGTTCATTTGCGATATGACGTGCCGGCGGTCGATGTGGAATGGGGAAAGGCAGAGCGCCCTCCCCATCAGGTTGCCCTGCCTTCCGGCCCCGAGCGTCCTCGGAGCAATATACGAACTCTGCCCGACATATCAGTACATACTCACTGGGTGCGCAGCGCACCCCAAGGGCACTTGCTCACTGCGTGCGCAGCGCCTCGGCGGGCTCGATGCGCGCGGCCCGGCGGGCCGGCACCACGCCGGCGAGGAGGCTGACGAGCACGGCCCCGCCCCCGATGGCGAGGGCGACCGGGACCGAGA
>JAZKTD010000003.1:0-41274 GCA_036625705.1 Salinivenus sp.
TGGTGTCTCGGATCTGTCTCGAATCTGTGTCAGAGGTGTTGCAGGAGAGACACCCGGCCGTAGGGCATGTGGGGGCGGGGACCGAAGGGGGGCAGAGCGAGGAATCGATCCCGGAGCCGACGGCGAAGGACAGCCGCGGTCGTGTGTTCGTCGTGCTCGCCTGTGTGCAGACCGGGCCTCGGTGCGTCGGTCGTAGGCGTGGACGCTCTCGGGAACGGGAGCCGTCGCCAGCAGCGTCTTGAACCCCTATTCTGCCGCGCTGTCGGTCCCCCCGGACCCGGCGTTGCCGAGAGGAGCCCCGGTGCCCGCGGGAAGAGGGGGAGAGCGATGGTCGTCGCGGAGGACGGCGCCGAGGTTCGGCCCAACCGGCGAGTGATGACCCGGGCCACTGTGCCCAGGAGAGAGGTGAAGGCGGCTTGGAGTGCTCGGCCAGACCCCGTACGGACGTGCACCGCGTATTCTCCGGGACAGAACGAGACGGAATGTCTCCTCCTCACGGAAGTTCGTCGACGACGGTGATGCCGGGGGTATCGGCCCGGTCCATCTGTGTGAGGGCCGTTCCGGCCTCCCGTAGCGGAATGGTGCGGCGGACGAGGCGAGACGGGTCGATCGGGCCCTCCATGACCAGCGAGAGCAGGGCCGGGTAGCGGTGGGCCGGGAGCCCGTGCGTCCCGCGCAGCTCCAGCTCCTCGGCGATGATGCGGCCCATCGGCACGGCCGGGGCTGCGTCCGCACCCAGCAGGCCCACCTGCACGTGGCGGCCCTGCGTGCGGAGGCCGGCGATCGAGTGGCGGCAGGTGTCCGGGTGCCCGAGGGCGTCGAGCGAGAGGTGCGCCCCGCCGTCGGTCGCCGCGTGGACGGCCGCGACCACGTCGTTTGTGGCCGTGGCGTCGATCGTATGGGCCGCCCCGAGCGACGCGGCCATAGACAGGGCCGCCTCCGAAATGTCGACGGCCACGACCCTGGCCCCGGCGGCCGACGCGATCAGGATCGCAGAGAGCCCGACGCCGCCGCAGCCGTGGACCGCCACCCAGTCGCCCGCGGACACGTTGCCCTGATCCACCACGGCCCGGAACGCCGTGGCGAACCGGCAGCCGAGTGCCGCCGCGACGACGGCGTCCAGCCCGCTGGGCAGGGCCACCAGGTTCGCGTCGGCGTAGTCGATGGCGACGCGCTCGGCGAAGGTGCCCCAGCCGGAGAAGCCGGGCTGAAACTGATTCGGACACACCTGCGGCTGGCCCGCCCGGCACTGCGCGCAGTGGCCGCAGCCGCCCACAAAAGGAACCGTCACCCGGTCGCCCTCGGCCCACTCGGCCACGTCCGCTCCGCGGTCGACGATGGTGCCGGCCACCTCGTGGCCGGGCACGTGCGGCGGCTCGATCATCGCGTCGTGGCCCTGCCATCCGTGCCAGTCGCTTCGGCAAAGCCCGGTAGCGTCCACTCGGAGTACGACGCCGTGCGGCGCCGGCTCGGGGGAGGGCACGGAGCGGTACGCCGGATGGGCCCCGAAGTCGTCGTAGACGATGGCCTTCATGGGCGGCGTTCTCAGTCTGCGTTGGGGAGCCGGTCGAGGAGGCGGTCGATGGTCCGGCGCACGGCGGCCTCGTCGACCTCCGCCTCCGGCTGGGGCTCGTGCAGGATTTGCCGGTTCAGGCGCAGGGCCTCCAGCACCTGCTCGCGGTCGCCGCCGGAGACCTCGATGCCGGTGAGGGTGACGGGGGCCTCCTCGTCCGCCCCGGTCTCGTCGCGATCGAGAGGAAAGAGCGACATGGTGCAAGGGGGAGGGGCTTGAGGGATCCGATGCCAACCGGTCAGCCGTAGGTCTGCTCGCGCTGCTGCATGGCCTGGCGGGCGTTTTCCTGAAGCCACTGGCCGAGCTGGAGGGCGTGCTCGGGCGTCAGCACGAGCGAGGCCTGGACCTCCCGGGTCAGTTCACCACGGCTCACCTGCTGGCTCGTTTCGCTGAGGTCCACCTCGCCGCGCTCGTCGATCTGGTGGCTCACGTGGTGGGGAATGCTGGCCCGCTCGACGTAGAGGTTTGCGACCACCGAGGCACCGTCCGGCGTCGGGCCCCCGTGAGCGCCGGTGGCGGTGATGGTGCGTACCTGGTCGGCGTCCTCGTAGACGAAGGTGATTTCGTTCGGGGCGTCGTCGGGCATGGAAAAGGGGGCGTTGTGGAGAAAACGGGGAAGCGTGGACGCGGTCAGTTGTTGTTTTCGGCGGCGCGGCGGCCGGCCTCGATCATCTCGGCGACGGTCATGCCGGAGCTGGTTTCCCGCTCCTGAAGGTCCCGGTAGATCTGTCCGGCGATGGTGTCCGGGTTGCCGAAGATCTCGTACACGAGCTTGTAGAAGGTTTCTTGATGATCGGCGGCCACCTGGATGTGAATGCCGTCCTCCGTGCGGAGGGACAGCATCTCCTCGTCGGCGTAGGCCTCGTAAAACACCTCGACGTCGTCCATGTCTCGCGATGTGGGGAATTGGGGGACTCGGGTGAATGAATGGGGCGATGCCTTAACGTATGAAACAGGAGTCAAACGGTCACACGGCCTGCGCAACTGGATGCAGGGGCCCAGTGAGCTTGCACACCTCCCCGCCAACTGCGTGATCGCACCGGCCTTCGGGGCGGCCGGTGTGCCTGCCCGTTCCGGGCAGGTCCCGCAGACGGGACGAAGGGCGGGTCAGGCCCCCACGGCGGCCGAGCGGTACGTGCGGCTGATGCGCAGCCACTCCCGGGTGCGGTAGCGGTAGTAGATGACGGCGGCCGGGACGCCGGTTTCAAGCACGAGGGCGGCGTAGAGGCCCCAGAGCCCGAGGGGGGTGGTGGCACCCAGGTAGGTCACCGGCAGGGCAAAGGCGAAGAGCCCGAGGATTTGCCCGTAGAAGGGCCACTTGGTGTCGCCGCTGGCGCGGAGCGGCCCCATGGCGCCGCTCATCACGCCCCAGAGGAGGACGCTCAGGCAGGCGGCCCGGACGAGGTCGGCCGTGACGCCGAGCGTGGCGGCGTCCTGGACAAAGAGCCGGCTGATCGGGGTGGCCCCCACGAACACCATCACGGCCACGGCCGCGAAGGCGGCCACGGTGAAGCGGAAGGTGGCGTCGGCGAATGTCTTCGCCTCGGCCTCCGCGCCGCGGCCGAGGGCCTGCCCGACGAGGCTGCTGGAGGCGAGGCCGAAGCCCCAGCCCGGAGTGTTCATGAGGGCCCGCACCCGCAGGGCGACGACATAGGCGGCCACCACCTCGGGCCCGAAGAGGCCGACGATGGCCAGCATCGGAAACTGCGCGCCGTTCTGCACGATCTTGCGGAGGGCGAGGGGCGAGGAGATGCGCAGCAGGTGCCGCGCGTCGTCGGCGTCCCACCACCGCGCCCGCCAGTCGATGCGGAGTGGAAGCGCCCCGAGGCCCGGCAGGTGCCCCCGCGTGAGGCCCCACGCGAAGAGGGCACAGCCCCCGACACTGCCGATCACCGTTCCGATCGCCGCGCCCACGACGCCGAGGCCGAAGACGAAAATCAGCACGCCGTTGAGGGCGATGTTGACCACGGCGCCTCCCGCCCGCACCGCCATCGGCGTCCGGGCGTCGTCGGCCCCGATCAGGGCCCGGCTCGCGATCAGGTTGAGGGCCGAGAAGGGCATCGCGAGGCTCGCCACGCGCAGATAGTCGGTGCCGTACTGAATAGCGGCCTCCCCGGTGCCGATGAGGCGGATCAGCGGCTCGGGCACGACCCAGAAGACGACCACAAGGGGGAGAGTGGCCGCCAACGCCAGCCCTGCGCTCACAAAAATGGCCACCCCGATCTCCTCGTGCCGGTCGGCGCCGTAGCGCTGAGAGACGAGGCTGATGGTGCCCCCGGCGATCCCGCCGCCGATCATGAATGTCATCGTCCAGAAGGGCACGCCGTAGCCGACGCCGGCGATGGCGGAGGCGCCGAGAGCGGTGCCGACCATTGCCACGTCGGCGGTGGCCTTCGACATGCGGGCTAGGCCCGTCACGATCCGGGGCCATGCCAGCTCCGAGATGCGACGGGCCCGTTGCCGAGACAGCAGCCCCAGGCGGACCAGCACATGGCCGAGGGCCTCGATGAAGGCCCGGACAGGATTCAGGAGGGCGGACACGGATGAGACGTGGTGGTGCAGAGGAGAACGCAGCGGAGGACACATCCCCCGCACCGAAAATCTACCTGTGCCTCCGCACGACGTTCGTCCACTGCGAATGAAGTACAGCCCCTTCACACAATGCACGCGGGGACGACCGGGCCCAGTGACCCTGCACAACGATTCTGACAAATTCGAGGTCGACCGTTTTGGCGCCGCTCGTACCGATCCGTGAATCCATTCGCGACGTCCGCTTCTTGCTTGCGGCTGTCCACGGTCCCCAGCGATCGGGGAAAATGAGTTGCGTACGTTCTCACGGATTGGTATCGCCGGGCCGTGGTGAGCAGGTGCATGGGCCTCCGTGGCGACGGAGAACCAGAGGGCGACCCCGTTGCGGATTCTGCGATCTCCGTCCATCCAGTTGTGCACGCCCATTAAGAGTCCGAGCCCACCCGGTCCTCGACGGCGTCGGGGCGCTTAGGAAGGTCGGGGCCGAGAATCTGTCCGCCCTCGTTCGTGACCAGCACGTCGTCCTCGATGCGGATGCCGCCGACCCCTTCGTACCTCGCGACGGCCTCGTAGTCGATGAACGCGTCGTGGCGGCCTTCGGTCTGCCAGCGCTCGATGAGCGTCGGGATGAAGTAGCAGCCCGGCTCCACCGTCACCACGAAGCCGGTGCGCAGCGGCCGCGCGAGGCGCAGGGTGTGGAGGCCAAACTGCTCGCTACGGGTCTGGTCGTCGGCGTACCCCACGCGCTCCTCGCCGAGGTTTTCCATGTCGTGGACATCGAGGCCCATCATGTGGCCGAGGCCGTGCGGGAAGAAGAGCGCGTGGGCTCCGGCCTCGACCGCGGCCTCGACCGACCCCGTCATGAGACCGAGCTCCATCAGGTGCTCGGTGAGGACGCGGCAGGCCTCCAGGTGCACCTCGCGGAAAGGCACGCCCGGCGCGACGGCCTCGATGGCGGCGGTCTGGGCGGCGAGGACCGCCTCGTAGAGGACCCGCTGACGGGTCGTAAACCGGCCGCCCACCGGCACCACGCGCGTAACGTCGCCGGCGTAGTGCTCCGGCGAGGTGGCCCCGGCGTCGACGAGGAGCAGGTCGCCGTCCGCCATGGTGCGGGAGTAGTCGTGGTTGTGCAGGATTTCCCCGCGGATCGAACAGGTGGGGCGGAAGGAGAGGCCCCGCCCGTGGGACTCGGCGATCCCGCTGAGGGCGCCCGCCACCTCGCGCTCCGTCCGGCCGGGCGCGGCCCGTTGCATCGCGGCCCGGTGCAGCCGGGCGGTCGTCTCGACGGCGGTTTCGATCTGGTCAATCTCTTCCGTCGACTTCACGGAGCGGTGCTGGACCACCGTTTGAATCAGGGGGATCGAGGCGTAGTCGGCCGTCCGGTCCGCAATGATGCCGGTCAGTTGCTCGAGCCGGCGGGCCTGCCGGTCGCGGTACGGGGGCAGGAAATGAATCGGCCGGCCCGCCTCGATCGCGGTTGCGAGATCCGCGGAGAGCGCCGATCGGGGGGCAGTCGTTTCCACCCCGGCGCGCGCGGCGCGCTCCCGGAGCGGGGCCCGTTCGCCCATCCAGATCACGTCTTCCAGGTCGGGGTCGTCGCCGTAGAGCCGCGCCTCTCCGCTGTCGAGGTCGATCAGGCCGTCCACCGCCGGCCTGTCGAGGCCGAAGTAGTAGAGAAAGGTGCTGTCCTGGCGGAAGGGGTACGGATTGGCGCGGTAGTTCATCGCGGACGACTCGTTCCCGAGCAGCATCAGCAGGCCCGAGGACGGGCGGTCGGCCTCAAGGATCGCCTCGCGGCGGCGGATGTAGGTGGAGCGGGAAAGCATCGGGGCAAAACAGCGGGGAGAGGACAGGCGGGGCGGAGCGTGCGCACGGGGGCCGGGCGGCCTATGCGGGGTCGGGCGAGCGGCTGTGACTGAGCACGCGCAGCAGGGCCCGGGCCTCGGCTAGATCGTGCATCTCACGGAGAGTCTGATAGGACGAGTAGCCCGCGTACACGGTCACCAGGAGCACGGGCACCAACCAGCGCAGCACGAGGCCCCAGCTGGAGAGACTCATCAGCCAGTACCCGACCAGGAGCCCAAAGTAAATCCCGGCTACGAGCATCGACATCAGGGAGTACTGGGCCGACGACAGCCGCGCCTCGACGCTTTCGAGCACCGTCTCGTAGCGCCGCTCCTTCAGGGCGTCGAGGTCCACGACCCCGGCCAGGCTTGCCCGCAGTCCCTCACTGCCGTGGGCGGCGAGTCGGTCGTGGACGCGGGACTGCAGGCGGTCCGGAGACAGGGCCATGGAGAAACGGGGATGCGTAGGCGGCGGGAAAACGATTGTGGACGGACTTTTAAGTGTAAGGGGTGCCGCCGCGGAGGTCAACAGAGGCCGGTAGCCGTGCGACTCAACATGCAAACGCGCGGGCCGGCGCCGAGGCCGTTGCGTTTCGGCGTCGTCCTTGTGTATTATAGCCACCCGTTTCCCTGTCCCACAGGCGTTCCTTCTCCTGCATGAGTTCTTCCGAGACCTGGACCCCATCGCACGACCTGGCCCTCATCTACATCGCCCTTGCCTACGGTACCGACCGTGAGCTTACGGAGGGCGAGATGACAACCCTCACCGACGCTCTACGCGACTGGGTCGTGGTGCCGGACGACGCCCACATCCAGGAACTGGTGATGGAGGCCGCGACGGCGTTCATCGAGGGCGATGCCCGCACAGAGGTGCGGCAGTCGATCGACGATCTGGCCCAGGAGCTGACGCTGTCCGAACGGCGGCAGGCGCTCCGCGATGTGATGCGCGTGGCTGAGGCCGACGGGGTGCTCCTCGAGCGGGAGAAGGGCCTCATCCACATCCTGGCGGACGCCTGGTCGCTCAAGAAGATGAGTGACGACCTGGTCGAGGCCACCTCGGCGACCGTGCAGCGGGAAGGGGAGAACTGGGGCCTGATCCACGAACTGACGTTTCTCTACATCATCGTGGCGCACAGCGCCGGCAATGACCTCTCAAACCGCGAGATCGAAATCATCCTCGATCGCCTCCAGGAGTGGCAGCCCGATCTCTCGCGGGAGGCCCTCCGCGACGTCTTCCGGCGAGCCCTTCAGGTGTACGCCGACCAGCCGGAGGCGGACCTGATCGAAGACTCGGTCGAGGCCCTCAAGGAGGCGCTGCCGCTCGTGCAGCGGCTTACAGCCCTCGACGACCTGAACACGATCGCGCAGGCCGATGGTGTGCTCTCGGAAGAGGAGCGCGAGCTGATCCTGAACCTGGCCCAGGCCTGGAACGTCAACGTCCGTTTGAACGGTCAGAAGTAGGGTCGGGGCCGGACTCGTCGGCCGGGGCATCGTCGCCGTGCGAGGGCACCTGCCGGCCGGTGCCCTGCCAGTGGTCGGCCGACGATGAGTCGGGCGGCGGCGGCCCGCTCTGGGGCGAGGGACCGTTCGGGCCGGGCGCCGCGCCGCCGAAAAAGCCCAGCTGTACCTGGAACGACCCCTCTTCCATCTTGCGGCGAAAGCGGCGCATCACGAGCCTGCGGATCAGGGCCCGGGTGGGCGGGAGCAGTCCCATGAAGCCGACGATGTCGGTCAGCACCCCCGGCGTGACGAGAAGTGCCCCCGCCATGAGAATGATGACGCCGTCGACGAGCTCTTTTCCCGGTAGGTCGCCGGTGTTGAGCCGCTCGTTGAGGCGGCGCCAGGTGTTGAGCCCTTCGCGGCGGGCCAGGTAGCTGCCCGCGATGCCGGTGACGATGATCAGGCCAATCGTGAGCTCAAACCCAATGAGCTCGCTCACCTGAATCAGCAGGCCGAGCTCAACGGCGGGGGTCAGCAGAAAGAGAAGGAGAAGCCGGCCGAGCATAAAGGCATTACCGATCCGTGAGAAAGTACGTAAACGATTTTCCGCGACAATGGGAATCTCAGATTCCCTGGACCGTGCATCGCCACAAGCAGAGATCGGACCCTAGGAATTTATTCACGTATCGGTAAGGTCGTCGAGGAAGAACGCGTACCGGCCGATCGACCTGCCGAGACGGGTGTACGTCACGGTGTCAACAGTATGGCACCGAACCCTAAATGATTCCTCGTCTGCGCAGAGGACCGGCGCTCTGTGGGCGAGAGAGGGGACGGCCGTCCGTGGGTGCAGCGCCGATGGACGTCAGGATCCCGATAAGAACCGCGACTCCGCCGCGCGGCCCGTCGACCGGGCCGCTGTTCAGGGGCGGGAGCGGCGGTCGAGCAGAGGGGTATTCCGGCGAGGGCCGCCTTGTCGGGGGGGCGCTCTCGACAGCGGGCCGGACCCTGCTGGGCTGATGCGGGCTGCCCGGGGTCCGTGGCGGCGCACGGAACGGATTCCCTACTCAATGGCACGGCCGGGTCCCAGCCCTACCCGGCGTTGCGCTCCACGAAATACTTCTCCTCGTGGATGGCCTCCTCGTCGAGGCCGGCCCGTTTGAGGATGCCCTGCGCCTTGTCGATCATCTTCGGGTGGCCGCAGGTGTAGGCCGCGGTTTCGTCGAGGGGGACCGAGCGGGCGTCGAGGTGCTTGCGGAGCACGTCCTCGACGCGGCCCCGCTCGCCGGGCCAGTCCGGATCCTCCCAGGGGCGGCTCACCGTGGGCACGTACTCCAGCCAGTCGACCTCCTGCTCGAGCGCGGACAGCTCCTCCCGGTAGGTGCCGAGCTCCCAGGATCGGCTGGCGCCGTGCAGGATGAGGAACCGGTGGGGGACGTCCAGTTCGCCGGCGGCGAGCGCGCGCTGTTGGTGCCGGGCAATGCTGATGTAGGGGCCCACGCCGGTCACCGTCGCGGCCATCACGTGGTAGCGGCGGCTGGTGTCCAGGACAAACCGTCCTACGATCTTCTTGCGCATCCAGATCTCCGCCCCCTGCTCGAGTTCCCAGAGCCGAGATGTCAGATCGCCGTCCTCGACCCGTTCAATGAAGAACTCCAGGTCCGTATGCCCGGGCTCCGAGGCCACGGAGTAGGGGCGGAGGAGGGGCCGATCGAGGGACTCGTCCACGAGGCCGATGGTGGCGTACTGGCCCGGTGTGAACTCGACGGGTTCGGGGGCGCGCATCCGGAAGACCGCGAGGTCCTCCGAGAAGTCGACCCGCTCGACGAGGGTAAGGACGCTGTACTGGTCGGGGTTGATTGCCATGAATGGAACGGGGGGTGAAACGAAGCGACTCTGGATGTGCACGCACGATCTCCCGTATCGCGCCGATGTCGGACCGGGGACGGCCCCGATCCTCCCGCCTCCGAGGGGCCGTTCCGGCACAAAACGAGCCCGGCACACCGGCCGGCACACAGGACGCCGACACCGAGGAGGGGGCTCGCATCTACGAGGTCCTAGCGGTCGGCCTCGAGGAGGCGGTCGATGAGGTCCACGCCGGAGATGCTGTCGGCCTCCGCATTGAAGTTCGGCACGATGCGGTGCCGGAGTACCGGGGTCGCCATTCGGCGCACGTCGGCCTCGACCGGGGTCATCCGGCCGTCGAGGGCGGAGAGGGTCTTGGCCCCGAGGATCAGGTACTGCGATGCCCGCGGGCCGGCCCCGTAGCTCAGGTAATTGCTGATAAACGACGGCGCATCCTCCGACTCCGGCCGCGTGCGGGACACGAGCTGGACGGCGTACTCGATCACGTTGTCCGCGACGGGAATCTGCCGCACAAACGACTGGTAGCGTCGCAGCTCGTCGGTCGACATCACAGGCTCGGGCGAGGACTGGGGCCCGGCGGTGGTGCTGCGAACCACCTCGACCTCCTCGTCGAACGAGGGGTAGTCGAGCCACACGTTCAGCATGAAGCGATCCAACTGGGCCTCGGGGAGGGGGTACGTGCCTTCCTGCTCGATGGGGTTCTGAGTGGCGAGCACGAAGAAGGGCTCGTCGAGGACGTGGGTGTCGCCGCCGGCGGTCACGTGGTGCTCCTGCATGGCCTCGAGCAGGGCGGCCTGGGTCTTTGGGGGGGTCCGGTTGATTTCGTCCGCGAGGATGACGTTGGCGAAAATCGGGCCCTTCGCAAACTCGAAGTGCCGCGTGCCGTCGGCCGTCTCCTGGATGATCTCGGTGCCGGTGATGTCGCTCGGCATCAGGTCCGGGGTAAACTGAATCCGGCTGAAGTCGAGGTCCAGGGCCCCGGCCAGCGTGCGCACCAGCAGCGTCTTCGCGAGGCCGGGGACCCCGATCAGCAGGGCGTGGCCCTGGGCCATGAGGCACACCACCACCATTTCGATGATGTCCTCCTGGCCAATGATGACCTTGCCGATCTCCCCGCGGAGCTCGTCGTAGGCGGTGCTCAGTTCATCGAGGGTCTCAGGACCCTGGGCGTCGGTAGAAGGCATAGATCGAGTGTACCATCGGAGAGGAGGAAACCGGCCCGCACCAAAGGGGCGCGCAGTACATCGGAAGATCCGAAGCCGAGCGCTACCGCACGCTCCGGAGCTGAGACAGGTCGTCTTTCGTCACCCGTACCTCGACGTAGACCTCGTCTCGGATCTGGTCGATCCACTCTTGCATCTTGCGGTTGCGCTTGTCCTGCAGGGCGAGCCGGCGGATCCGCTGGTAGTCTTCCTCGAGGCTGGCCCGGTGGGCGGGCGTCCGGTCGCCGAGGCGCACAATGTGGAATGCCTGGTCCCCGTTCAGAAGCTGCACCTCGGTGGGCTGGCTGATCTCGCCGATCTCGAGGTTTCGGATCGTGCGTCGCCAGGAGGGATTGAGGGCGTCGAGGACGAGGTCGCGCGCCCCGGACTGAGGGTCCGTCACCCGACCGCCGTTCTCCGCCGACCGTTCCTCCTCGGAGTGGCGGCGAGCCATGAGCTCGAACGGCTGATCGTGGTTAACGATCGAATCCCGAACGCTCTGGAGGTAGGACTTGGCCCGTTCGGCGCCGGAGGCGTCCGACTTCGCCTTAATGAGGATGTGGTTCAGGTTGACGGTATTTCCGGACTCCGAGTTCACGCGCAGGATGTGGTAGCCGTCCTGGCTTTCGTTGTAAAAGACCTGAGAGATCTGGCCGACGGGCGTGCGGGAGGCGACGGCGGCAAACTCGGGCACGAGCTGGTCGAGGCTCACCGTCCCGAGGGACCCGCCGGAGGAAGCGGTGCCGCTGTCGTCGGAAAACTGACGGGCCATGGCTTCGATGGAGGCCCCGCCGTTGACAATGGAGTCACGAACCGACGTGATCAACTTCTCGGCCTCGGCCTTGGCGGCCTCCGAGGGCTTCGGGTACCGCACAATCTGGGAGAGGCGCACGGTCTTCGGCAGGTCCGGGAGCGAGTCGGTGGGGATCTCCTCGAACCACTGCCGCACCTCACTGGGCGTGATGTTGATCTTCTGCATCCGCCGCTGGCGAAGCCGCTGGGCGAGCATCTGGCTCCGAAAATTGCCCCGGAACTGCTCTTTGATCTCAAGGACGCTCTTCCCGTAGATCTTCTCCAGCTGGTCGCGCCCCCCGGCCCGGCTGGCCATCTGATCAATCCGCCGGTCCAGCCCCTGCGACACCTGCTGCTCCGAGATGGTGAGGGTGGTATCTCGTCGTGCCTTTTCGGCCAGGAGTTTCTGGTCGATTAGGTTCTGGAGGGACTGCATCCACAGCTCCTCCGAGTAGCTCCTCTGCTGGCGTTGGGTCTGCTGCCGGACGAGCTGGTCCACCTCCGAGGTGAGCACAATGTCATCCCCGACCACCGCGGCGATGCGGTCGATGGTCTGAGACTGCGCGTGGCTGGCCGGGGCCCATCCGGCGGCCGCCACCAGAAGGCACACCAGGAGGACGGCGAAGGAAAGAACGCTGCGGGAGGCCGGAAGGGGCGAAAGGTGCATTAAGGCGGGGGAAGGGCGGTCGGTCGAAGGAGACAGCGGGCGACAGGCGGGGTCAGTGTTACGGCGTTTCGATGAGACCGTCCGCCTTGGCGCGATTCCGGAGACGTTGAACCTCGCGCGCATGCATCTGTTTCCGGCGCCGGACTCGGAGCCGACGCCGAATCTCCGCCTCGACCCACTGGAGTTGCGGCTCCGCCCCCTCCGGAACCCGCCGCATCAGCTCCAGAACGTGGAACCGGTTGTTGGCCTCAATCACCGGGGCGGTCTCCCCTTCCTGTAGGGTCGCCAACTCATCCCGGACGTAGGGCAGCTGGGCGAAGAGGCGGCTCTCGGGCAGAAACCGGTCGGCGAGCTGCTGCGAGCGAGTCGGGTTCTGCGCGTACTGCTGGCTCAACCGGGTCCACACCGAGTCGGCCTCGGACGCCGAGGCGGCTGCGAGGGCCGTCCGGGCCGCCCGCGCCGAGTCGATTGTTGTCGTGGTGAGATGGCGGACCCGAACGTAGGGCTCGCGGAGGGTGAGCTGGTCCTGATGCCGCTCGAAGTAGGTCCGGACCTCCTCGTCGGTGGGGGACTGGTCCATGTTCTCGTGGATCCGATTCGTCATCGCCCCGACGAGGGTGTTGCGGCGGCGCTTCCGAAGGAGACGCTGGACCTCGGCGTCCTGAGAGAGGTTCAGGCGCTCGGCCTCCCGGAGGAGAAGGCTGCGCTCGACCCACTGCTCGATCACCTGCTGGCGGGCCTCCGTCGAGTCGGGAACCGGGCCCATGCCCTTCAGCATCCGATTCACGTCCGTCTCCTGCAGGTACTGATCCCCGACCCGCGCGACGTACGAGCTGGGCGACTGTTTCGAGTCGCAGCCGGCCAGCACCGCCAGCAGAACAGCCCCGACCAGGAGGCCGGAGGCCCGGGACAGAGCGAGACGGTGAGGGATCATGACACGCACGGGCAACGAGGAGAGCGGACGAAGAACGGTTACTGGTTGTCGAACGCGTGACGAACACGGCCGGGGTAGGTTTCGGCGCCGTAGCGGCCACGGAGGCGGCGCAGGACCCGGTCTTCGTACTGTTCCTGATAGTCCCGAACTACGCTGCTGCGCGCTTCCTCAAATGTCTTCGGCCGAGGGGAGAGACGGGCGTCCCGGTAGAGCAGCATCGACTGGCCCTGGTGCTGGATCGGGCCGACCGTGGCCCCGTCGTCTACGGTCAGCACCTTTTTGTAGGCCTCGGCCGAACGGTCCGACACCATTATCGTGTCGACGCTCACGAGGCTGTCGCCCGCGGCGGCCCGAATCCAGGCCGGCGTGGAGGCCGATGCGCCCGCTTCGGAAGCGGCCGGACGGAGCAGGGAATCGGCAGGGGCGCGTAGCACCATGGTGCGCACGCGCTCCTCGAGCCGGTACGCCTCGCGGTGCTGACGGTAGTATCGGCGGAGCGCGGCGGTGTCCCGGGCGGCCGGGGTCCAGACCGAATCCTGCATGAACTGAAAAGCGAGCAGGCCGTCTCGGTACTCCGCCATCATGGCGGCAAACTCCGGATCCCGACGCTCCAGCCGGGCCTCCGCGTACCGGAGGGCCTTCTGGTCCAGAAGGTCCTGTAGCACCTCACCGGCACTCATCTGCGCGCCTCCGTCGGTTTGCGTGACGTGGTGCGCCAGTTGCGCCAGCGTATACGTGGAGTCTCCGAGCGTGGCGATGGGGGCGTCGGCGGTGCTGTCGGCGTCGAGGAGCGAGAGCATGGGGCGCGCGAGGCTGTCGAGCGACGAGACCGGGGCGCGCCGGAGGAAGCGAGCGGTGTCCACCGCGACGCCGGCCTCCGCCCGGACCTGGCGGGCAAACTGGGTTTTGCGGCGTTCGATGCTGGGTCGATCGGAGACTTGCTTTTTAAGCCGGTCGTAGGCCTGGTCGAACGGCGGCTGAGACTCCCGCTCGGTGAGCTTGATGAGGTGGTACCCGTACTTCGTCTGCACCACCGGCGAGACGGTGCCGACCGAATCCAGTTGGGCCACCGCCTCCCGGAACTTGGGGGGGAGCGAGCCTCGGTTCTCGATTTTGCCCAGGTCGCCGCCCTCCGCGGCCGTGGGGCGGTGTTCGGAGTGGGTCCGGGCCAGCTCGGCGAAGTCGGCGCTGTCCTGGACGATCTCGGTGCGGAGCGAATCCAGGAACCGGCCCGGAGACGCTACGCTGCCCTCGGTCCGCACCATGATGTGGGAGAGACGAACGGGCGGGCGGGCCGGGCGTCGGCCGTGGACCTTGAGCAGGTGATAGCCGAACCGGGTTCGGAAGATGTCGCTCACGCTGTCCGGGGGCACGCTGTACATGCGGTCCTCGAACGGCCCCACCATCTGCCCGGCCCGGACGAAGCCGAGGCGGCCGCGGTACCCGCGCTCCCCCTTCTTCTGGGCAGACGGGTCCTCGGAGTTGCGAAGGGCGAGGCCCCCAAACGGCACTCCCTGTCGGAGCGAGTCGGCGATCCGCTGCATCCGGCGGTAGGCCCGGAGGGTGTCCGCCGGGGGGGCATCCGGGCCCACCCGGAGCAGAATGTGGCTCACGTCGACTTCCTGCTGACGGCGCTCGTACAGGCGGCGGACGACCGGCTCGTAGACGTGGGTCCGCATCAGTCGGGGGCGCGCCAGCTCTCTGCGGTACGTCCGCATCTCGCGTCGCACGCTTGGGAGCGTGTCGAGGCCCGCCGCCCGGGCGGCCCGCACCTTGAGACGATAGTTGACGTACTGCTCCAGGAAGTCTTCGAGCGCGGCCGCCGAGTCGGCCGAGGCGGCGGGTCGGTCGTTGGCGGATCGGTAGGCGGAGGTCAGGGCCGACAGTGTGAGCGTGGTGTCGGCGTAGCGGGCCACCACCGTCGAGGTCGCCGAAGAGTCGTCGGAGGACGTGGTGGTGGAAGCGCTACCCGAGCATCCAAGGACGACCAGCAGCGGAAGCAGGGCCCACAGCCCCCCGACCGACGAGAACGGCATCTGAGCGGCGGCCGGAGACAGGGGACGGCTGGACGAATCCACGGGCGGGTCGGTCGTCTTCTTTTGCAGGAAGATAGCACATCCCGGAATGGGATACGGGACCCCACGTTTCACGGGCGCTGCCGGACCGGGGCGTTCGGCCCCGGGTAATTCGGCGACACTTCACGCGGTTGACCGACCCGGAGCGACCCGGTTTCCGGTCCGGGAAAGGGGCGACCCCGTTGCGGAGTCTGCGATCTCCGTCGATTCAGTTGTGCAAGCCCACCAGGCACGGCACTTCGCAAAACGCTGGACAATTTGGTGCGGTCCGCGGAACCGGGGTCCGTCGCGGCTCGAACAATTCACGGTTGCGCCGGACACCCCGGCCCAACTCCCTCAGAATTCCTCGTTTCCGCCCGTCCGTCCCTCACGCTCCCCCTGATCATGGCTCACGGTTCCGTCCGCGTCCGATTCGCCCCGAGTCCCACGGGCCTCCTCCACATTGGAGGCCTCCGAACGGCCCTCTACAACTACCTCTTTGCCCGGAAACACGACGGCGAGTTCGTGCTCCGCATCGAAGATACCGACCGGAGCCGCTACGTGGCGGACGCCGAGGAGAATATCGTCGATGCGCTGAACTGGACGGGCCTCGACTACGACGAAGGGCCCGGCGTGGGCGGCGAGCACGCCCCGTACCGTCAGTCTGAGCGGGGCGACCTCTATCGGAAGTACGCGCGTGAGCTGGTCGATCAAGGAGCAGCGTACTACGCGTTCGACACCGAGGAAGAGCTCGACGCCCTCCGGGCGCGGGGCGAGGATGGGGACGGGACCCCTGCCTACGACAGCTCCACGCGTCGGGACATGCGTAACTCCCTGACCATGGCCCCGGAGACGGTCGAGCGCAAGATCAACGAGGGCGACGACTACGTCGTGCGACTCAAGGTTCCGCCCCAGCGCACGATCCACTTCGACGACGAGGTCCGGGGCGGCGTGTCGTTCGACGCCACCGAGATCGACGACCAGGTGCTCCTCAAATCCGATGGGATGCCGACCTATCACCTGGCCAACATCGTCGACGACCACCTCATGGACATCTCCCACGTGATTCGCGGGGAGGAGTGGCTGTCCTCGACGCCGAAGCACGTCCTCATGTACGAGGCGCTCGGGTGGGATCCGCCGACGTTTGCCCATCTGCCCCTCATCATGAGCCCCGACAGCAGTCGGGGCGGGAAGCTCTCGAAGCGGGACGCCGAGCGCCTCGGCATCCCCGTCTACGTGACGGACTACCGTGAGGCCGGGTACGAGCCGGACGGACTGCTCAACTTTCTCGCGCTCCTCGGCTGGAACCCCGGCACCGAGCAGGAGCTCTTCGACCTGGAGGAGATGGTCGAGGCCTTTTCGCTGGATCGGGTCGGGTCCAGCGGGGTGCAGTTCGACCTCGACAAGCTCCGGTGGGTGAACGAGCACTACATCCGGGCGCTCTCGGTGGAGGAGCTCGCCGAGCGGGCCCGCCCGGTCGCGGACGCCGAGGGATACGAAGTCAGCGACGAGCGACTCGAAGAGATTTGCGCCCTCGTGCAGGAGCGGGTTCAGGTCGCTCCGGAGGTCGTGACCGATAACCGCTACTTTTTCGAGGACCCGGAGGAGTACGAGGAGGAGGGGGTCGAGAAACGGTGGACGGACGACTCCGCCGACCTGCTGCTCGCCTACGCCGACCGACTGGAGGCCCTGGACGGATTCGACGCGGACGACCTCGAGACGGTGCTCCGCGACCTGGCCGACGAGAAGGACGTGGGAGCGGGCGCCATCATCCACCCGGCGCGCCTCGCCGTGAGCGGCCGGTCGTACGGGCCCGGCGTGTTCGGCCTCATGGCGGCGGTGGGCAAGGAGGCCTGCCTGCGCCGCATGCGCCGGGCCGCCGAGGTGCTCGGGTAGGGCCGTCCCGTGCCGAATGGGGCCCTAGGCGTCCGCCTCGAGGGCCTTCTGCAGGAGCTCCCGCGCGAGTCCCGGGTTGGCGGAGCCGTCGGTGGCCTCCATGACCTGCCCCATGAAGAACCCGAGCAGCCCCTCTTTCCCGTCGCGGTACCGCGCCACCTCGTCGGGGTGGTCGTCCAGGACCTCGTCGACGACGGTCCGCAGGGCCTCCGTGTCGTCCACCTGCCGCAGGTCGTGGGCGTCGACGATGGCCTCGGGGGCGCCGCCCTCGGTCAGCATCTCTTCGAAGACGGAGCGGGCGGCCCGGTTCGTGATCTCGTCGGTGTCGACGAGGCGCACGAGCCTCGCAAACGCCGCGGCGTCGAACGGAAGGTCCGCCACGGACTGCTCGTCGAGCGCCCCGCGCAGCTCGTTGACGATCCAGTTGGCCAGGGAGGCGGGGGCGTCGAACGTCTCCAGAGCCGTCTCGAAGAAGGGGGCGAGGGCGTCGTCCCCGGCAATCGTGGCCGCGGCCTCCCGATTCACATCCATCGTCTCGTGGTAGCGGTCGAAGCGGGCTCGCTGCTCGTGAGACAGCAACTCGACGGGATCCGTCTTGCCCTCGAGGGAGCGCTGGCGCTGCTGCTCTTTCTGGCGCTCCTTTGCCCGTCGCTGCTGCTCGATCTCCTCCCGGGACAGGCTCGCGTCGGATTCCCCCCACGTGTCTCGGAGGGAGACGATCTGGTTGAAGACGAGGCGGTCGTCGGTCGACGCCGTCGGGTCGGGCCAGTAATAGCCCTGTCGTTCGAACTGCACGCGCTGCTCGTCGGGAATGTCGGCGGCCGCCGGCTCGAGCACGCCCTCCTGCACCGTCAGCGAGTCGGGGTTTAGGTGTTCGGTGAAGTCGCCTTCGCCGGCCCGGGGATTCGCTACGTCGAAGAGCCGGTCGTAGACGCGGGCCTCGAAGGGAACGCCGTGCGGGGCCGAGACCCAGTGCAGGGTGCCGTCCGGCGACCGGCCGTCGGGCGCCGACCCGCCGCGAGTGTCCGGGTCGATGGTGCATCGGAGCTCCACGACCTCGCCGTCGTCGTTCTTGACGACCTCCTCGCAGGTCAGGAAGTAGGCGTGCCGGAGCCGCACCTCCTGCCCTGGGGCGAGGCGGTAGAAGTCCTCGGACGGGGCCTCCTGGAAGTCCGCCCGCTCGATGTAGAGCTCACGGGTAAAGGGGACCTCGCGGGAGCCCTCCTTGTCGATGTCGCGGGGCCAGTGGGAGGCCTCCAGCCAGTCGACTTCGCCGGGCTCGACGTTCGTGACCACCACCTTCAGCGGGTCGAGCACCGCCATCATTCGGGGCGCCTTCGGGTTCAGGTCGTCGCGCAGCGCGTGCTCGAAGTGGCCCATCTGCACGCGGCTCTGCGACCGCGTGACGCCCACGCTCCGGCAGAAGGACCGGATCGCACTCGGGGGGACACCCCGCCGGCGCAGGCCCGCTATGGTCGGCAGACGGGGGTCGTCCCAGCCGTCTACGTACCCCTCCTCGACGAGGTGACGCAGCCGGCGCTTGCTCATCACCGTGTAGTCGAGGTTCAGCCGGTTGAACTCGTACTGCCGCGGGCGGGAGGGAATCTCCTCGCCCTCCAGGCAGTGCTCCATCACCCAGTCGTAGACGCGCCGGTTGTTGTCGAACTCGAGGGTGCAGAGGGAATGGGTGATGTCCTCGATGGCGTCCTCGAGCGGGTGGGCAAAGTCGTACATCGGGTAGATGCACCAGTCGTCGCCCTGCCGGTAATGGTGGGCGTGCTTGATGCGGAAGAGGAGGGGGTCCCGCATGATCATGTGGGGCGAGCTCATATCGATCTTGGCCCGCAGGACGTGCGCTCCGTCCTCAAACTCCCCGGCCCGCATCTTTCGGAACAGCTCCAGGTTCTCGTCGACCGACCGGTCGCGGTAGGGCGAGGGCGTTCCCGGCTCGTCGACGGTGCCCCGGTATTCCCGAATCTCCTCCTCGTCGAGGCTGTCGACGTAGGCGTCGCCCTGCTCGATGAGCTTGACCGCGTACTCGTAAAACTGCTCGAAGTAGTCGGAGGCGTAGTACTCGTGCTCCTCCCAGTCGTACCCGAGCCAGCGGACCGCCTCCTTGATCGACTCGACAAACTCGGGGCTCTCAGTTTCGGGGTTGGTGTCGTCGAACCGGAGGTGGCACTGCGTGTCGGCCCGGTCGGCGTAGTCGCGCTTGATGCCGAAGTTGAGGACGATCGACTTGGCGTGGCCGATGTGAAGATAGCCGTTGGGCTCCGGGGGAAATCGGGTGGTCACCCGATCCCCGTAGGTCCCGTCCTCCAGGTCCTCATCGATAATGTCGTAGATAAAGTTGTCCCGGTCGGACGCGGATGACATGCGAGGAAACCCGTTGTGAAGGGCATACAGACGACGTAGTGGAGGCGGATCGGTCGCAGGAGACCGGGCCTCGCAGTACCGTTCGCACGGTCCCGCGGGAAAGTTCCTGGTCGGCACCGGGCGATCCGGTCGGCGGGGGACGAAGGCACCGTGAAATCGCGGGGGCGGCCCGCCGACCGGACGGCTGTGGTGCCTTCAACGGACGGCCCTCCGGGTCAGCCCGGAGCCATCGGGCCGAGTGGGGGACGGCCTCCTACGGCTGCTCTTTTTGAAAGGGGGAGCATTCGTACGACTGCTCCCGGAGCAGGGGAGAACATCCGTACTGGGTGCGGGTGTCCGTGCCGGCCGAACTCCGCACCCGCTGAGCCAAGAAGTACCCGCCGCGGCGCTCCCTTCGGGGGCGCACGGACATGTTCTCGAACTCCCGGCGAATGGTCGCCTTAAACCGGCCCTGCCGAATGCGGCCGGAGATCCGAATTCGGTTCAAGTCGAGCTCCATCCGGGAGCCATGGAGATTGACGCGAGCCTCCACCGTGCCCCGCCAGCTGTCCTGGAGTGTTCCGACGAGCCGGCCGTCCTTGACGCTGATCTGAAGCGTGCCTCTCTGCAGGGCACTGGTTCCGTTGGTGCGGTACTCCCAGGTGCCGAGAACCTTGCTCCGATCGTCCGCACGCTCCTGCGCCGACCGCGACGAGGCACAGCCGGTGAGGACGAGCCCCGCAAGGACGAGAAAGACGATCCCAATGGGGCGGAGGCGGCGGCCGTTCGATACAACAGTCCACCAGAACATCACAAATCTGGGCACACGGCTCTGACCGGTGGGAGAAAAGACCGAGTGGGGAAACTGTTAAGATACGATGAGCCAAAAGTTTCTGTGTGGGGGGCCCTCGCGGGGACCCACTACTCGGGGGTCAGCGATTCCCGGTAGACCCGCAGCAGCTCCTGAGCGGCCCGGACTGAGCTGAGTTCTCCCCGAAGCACTTGATCCTCGAGCTCCTGCCGGGCGGACTGGACGGCCGGCGTGTCGTAGAATTCCTCCCGCAGGGCGTCCTCGATGGTCTGCTCGATCCAGTGCCGGGCCTGCTCGCGCCGCCGGGCCTCGAACCGTCCCGTGTGCCGGGCGAGGGACTGATACTCGTCGACCGACGCCCACACCTCCGCCAGGCCCTCTTCGGTCTCGGCGGAGCAGGTATGCACGGGGACGGTCCAGTCCTCGTCCGGGCCGCTCAGCAACTCGAGGGCCCGCTCGTACTCGGCCCGGGCCGTCTCGGCCGCGGGGCGGCGGTCGCCGTCGGCCTTGTTGACGGCGATCACGTCGGCCATCTCGACGATGCCCCGTTTGATGCCCTGCAGCTGGTCGCCGGCGCCGGGCAGGGCCAGCAGGAGAAAGACGTCGACCATCGACCGGACCGAGATCTCCGACTGGCCGACCCCGACCGTCTCGATGAGTACGGTGTCGAAGCCCGCGGCCTCGCAGAGAAAGATGGCCTCCCGCGTCCGGCGGGCCACCCCGCCGAGGTGCCCCGAGGTGGGGGAGGGCCGCACGTAGACGTTGTCGTGGGCGGTGAGCCGGCCCATGCGCGTCTTGTCCCCGAGGATGCTGCCCTTCGATTGTTCGCTGGAGGGGTCGATGGCGAGCACAGCGAGGCGGTGGCCGGCCTCCAGGAGCTGGGGCCCGAGGCGCTCGATGAAGGTGCTCTTGCCGACGCCCGGCACCCCCGTGACGGCGACGCGGAGGGAGTCGTCCGGAGCGGGCAGGCACGCGTCGACCACGGCCTGGGCCCGCTCCCGGTGATCCGGGCGTGTGCTCTCGAGGAGAGTGATGGCCTGACTCAGAACGACCCGATCCCCCTCGCGAATGCCGGCCACGTACTCCTCTGCGGGCCGGAGGCGACTGGGGTCCGCGTTCGTGTGCTGGGTGAGGTTGGGGTTCAGGGAGGGGGCCTCCTCGCTCGACGAAGCATTCGGGGCGGCGTCCGGATCCGGATCGGACATCTGGGGCAGGTAAAACGCAAATTCGGGAAGGCGTGCGGAGGGCTGGCTGGCCCGATGGGCCCGGGCGGGCCACTGTCGACGCTAGGCGGGCGAGGGAGCGTCCTGGTCGAAGGGCTCGAGCAGCACGCCGAGGATTTGGGCCGCCGCCTCGGCGATGTTCGTGCCGGGCCCAAAGATGGCGGCGACGCCCTGCTCGTACAGTGGGGCGTAGTCCCCGTGCGGAATGACGCCGCCCACCACCACCAGAATGTCGTCGCGGCCGTAGCGCTCCAGGGCGTCGATGACCTCCGGCACGAGGGTCTTGTGCCCACCGGCGAGGCTCGAGATGCCGAGGATGTGGACGTCGTTCTCGACGGCCTGCCGCGCCACCTCCTCCGGGGTCTGAAAGAGAGGGCCGATGTCGACGTCGAAGCCCATGTCGGCAAACGAGGTCGCGATGACCTTCGCGCCCCGATCGTGGCCGTCCTGGCCCATCTTGGCCACCATCAGGCGCGGGCGGCGCCCTGCCCGCTCGGCGAAGGCGTCGGCCCGCTCACACGCTCGCCGGAAGGCCTCGTCGTCGCGGGCCTCCGAGGCGTAGGCCCCGGAGATGGACTCGGTCCGGGCGGTGTGGCGGCCAAACACCTCTTCGAGGGCCGCCGAGATTTCGCCGAGGGTGGCCCGGGCCCGCGCCGCCTCCACGCATCGAGCCAGGAGATTGCCGTCGCCGGTCTCCGCACACTCGGTGACGGTCCGGAGGGTGCGGCGCACCCGGTCGTCGTCCCGGCGAGCCTTCACGGCCTCGAGGCGCTCTTCCTGGGTGCGGCGCACGGCGTCGTTGTCGATCTCACGGGTCTCGATCGGGTCGGTCTCCTCGGGCCGGTACGCGTTGACCCCGACGATCGTCTCCTCGCCGGTGTCGATGCGGGCCTGCTTGCGGGCGGCCGCCTCCTCGATGCGGCGCTTGGGGAGGCCCTGCTCGATCGCCTCGGTCATGCCGCCGGCCGCCTCGACCTCCTCGATGTGGCGCCAGGCCCGGCGGGCCAGGAGGCCGGTCAGGCGTTCGACGTAGTAGGAGCCGGCCCACGGGTCGACGGCCTCGGTGATGTCGGTTTCTTCCTGCAGATAGAGCTGCGTGTTGCGGGCGATCCGGGCGGCAAAGTCGCTGGGCAGGGCGATGGCCTCGTCGAGGGCGTTCGTGTGCATCGACTGGGTTCCCCCAAAGGCTGCGGCCATCGCCTCGATGGTCGTGCGCGCCACGTTGTTGAAGGGATCCTGTTCGGCCAGGCTGTAGCCCGAGGTCTGGCAGTGGGTGCGCAGCGCCATCGACTTCGGGTTTTCGGGGGCGAAGCGCTTCACGAGCTTTGCCCAGAGCATTCGCCCCGCCCGCATCTTCGCGATCTCCATGAAGTGGTTCATGCCCACTGCCCAGAAAAACGACACGCGCGGGGCAAAGTCGTCGATGCCGAGCCCGGCGTCGAGCCCCGTCCGCAGGTACTCGAGGCCGTCGGCCAACGTATAGGCCAGTTCGAGATCCGCCGGGGCGCCGGCCTCGTGCATATGGTAGCCGCTCACGGAGACGGGATTGAACTTGGGCATCTCCTCGGCGCAGTACTCGAAAATCTCCCCGACAATTCGCATCGAGGGCCGCGGCGGATAGATGTAGGTATTCCGCACCATGAACTCCTTCAGGATGTCGTTCTGGATCGTCCCCGTCAGCGCCTCGTGGGCCACGCCCTGCTCCTCGGCGGCGACGATGTAGAAGGCCATCACCGGCAGGACCGCACCGTTCATCGTCATCGACACCGACATCTCGTCGAGCGGAATGCCGTCGAAGAGGATCTTCATGTCTTCGACGGAGTCGACCGCGACCCCGGCCTTGCCGACGTCCCCGCGCACCCGGTCGTGGTCCGAGTCGTAGCCCCGGTGGGTGGCGAGGTCGAAGGCCACGGACAGTCCCTTCTGCCCGGAGGCGAGGGCGCGGCGGTAGAACTCGTTGGACTCCTCGGCGGTCGAGAAGCCGGCGTACTGGCGCACCGTCCAGGGCCGGTAGGCGTACATCGTGGAGTAGGGGCCCCGCAGGTAGGGCGGCAGCCCCGCCGCATAGTCGAGGTGATCCAGGTCGGAGAGCGCCTCGGGGCCGTACGCGGGCTGTACGTCGATCTGCTCCGGGGCCGTCCAGGCCTCGCCGGACGGCTCCGCGCTGGCCTCCGCGGGCGGGTTGTAGTCAATGTCGGAGAAATCGGGACGCATGGATGCGAGGCGGAGTAGGAGTCAGGCAGGTACGTCGTCCGAGGGGATGCCGAGACGGCGCTGTATGGACGTCAGCATGTCGCGGAGGGGGCGGCCCTGATGCACGAACACGTCGGCCGAGACGGGGCCCGGAATCTGGGTGGGGTCGCCGGCGACCCCGAGGAGGGGAGCGTAGGAGCGCTCGGCCAGGGCCGCCTGAAGGGCCGAGACGAGGTCGGGGTACTCGGCGTCGGCGCTGCAGCAGACCAGGAGGTCGCCCTCGGCGTCGGCCGCGGCGGCCACGGCGTCCTCGGGGGCCTCGAACTCGAGGTGTTCGCGGACGTCGAATCCGGCTACGCCCAGCGCGTGCCGGGCGAAGGTAGCGCGGGCACTGCGCGGGCCGGGTGGCCCCAGCGGGGCGAGCACGACCACCGGCCGATGGTGCTCCGACGCGTAGCGCTCGGTCCGGAGCCGGAGCTGTTCGATGCCGTCGGCGATGCGCGTCGTCGGCAGGCGCGAGAACGGGGGCGACTTGGGGTGGAGGTGTTGAATCAGGTCCGGGGCGGAGTGTCCCTGGCGCAGAGCGACGTCGAGGGACGAGATCGAGGGGTCGATGTCGACCTCGGACCCGGCTTTGCTTCCGTTATTGCAAAGAGAAGCCGACCGCTCATTCAGCCGGGTCTCAGAAAGATTGGGGTAGTGGTTCGTCCCGACGAGGACCCGGTCCCGCCGGTCTACTGCGTCCCGGCGCTGCTCCCGAACCTCCGCGATGGCGGCCTGCACCCGTTCTTCCCGGAGCGCGTCGAGCAGTCCCCCGCGGGCCTCTAGCGATTGAAACCTCTCCCAGGCGCGCTCAGCGAGAGTATGGGTGGCGGTCTCGACGTAGTAGGACCCCGCGGCCGGATCGGCAACGACGTCGAAGTGCGCCTCGTGGCGCAGAATGAGCTGGACGTTCCTCGCAATCCGCAGGCCGAAGCGCTCCGACGCGCGGTGCCGGCTGTCGAAGGGACGCACGGTCAGGACGTCGCAGCCCCCCAGGACGGCGGCCATCGCCTCGGTCGTGGCGCGGAGCAGGTTGACGTGCGGATCGTAGAGGGTTTCGCTGCGGGGCGAGGTCTCGACCTGCAGCAGAACATCCGTCGGAGCGTAGTCGACCGACGTGCCCGCTGCGTCGGCGAAGCCATCGATCACCTGGGGGATCAGCAGGCGCAGGGCCCGCAGCTTGGCGATCTCCACGAAGTAGCTGGTCGACGCGGCCGTCGTCACGTGGAGGTGGGGCAGGAGGTCGGAGAGGTCTCGTCCTCGGTCGAGGAGGGCGGCCAGGATGTCGCTGAGCGCGCCGAGGCCGCAGGCGAGCTCCTGCACCGCCGAGGCCCCGGCCTCGTGGTAGGGGCGGAGGTCGACGTGAAGCGAACGGATGTCCCCGGACAGGCCCTCGTCCAGCACTGCCTCGAGCCCGTCGAACGCCGTGGCCGCGTCGGGGAGCCGGCCGGTAGCCAGCGCTCCGACCGGGTCGTAGGCGACGGTGCCCCGTCCCAGCAGGGCGGAGAGCGGGCGGTCGTACGCCGTCCGCAGAAGGGACAGGAGCACCAGGGCACCGGGGCCGCGCTCCAGATGCAAATTGGTCTCATCCAGGGGAACGTCCGCCAGCAGGGTCCGAAGGTCGGCGGGCGTGTCGATCGAGAGCGTCGAGGCCGAGCCGGCGCCCGTTCCGAGACAGAGGCCCAGGTCGGCGACCTCGCCCTCACAGGCCAGATCAGCCAGTTCAGCCGCGGTATCGAGGTCCGGATGGCGAAGGTCCACGCGGACCCGCCATGCGCTGTCGGAGGACGCGTCGCCGGCGAGGGGCGGGGGGGACGCGCTCTCGGAGACGTGCGGAAGCGGCGCCCAGTCCTCCCGACGGCCGAACGCCGGGAGGGAGATGCCGTCGATGGAGTCCCACTCCAAAACGGCGTCGGGGTTGGAGGTCCCGAGATCCTCCCGGATTTTGTCCATCCACGCCTCGGTCGACACCGGCGGAAACTCGTCGAAAAGAGGCGGCAACTCGGAAGAAGGGGACATGGCCGAGCGGGGGACGGTGCGAGGCGATATCAGTCGATTGTACGTCGCTCTCGCCTCGGCGGTCCGAACAGCGAGCGGGCGCGCCGGATGAGGTCGTACACCGCAATGCCGTAGGCGACACCGACGTTCATGGAGATCTTCGTGCCGTACTGCGGGAGCTCGAGCGCGACGTCGGACGCGTCAATGATCGCCTCGTCGACGCCGTGCACTTCGTTGCCGACGACGAGGCACAACGGAAAGGTGCGGGCGCCAACCTCGGACGGGGGCCGCGACTGATCGGTTTGCTCAAGAACAGCAATGCAGTATCCGCGGGATCGGAGGTCGTCGAGGACTGGTAGCGCCTCGTCGTGGTGACTCCACGATACGGCATCCTGGGCACCGAGGGCCGTCTTGTGGAGGTCCTTGTGGTCGGGAGTGCCCGTGTAGCCGGTGAGGTGCACGTGCTCGATCCGGGCGGCGTCGGAGGTCCGGAACATCGAGCCGACATTGTGGATGGAGCGGACATTGTGGACGACCAGACGGACGGGGTGCTTCGGCAGGTCCTCGACCTCCTCGGGGGCAGGCCGTTCGATTTCATCCCAATTCAGCTTGCGCATGGCCGTGTGAGTCGAGACGTTTTAACCGGATCTGACGGCGAACCCATGATCACGGTTGGGTCCCCCTTTCGCAAACCCCCTACAGTTCCTCGTTGGTTCGAGCGCGCTTCATGTCCACGCTCCGCCGTTCAATATTGATTTGCAGCGTTTCCGTCCTCCTGCTGGCCGGGCTCCTGACGTCCTGCCAGACCCTCCGGGAGGTCACCAACCTGAAAGACGTGCAGTTCCGGATTGATCGGGCCACCGACGCTCAGCTGGCCGGGATCGCCCTGAACAAGGTTCGGTCCTATCAGGACCTCAGCGGCGTGGACGTCGCGCGGCTCGGGGCGGCGCTCTCCGACGGCGAGCTCCCGCTGTCCTTTACCCTCCATGTGGCCGCGGAGAATCCTGCTACCAACAGCGTAAACGCTCGTCTGACTCAGATGGACTGGACGCTGCTCCTGAACGACCAGGAGACCATTGCGGGCACGTTCGACCGCGAGGTGGTGCTGCCGCCCGGGACCCCGAAGGAGGTGCCGGTGAACATCAAGCTCGACCTGATCGACTTTTTCGACGAGAATCTGCGTGGGCTGGTTGACCTCGCGACGGCCGTCGGCGGCGAGGGGCCCCCGACCAACGTCTCGCTACGGGTCCAGCCGACCGTCCGGACCCCGATTGGGCAAATGAAGTACCCGACCCCCATCACTGTCGTCAGCAAAGACGTCGGGAGCGGGGCCCAGTAGGGCGGAGCGAGGGGCGGGGGGTCGACTCGAGGGCACGCGCAATTGTTACTGCCAAACGCCAACGATTTGTGATTGTAACCATCGACGGCCCGGCCGGCTCCGGCAAAAGCACGACGGCACGCCGCTGCGCCGACCGACTCGGCTTCGTTTATCTGGACACCGGGGCGATGTATCGGGCGGTGGCCCTCGGATTTCTCCGGGCCGACGTCGATCCGGCGCAGGGCGATCCCGAGCCGGTGCTCGCTTCCCTGACGGTCGAGGTCGAGTACGAGGAGAAAGATATGCACGTGTTTTTGGGGGGCGAGGACGTCACGACTCAGATTCGCACCTCGGAGGTGGGAACGATGGCGAGCGAGATCTCCTCCTTCCCGGCCGTGCGTGAGCGCATGGTCGAGGATCAGCGCCGGATTGGGTTCCAGAAGCAGGAGACCTACGGCGGGGTGATTCTCGACGGCCGAGATACCGGAACGGTGGTGTTTCCGGAGGCCGAGGTCAAGGTCTTCATGGTCGCCGACGTCGAGGAGCGGGCCCGCCGCCGGCAGCAGGAGTACGCAGCGGAGGGGAAAGACGTCCCCTTCGAGGAGGTGCGCCGAGAGATCGAGGAGCGCGACCGCCGGGACCGGACCCGGGACCTCGCCCCGCTCCGACGGGCCGACGACGCGCTGACGCTGGACACCACGGACCGAAGCATCGAGGAGCAGGTTGCGTTCGTCGTAGATCGCGTTAAAGAGGTTCGGGCGTCGGGAACGTCGACGGAGGGCCCCGAATAAAAGGTTGGTCCGACCCAGCACTCCACGGGCGGACTACCCTCTCTATGGACGGGAGGTTCGCGTCTGCCTCGCTGAGTCGGGCAGACCTGGACGATTCCATCCGTACCTATTCACTTACTCACCCCTTGCCGGAGGCCAGGCGCCCGGCAAGTACAAACTGACTTGCTGTTCGGGCATCATCTCCCGACGCGGCAACAACCCACATTATCGTATATGGCAGAAAAGCAAGAACAAGTAGCGACACCGGACGACGAGCAGGACACCGCATCGGCCGAGGCCCCCGCGGACGCTGAATCGCCAACTCCGGAGGAGACCGCCGACGAGGCGGCTTCCGAGGAGGCGGCTTCCGATCAACCCGATCAAGCGGAAGAGCCCGCGACCGACGTGGCGGGCGCCCCGCCCGACACTGAGGACACTCCTGCTTCCGATAGCCCTGAGTCCGCCCCGGAGACCTCGCCCCCAGAGGCAGCGTCTCCGGAGGCCGACGACTCGGACGATGACGGTGTCGTCGCAGAAGATCCCGTCAAGCAACCGCAGTTCGTCAATCGCATCCTCGAGGAAGCGGTCGAAGCGGCCGCCGAGGACATGCACATTCCGACCGGCGACGAGGCCGAGGTCGACGTGTCCGACATCCAGGAGCCGTCGGCCCCGTCCGTCTCCCTGGAGGAGTTGGAGCGGACCGAAGAGCACCAGGGCTTCACCGGTGAGACGCACGGCGAAACTGTGACTCTCGACGAACTCGAGGCCGAGGAGGAAGCCCACACGGACGACCCGGTCTACGATCAGTTCCGGGCCTTGATCGACGAGACCTCGATCGACGTCCGCGAACAAGACATCGTTGAGGGCCGCGTGCTGCGGGTCGACGAGGACCACGTTGTGGTAGACATCGGCTACAAGAGCGACGGCATCGTCCCCCGCGACGAATTTGGGGACGTGGAGCTGCGCCCCGGGGACACCGTGGAGGTGTACCTGGAGCTGAAGGAAGACCGCGACGGGCAGCTCGTGCTCTCGAAGGAGCGCGCCGACGAGGTCCGCCGCTGGCAGCGAATCGAGGAGATCTACGAGAACGAAGAGGTCATCGAGGGAACAATTATCCGCCGCATCAAGGGCGGTATGATCGTCGAGCTCTTCGATGGCATGGAGGCGTTCCTCCCGGGCTCGCAGATCGACGTCCGTCCGGTGCGCGACTTCGAGTCGTACCTGGAGAAGCGAATGGAATTCCGGATCGTCAAGCTGAATCCGGAAAACGACAACATCGTCGTCTCCCACCGGGAGCTCATCGAGGACGAGCTCGAGGAGCAGCGAGAAGAGATTCTCTCGGAGCTCGAGGTTGGGCAGGTTCTCAAGGGCACCGTCAAGAACATTGTCGACTTCGGGGTCTTCATCGACCTCGGCGGCGTGGACGGGCTGCTTCACATCACGGATCTCTCGTGGGGGCGCGTTTCGCACCCCAGCGAGGTGGTGGAGCTCGACCAGGAACTCGAGGTGGTGGTGCTCGACTACGAGGAGGAGCGGCAGCGCATTTCGCTCGGCCTCAAGCAGCTCCAGGACCACCCGTGGGAGAACATCGGCGATCGGTACGACGAAGGCGACGTCGTGGAAGGGAAGGTCGTCTCGATCACCAACTACGGCGCCTTCGTCGAACTGGAGAAGGGCATCGAGGGGCTCGTCCACATCAGTGAAATGTCGTGGACCCGCCACATCAAGCACCCGAGTCAGATGGTATCGCTCGGGCAACTCGTCGACGTCAAAATTCTCAACATCGACGAGGAGGAGCAGAAGATTTCCCTCGGGATGAAGCAGCTGGAGCCCGACCCCTGGGACGGCATCAGCGACCGGTATCCTCCGGGAACCGTCCTCACCGGAACGGTACGCAACATCACCAACTTCGGTGTCTTCGTCGAGATCGAGCCGGGAATTGACGGCCTGGTCCACATCTCGGACCTCTCCTGGACGAAGAAGGTGCGCCACCCCGGCGACATGGTCGAGAAGGAGCAGGACCTCGACGTCGTGATCCTCAACATCGACGAGGATCGGCGCCGAATCTCGCTGGGCCACAAGCAGGTGAAGACCAACCCGTGGGACCAGTTCGCCGAGGCCTACGAGGAAGGTGCCGACACTACCGGCGAGGTTGTCCGCATCGAGGACAAGGGCCTGGTCGTGCAGCTCCCGCTCGACGTAGAGGCCTTCGTGCCGGGCAGCGAGCTCAAGGAAGGCCCGCAGAACTTCGAGAGCTTCTACGACCAGGGCGACGAACTGGACCTTCGGGTCATCCGCTTCGACAAGGGCCGCAAGGACATCGTTCTGAGCGAGACCGCTCGGGTCGAGGACCGCGAGCCCGATGAGATCGAAGAGAAAGACACTACGACCCGCGAGGAGCCGACGCAGCGCGAGGAGCAGCCGTCCCGCGACCGTCCGACGCCCTCCGAGGGCGACGAGACCACCGGACCGACCACGCTCGGGGAGCTCTCCGGCCTTGCCGATCTGCGGCGCGAGATGGAAGAAGAGGAGGACGCTTCCGGCCGTGCCGAGGCCGCCGAGCAGGCCGCGCAGGAAGCCGTCGAGGAGGACGCCGACGACACCGAGGCGTCCGAGGCGGATTCCGATGAGGAGGCCGCCGCCGAGGAGGCGGATGCCGACGAGGCGAGTGCATCGGCCGACGAAGACGGTGAAGACACCGCCTTCGACGAGGCGTCCGGATTCCCGGAGGACTTCCCCCGCGTCTCCCGGCTCGAAAACGCAGGCGTCGAGTCGATCGCCGAGCTTCGCGAGATCGACGACCTGACCGAGCTGGACGGCATCGGCGCCTCCTACGCCGAGGACATCGAGGAAGGCCTCGCCGAATTCGACGAAAAGAAAGCGGCCGCGTCCTAGGCGCTCCGCCGCGGCATTTCAAGTCCTTCCGAGTATGGGGACGACCTCCACCCAGGAGGTCGTCCCTTTTTTATTGGGGAACACTTTCCATTTCTCCGTGGAAGCCCTTTTCTTATACCCGAATCGATTCCCAACAGCCCCGCTTCTTCATGGACTCCCAGAGTGAATACCTTCCCAGTGCCAGCAACTCCATTACCATTCGGCTCGAGATCGAAAACCGACCCGGCATGCTGGCGCGTGTCACCTCGGTGATTGGGGAGGCCGGCGGCAACATCGGCGCCATCGACATCGTGCGGCCGGGCGAGGAGGCACTGGTCCGCGACATCACTATCAACACGCGCAGCCACGACCACGCGCAGACCATCGTGGACGACATTCACGACCTCGACGGCGTCGAGGTGGTCAATGTGTCCGACCGCACCTTTCTGATGCATCTCGGCGGCAAGCTAGAGGTGAACAGCAAGTCGCCCCTTCGCACCCGCGATCAGCTCTCGATGGCTTACACCCCGGGCGTGGCGCGGGTCTCGGAGGCGATTCACGAGGAGCCCGAGGATGCCCATCGACTGACCATCAAGGGCACCACGGTGGCGGTGGTGACCGACGGCACCGCGGTACTGGGCCTGGGCGACGTGGGGCCCCGGGCCGCGATCCCCGTGATGGAAGGGAAGGCCCAGCTCCTCAAAGAATTTGCGGACGTGAACGGCATGCCCATCTGCCTCGACACCACCGACGTGGACGAGGTGGTGGAGGCGGTGACGCAGATGGCGCCGATTTTTGGCGGGGTGAACCTCGAAGACATTGCCGCCCCGCGGTGCTTTGTGATTGAGGAGCGGCTCAAGGAGCGACTCAACATTCCCGTCTTCCACGACGACCAGCACGGGACGGCGGTGGTTGCGGTGGCGGCGCTGCTGAACGCCCTCGAAATCGTCGACAAAACCCTTGAGGAGTTGAAGGTGGTGATGGTCGGGATCGGCGCCGCCGGGTCGGCCGTGACCGAGATGCTCATGCAGATGGGGGTCCAGGAGATTATCGGCGTCGATCGCACCGGGCCCGTCACCCCCGATCGGGCAAACCTCAACCCGGCCAAGGAGCGCTACGCGAAGATGACCGACCCGACGGTCGAGGGCGAGACGCTCTCCGAGGTCATGGAGGACGCCGATGTCTTCATCGGACTGAGTGGGCCGGACGTGATCGACGTCGACGACCTCAAGCGGATGGCCGACGACCCCATCGTATTTGCGATGGCGAACCCCCGACCGGAAATCATGCCGGAACAGGCCTACCCCCACGTCGCGGTGATGGCCACCGGCCGGAGCGACTACCCCAACCAGATCAACAACGTTCTCTGCTTCCCGGGGCTCTTCAAGGGCGCGCTGGACTGCCGGGCGACCGACATCACGGACGAAATGAAGATTGCCGCCGCCCACGCCATCGCGGATACGATCGACAGCCGTAGTCTGACGCCGGATTACATCGTGCCCAGTGTCTTTGACAAGCAGGTGGTCGAGCGCGTGGCCGATGCCGTTTCGGAGGTGGCCGCCGACCAGGGGATTGCTCGTCGCAGAACCTGAAGCGTCCGCCCGGGTCTTGATATCAGTCCGAGTGTTCTATGGCCTCGTCCCGAGGTGCGCATCCGGAGGACCCGTCACTGTTTGCCCCCTCGAAACGACCGACGCTGCGGGCGGCCGTCCGGGACCTCTCCTGGTTGCGGACGCAGGGGTACGGAGACAACGCCGCCCAAACACTCGTCGGGGATCACTACCAGCTCACCCGCCGACAGCGCAACGCCGTGGGACGGTCGGCCTGCGGAGACGCCGAGGCGGCCCACCGACGGGTGCGCCGCCGCCCGCTCTCGGCGCTGGCCGGAGAGTGGCTCGAGATCGACGGCTTCAACGTCCTGATCACCCTCGAAGGCGCGCTCGGGGGCGCCTACTCGTTCGTCGGGCGGGATGGCGCGTATCGCGACGTGAACCCGGTACAGGGGACCTATCGACCCGTGGACGATACCGACCGGGCCATCCGGCTCGTCCGCACGGCGGCCCTCCGCCACGGACTTCGGGGCCTCGTCTGGCGGCTGGACGACCACGTCTCGAACGTGGGGCGATTGAAACAGTGCCTCGACGCCCATCGGCTCGACGGGCTCGGCTGTCGGATCCGGGTACAGGCCCAGGTCGATCGGGCCCTGGTTGAAGCCGCCCGGCCGGTCGCCACCAGCGACAGCGGCGTTCTCGATGAGGTGCAGCGGTGGTGCGCGCTCGAAGCGGCCGTCTTTGCCGGTCTTTCCGCAGAGCCGAAGGTCTGCGATCTGTGTCCGCCCGAAGGACCCGCAGGCCGAGTGGGCCGCCCGTGCCTCTAAAATCGGGCCCCACATCCACTCCTCGTTCCTGGTCTTCTTCATCAATCCCTCTCGTTCTCCATGGCCTCCCTCACCACGTACCTGTTGGTTTCCGGCGCCGACACCCCGCGCGACGTCGAGACGCACCCGGCCCTCGAGTCCTATGACTTGACGGTGCGGAACGTCACCGACGACGAGGAGGCTGTTCCCCGCATTACCCTCGTGCACGAGAGCCCCCTCGAGGACCGCGTAGATCTCAGCGAACCGGCCCGCGCGCTATCGACCGCGTTTCCCAACGCAACGGTGGTTCTCAGCGTCGTCGAGGAACGCTTCGACCACATCGAACGATTGGAGACCCTACTGTATCGAGACGGAAACAACGCCGGAAAGATTGAGCATGGTTACGTGTTCAATGTAGGTCAGGGTTGAAAATGGGTAGGAGGGAGGAGATACCGATGGACATACGTCGACGTCGCGGGACATACGTCGACGTCGCGACCGATAACCAGAGACTTTTGAAAGATACGGAAAGAGGGAACCGCCGTGTAGGGTGAGAAATTGTATCCTACACATCAGACAAAAAAGAAATAGATGATCACAATGGACGTTGATTTTCAGATGGAAGTGAAAGATCGAGACGAAGCAGAACGTGAACTCGGGGCCGGCGGGGGACGGGGCCGCACGTCTCGGTACGAGCCAATCGCCCAGAAATGGAGCGAGATCGGGGACGACGAGTCGATCGTGCTCTCGGACCTCGGGAAGAACGACATCCAGAACCTGCGGAACCTGCTGTACCGTCGCTTCGGCAAGGAAAACGTGATCGTGCGGTCGGCGAAGCAGGAGGACGACTCGTTCAAGGCCGTGGTCCGGGCCCGGGACGGAGACGAGTATCTCCGCCAGGATTAGTGGGTCTGCACAGTTCCCCCGCTCCACCCCGCGGGGGTGAGATCTGCTCCGATCTCTCCAGCCTGCGACGAGCTACGGCACCCGAGCGTGAGGAGTGGACAGGGCGCCGACATCGACCCGTTGACAGGGGCGGTGTCCAGCCCCACCGGGCTCTTCCGGGAAGTTACTCCTCGACGGAGTCCATCTGGGCCTTCTGGAGTTGTCCCGAGTAGTCGACGTAGATGGTTTTCTTCTCGGTGAAGAACTCGTAGGCGGCCCATCCGCCGTCCCGATGCCCGTTTCCGGTGTCTTTGACGCCGCCAAAGGGCATGTGGGCCTCGGCGCCGATGGTGGGGCCGTTGACGTAGGTGATGCCGGCTTCCAGGTCCCGCATGGCCCGGTAGCTCTTCTTGACGTCGTTGGTGTAGATGGACGAGGACAGCCCGTACCGCGTGTTGTTGGCGACCTCGACCGCTTCTTCGTAGGAGGACACCGAAAACACGCTGAGCACGGGCCCGAAAATCTCCTCCTGCGCGATGCGCATGTCGGGAGCGACGTCGGTGAAGAGGGTGGGCGGGTAGAAGTGGCCCTCCTCGTGGGGCAGCGTCGACGGATCGCCGCCGAACGTGAGGGTGGCTCCTTCCGCCTGGCCGATCTCGACGTATTCGTGCACCTGCTCGCGGGCCGTCTGGTTGATGAGTGGGCCGACGTCGGTCTCCGGCTCGTTCCCATCACCGAGCACCAGGGCGTCGGCCTCCTCGGCGATCAGGGACACCATCTCGTCGTGCACGTCGTGGTGGCAGATGAGGCGGCTGGTGGCCGTGCAGCGCTGGCCCGTGGTGCCGAAGGCCCCCCAGATGGCCCCATCCAGGGCCAGATCGAGATCGGCGTCGTCCATGACAATCATCGGGTTTTTCCCGCCCATCTCGAGCGATACCCGCGTATTCTGACGACCGCAGGTCTCGGCGATGGAGGTCCCGACCTCGTAGGACCCGGTAAAGCCCACGGCGTCCACCTCGGGATGCTCGACCAGCACCCGGCCGGTGTCGCCGTCCCCGTGGACCACGTTGATGACGCCGTCCGGAATTCCGGCATCGAGGAGCGTCTCGACGAAGAGGAGCCCGCTCCGCGGCGCTTCCTCGCTCGGCTTGAAGACGATCGTGTTTCCGGCCGCGAGTGCAGGGAGGATTTTCCAGGAGGGAACCGCCACCGGGAAGTTCCAGGCCGTGATGATACCGCAGACGCCCACCGGCCGGCGGATGGACATGTTCATCTTGTCCGGCAGCTCGCTCGGCACGGTGTGCCCGAACAGGCGACGCGTCTCGCTGGCGGCGTGATAGGCGGTGTCGATGGCTTCCTGCACGTCCCCCTTCGTCTCAAAAAAGGGTTTGCCCATTTCTCGGGTCATTGTCCGCGCGATGTCGGTCTTCCGGGCGGCGAGCAAGTCGCCGGCCTCTCGCAAGATTGTGCCCCGCTGCGGCGCCGGACGATGGTCCCAGGCCGACAGGGCGTCCGCCGCGGCCGCAACGGCCTCGTCGACGTCCGCCGGGCCCGAGGCCGGAAACTGGCCGATGAGGTCCGTCGGGGCTGCTGGATTGGATACGCTGAAGGTGTCACCGGATGCGGCGCCGGTCCAGGTGCCGTCGATGTAGTTGTGGAAATCGTCGGGCATGGAGGAATCGAAGACGAGTAGGAGGAACGACTCAGCCCAATGTACCAGTCAGCACCTGAAGTCAACAACTGGCCGAGGGGACGCGGGTGGGAAGGCCCGCCCTCTCCGGGGAAAATCTTTCGTCGAACCCACACTCGGCGATGCAGTATCATGTGTCGGTGATCGCCCTGACCTCGCCACCACGCCCTCCGCCTATGCCCGCCCCGACCCGCTCGCTGGATCTAGAACAGCGTCTCTCCGAACGCGTCCGATCGACGCCGCCGAGCGGTATTCGCCGCTTCTTTGAGATTGCGGCCACGATGGAGGATGTCATCTCCCTCGGCATCGGGGAGCCGGACTTTGTCTCGCCCGATCCCATCATGGAGGCCGGGCATCAGTCTCTCGACGACGGCCACACCAGCTATACCTCGAACGCCGGGAAGGAGGAGCTCCGTGAGCTCCTGGCCGACTACTACGCTGACCGGTATGGGGTCCGGTACGATCCGGAGAGCGAACTCCTGGTGACGGTCGGCTGCAGCGAGGCCATGCAGGTCACCATGCAGGCCCTGCTCGATCCCGGCGACGAGGTGCTGATCCCCGAGCCGTGCTTCGTGTCCTACGGCCCCAACGCCCGCTTTGCGGGGGGAGAGGTGGTGCACGTGCCCACGTCCGTCGAGCACGACTTCCAGGTCACCGCCGCCGACATCGAGCCGCACATCACCGACCGCTCGAAGGTGCTGTTTCTGGGATACCCCAACAATCCGACCGGGGCGGTCCTCCGCCGGGAGACGCTGGAGGAGATCGCTGAGCTTGTGGTTGAAGAGGACCTGATGGTCGTGTCCGACGAAATCTACGACCAACTGATTTACGGGGATGCCCACGAGCGGGGGCACGTCTGTGTCCCGTCCGTGCAGGCTCTGCGGGACCGCACGGTTCTCCTCGGCGGCTTCTCGAAAAACTACGCCATGACGGGCTGGCGAATCGGATACGCCTGCGCGCCAGCCCCCATCCTGAAGGGCCTCTACAAGGTGCACCAGTACATGATCATGAGTGCCCCGACCATCGCGCAGGATGGGGCCATCGCCGCGCTCCGGGAGGGGGCCGACGACGTCGAGCGTATGCGGAAAAGCTACGACGAGCGGCGGCGCACCATTGTCGACGGCTTGAACACCGCCGGCCTCCCGACCTTTGAGCCGGAGGGGGCGTTCTACGCCTTTCCCGACATCACCTCCACCGGGCTCAGCTCCGAGGAGTTCGTCCACAAACTGCTTGAGGAGGAGCAGGTGGCCTGCGTGCCGGGGGATGCCTTCGGCCCGAGCGGCGAGGGATATGTCCGATGCTCCTACGCGACCGGCCTCGAGGACATCGAGGAGGCCCTCACTCGGATCGATCGGTTCGTCAGCCGCCAGAAGCGCACATGACCCGTCTTCTCCGCTCGCCAATCGTCGTCATCCTTGCCACCGCGGGCCTCGCGGGGGGCCTGCACTGGAGCGTGGGGTGGATGGCGACCCCCCTCGCAGGGGGCGTTGCCGGCGTCTGGGCGACCCGCTGGCACTGGTTGGCGGGGGCTGCCGGCGTGGGAGGGGCCTGGGCCGCCGCCCTCGTCTACACGGCCGCCGTGGCGCCGGGCAGCTTCCGAGTACTGCTCGACACGCTCGGGGCGCTGGGGGGAAACATCCCGGCCGAGGCGTTTGTAGCGCTACCCGTTTTCGTGGGCAGCCTCCTCGGCGCCCTCGGAGCCGGGATCGGGCGGTGCCTCCGACTGCTCTGGACCGCCGACGCCTAACGCCATTCTGCTGTCGTTTCTCCGTCACTGCCGCACTGTTGACCCATGAAGCAATACACCGAAAGCGATCTGGAATCCCTCATCGAGCGCGTCGATGCGCTCGGGGGCTATCTTTGACGTACCGGGCCGTCGTGAACTGATCGAAGAGCTCAACCGGGAGCGGATGGATCCCGACTTCTGGGACGATCCGGACCGGGCGCGGGAGATTGAGAAGCGGATTGCCCGGGAGGAGGAGTGGATCGAGGCCTGGGAGGACGTGAAGGAGCAGGCCGAGGACCTCGAAACCCTCCAGCTCTTGGCCGAAGAGGAAGATGAAGACCTGGAGGACGAAATTTTCGCTGAGGCCGAGCGGCTCGAAGCGAACCTCGACCGGCTCGAGCTTGAGAGCCTGCTCGACGATCCCGACGACGAGCGAAATGCCATCGTCACGATCAACCCGGGGGCCGGTGGCACCGAGAGCCAGGACTGGGCCGACATGCTCCTCCGGATGTACATGCGCTGGGCGGAGCGCAAGGACTACGACGTCGAGATGGTGGCCTACCAGCCGGGGGACGAAGCCGGCATCAAGAGCGCGACCATCACCGTGTCCGGTGAGTACGCCTACGGCCGCCTGAAGAGCGAGTCCGGCGTGCACCGTCTGGTCCGCATCTCCCCGTACGACTCCGACAGCCGCCGCCACACGTCCTTCGCCAGCGTGTTTGTGTATCCGGAGGTCGACGACAGCATCGACGTAGACCTCAGCGAGGGCGAGATGGACTTCCAAACGTTCCGGTCCGGCGGGAAAGGGGGGCAGCACGTCAACAAGGTGGCCACCGGCGTCCGCCTGGTCTGGGACGGGGAGCTCTCGAACGGAGAGGAGGTCACGATTACTGCCGAGTGTACCGAGGAGCGCAGCCAGCTCCAGAACCGTAACCGGGCGGAGACCATGCTCCGCAGCCGCATTTACCAGGCGGAGCGCGAGATCCGGGAGCGCAAGAAAGAACAGATCGAGAGCCAGAAGAAGAGCATCGAGTGGGGCAGCCAGATCCGGTCCTATGTCCTACACCCCTACAAGATGGTGAATGACCACCGGACGGAGACGAAAATCTCAAATGTCGAGGAGGTGCTGGACGGCGACCTCGATGAGCTTATCCAGGCCTACCTTTTGCAAGGCCGGAAGGAACGAGATACGTCTCCGGCGTAGGGCTCCTGGGCGGGGCCGGAGGGCAAACCCGAGGATCGCCTCCAGGTCCCCTGCCTATCGGAGCAGAAGGGGGCGGAGACCGGCCGAGGGGCCTCGCCTGAATGGGCCCCGCAACGTCGTCTGGTCGGCCTGGTTGGGCGCCCACGGGAGTCCGTCGCGCAGGGCCGGCGCCTCCAGAAACAACGCCCTGGGGGAATCGTTGACGTTGTTGGTATTGCTCCCAAGCACAAGTGGTGACGGAGATCGAGGGTGGCGCTACGCCGCCCTTTTTTGTTCGTCGGACGTGGATTTCCACGGCCCGACCACAGAATCCGTATTTTTTCGAACGAAGGGCGTCGGACGGTGAACCCTGCACAGAGCCGCATTGCCGAGGAGGTTCAGTCCCTTACGCAAGAAGTGATTGCCGGGACGGGGTACTTCCTGGTCGACATTCAGGTGCGCGGACACAAGGGAACGAGGGTCGTCGAGGTCTACATCGACTCGGCCGAGGATTTCGGCCACGATGACCTCGCGGTGGTGAGCAAAGAGCTGGGGTTTTTATTGGACGTAGAAGACACTGTCGATGGAAGCTACAAGTTGGAGGTATCTTCGCCGGGGATTAAACGGCCCCTTCAGGTGCCGCAACAATACCAAAAGAACGTTGGACGCACTCTGCGCGTACGGTACCAAGTAGATACCGACGAAGAAATTGTGGTCGGCGACCTGATGGACGCCGACGACCAGGCCGTTGAGCTCGAACTGGCTTCGGGAGAGCGGATGGAACTCCCGTACTCGGCCATCACGCAGGCGCGAGTGGAGCTGCCCTGGTAGTGATGGAGGGCTGGGGGAGATGCTCACTTACACATGGACGAACGCTCTAATTTATGCGAAGTGAAGACCTTGTCTCTTCCTTTGGGGAGATTGCCCGAGCGAAAGACATTGACCGGGATACGCTTCAGATCATCGTCGAGGACGTATTCCGGGCGATGCTTCGCAAGCGGTACGGGTCCGATGAAGCCTTTGAGATCATTTTTAACCCGGAACAGGGCGACATTCAGATCCTCCACATTCAGGAGGTTGTCGGCGACTGGGACCTCGTGGATCCCGTGACGCAGATCAAGCGCTCCGACGCTCAGAAGATCGACGAGAGCTTCGACGTCGGCGACGAGGTTGCCAGCGAGCTCGACGTGTCGGACTTTGGGCGGCGGGCGGTGATGACGGCCCGGCAGACGTTCCGCCAGCGCATTCGTGACATCGAGAAGGAGCAGGTGTACGAGGAGTACACCGAGCTGATCGGCGAAATCGTCGTCGGGGAGATCTACCAGGTTCGTCGCCACGAGACGCTCCTCATGCACGAGGACACCGAGCTGGTGCTTCCGAAAAACGAGCAGATTCCGGGGGACCACTACCGGAAGGGCAACATGCTCCGGACCGTGGTGAAGGAGGTGCGCCGGGACGCGGGAAGCGACCCGCAGGTGGTCGTGAGCCGGACCTCTCCGGTCTTTATGGAGCGCCTCTTCGAGGTTGAGGTGCCGGAGGTATACGACGGCCTCGTTGAGATCAAAAAGGTGGCCCGCATTCCGGGCGACCGGGCGAAGGTCGCGGTTACGAGCCACGACGAGAAGGTCGATCCGGTCGGGGCCTGTGTTGGCGTCAAGGGCGTCCGCATTCACGCAGTGGTGCGGGAGCTCTCGAACGAGAACATCGACGTGATGCAGTGGTCCGACGACCCGCAGGAGCTCATCGCCCGGGCACTGTCCCCGGCGGAGCCGACGAGCGTTGCGCTCAACGAAGACGCCGACCCCCCCCGGGCTCGCGTCGAGGTGGCGGCCGATGAGGTGAGCCAGGCCATCGGCAAGCGCGGCGTCAACATCAAACTCGCCTCCCAGCTGACGGGCTTCGAGATTGACGTCTACCGCGAAATCCCGGCCGACGAAGAGGACATCGACATCGAGGAGTTCGCCGACGAGCTCAGCGAAGATACCATCGAGAAACTCAAGCACATCGGGTGCGACACCGGAAAGGCCGTCCTCGAACTTCGAGCCGACGCCCTCGCGCGCCGGGCGGGGCTGGACCGGGATGTTGCCGAGCGCGTCCTCGATATCATCGAGACGGAGTTCGAGAAGGGGCCCGGCATCATCGAGTCGATCCGCCACGGCCGCTTCACGGTCGAGTCGGTGCTGGAGCCCGAGGCGACCGACGCCGACGGCACGGCGCCCGCCGAGACTGCCCCTGCAGACCCGAGCAGCACCGGTGAGCCCGCGGCCGAGGAGGCTGAGCCCGCGGCCGAGGAGGAGGTGTCGGACGCGGCCACGGACGCTGCCGACGAGGAGACGGACACTGACGGGGCGACCCCGGATGAAGACGAGGAGGCCTCTGATGACTCCGACGAGGTCGGGTCGACCCCCGAACCGACGACCGACGATGAGGACGTCGACGAGCCCGAGCTGGCGGACACCCCCGACGCCGACGGGGAGGCTTCGGCTCCGGACTCGGAGGCGGCCGAGGACGACGGGGAGTCTGCCGACGTGGATGTCGACGGCGCGGATGCCCCGGTCGTTGAGGATCCGGAGGAGGACCCCTCTGACGCCGCCCCCTCCGAGACAGCGGAGTCCTCCGATTCGGAACCCATCACGAAGGAATCCGAAGTACAGTCCTAGATCCTTTTTACAGTTTGCACGGCTGGTTCCCCGTTCCGCAGGCTGACTGAGCAACAATCCCATCCTACATGGCGACTACGGAGCAAACATCATTTGAAAAGCGACTCTTCAAGGTCGCGCGAGAGCTAAACGTCTCCACGGACCGTGTCGTGGAGTACCTCGAGGAGCACGGCTACGAGGACTCCCTGACCGGCAGTGGCTTCAACGCCTCGATTGTGGACGAGGAGGCCTACCTCGTACTGCGGGACGAGTATGCCGACGACGCGGAGGCGGCCGCTCGCATCCGTGAACTCCGCTCCGAGAAGGAGGTCGACGCCGCCACCGAGCACGACGAGGTGGCGACCCTCGATGAGGATCAGGAGGCGGAGCCGGACGTGGCCGACCAGGAGCCGGACG
>JAZKTD010000100.1:0-11207 GCA_036625705.1 Salinivenus sp.
CGCCTTCGGTCGGCGCGTCGAACGGGGCTCGATCCCTCACACGCCGGAGCCCACCGAGGCCTCAAACGAAAACCGACGGGTTTCCGTGGGCGTGCCGCGCTCGAAGGACCGTTCCACGAAGGTGATCGTCCCATCTCGACCGATGAGCAGCACCGTAGACGCCCGGGTGCCGTAGCGCTCGCTCTCGATAAAGATGGGAGAGAGCATGCGCTCGCGGTCGGGGCCGATCCCCGTCTCGGGGAGATCGTCCGCGGGAGCGGGGCGCCGGTCGTCGAGGAGCTCGAGGAGGGCCTCCGGCGACGGGTCGCCGCCGTCGAGCTGGTGCCGCAGGCCGCGGGTGGCCCGCTTGACCTTGGGCCAGGGCGTATCCAGCCGACCGTTGCTCAGGCCGTGGATCCCGGGCGTGACGGGCCGGACCCCGGACGCATGGTTGTTGAGGTAGTAGAGCGAGTGCGGCGTGCCGAGCAGGAGGTTAAACCCGTTGTACCGGTCGGCCTCCGCGGCCACGGCCCGGAGATAGGCCTCGGGCGCCGGTTCGTCTCGGAGGTAGTCGGCCACGAGGGCCCCGCGCGACGGAGCGTCGGGCTCGTAGGCGCCCGGCTCCCGGATGTTGGTGACCACGCCCCAGTGCCCGCCCCGAGTGACGCCCATCCAGGTGCCGCCCGCCTTCCGGTCCCGGCCGGCCAGCACGTGGGGCGCGTCCTCCCAGTAGGTCGCGGGGGCGGTCGGGCGCTCGTAGAACTCGTCCCGGTTTCCCGCAAATACGAGGGAGTAGTCGGGGACCGTCTCGTAGGCAAACGCGAGGAGACACATGAGCGGAGGCGAGGCCGGTCGACGGGAGTCGGTGCCCGGTGTACGACGCCGGACCTTCGTAGTTCGAGGGAGGCGAGCGTTACAGAGACGCCTCGGCGTCCGCCCCCTGCTTCTCCACGGCGATCAGACGGGGCGGGTCGTTTTGCTGGTTGACGAAGCGGTAGGAGAGCGCCTCGCCGAGCGTCCGCGGGAGGGCTTCGGCCCAGGCCTCGACGGCCTCGACTTCCTCGGGCCCTCCCTCGTGGCCCGAGTACAGCACGACCGTGAGCACGCCGTCCGGGCGGAGGAGACGCATCGCGGCGTCGAGCGCAGGGATCGTGGTCTGCGGCGTCGTGGTGAGGGGCGAGTCGCTGCCGGGCAGGTAGCCGAGGTTGAACATGACTGCCCCGACGCGGCCGTGCCGGCGGTCGGGGACGCGCTCCGCCATGGTCTCGTGTCCGGTTCGGATAAGGCGGACTCGGGAGGCCAGGCCGGCCGCGGCCAGTCGCTGGCGGGTGGCGTCGATCGCGTCCGCCTGCACGTCGACCCCGAGGACCTGCCCCTCCTCCCCCACGGCTCGGGCCAGCACGACGGTGTCGTGGCCGTTCCCCACCGTCGCGTCCACGGCCGTATCCCCGGGCGAGAGCGCCTCCGTCGCCAGACTGTGGGCAAACTCGAGAACCGGGTCGATGGCCACGGTGGAGTGGACGCGATTGAGAAGACAGGCAGAATTTCTATCGGTGCCCGGCACCGGCGTTCGCCGAAACTCTTCGAATTCCGGCCGCCGCCGGAATCCGCAGGCGCCCCCGTCCGTGGAGGAGACGACGCTTCTGCCGATCAACGACCTCCGCCATGGCCGTCCACGTCGACCTCGACGCGCGGAGCTACCGCGTCCACTTCCGTCCGCTGCGCCGCCTGCCCGACCTGCTCGACGAGGCCGACCTGTCGCCGGGCCGCGCGCTGCTGGTCACCGACGAGAACGTGGCCGCGCACTACCGGACGCCCCTCACGACGACGCTCGAGTCGGCCGGGTGGACCCTGAAGACGATCGTCCTGCCCCCGGGCGAGTCGACGAAGTCGGCCGACGCCCTCCACCGGATTTACGACGAGGCCCTCCGCTGGGGCATCGACCGGCAGACCCCCGTGTTCGCGCTGGGCGGCGGCGTGGTGGGCGACCTCGCCGGGTTCGCGGCGGCGACGCTCCTGCGCGGCGTCCCCCTCGTTCAGCTCCCCACCTCCCTCCTGGCGCAGGTGGACGCGTCGGTCGGGGGCAAAACCGCGATCAACCACGAGACCGGCAAAAACCTGATCGGGGCCTTCTACCAGCCCCGGCTCGTCTGCGCCGACCCCGATACGCTCGACACCCTGCCGATGGACGAGTACACCGGCGGGATGGCGGAGGTGGTCAAGCACGCCCTCATCGGCGACGTGGCCCTGATGGCCCACCTCGAAGATCACCTCGTCCCTGTCTTTTCCCGGCGGGACCGCCAGGCCGTCGCCGACACGATCGAGCGGGCCGTCCGCGTGAAGGCCGAGATCGTGGCCGCCGACGAGCGCGAAACGGGCCGCCGCGCCCTCCTCAACTTCGGGCACACCTTTGCCCACGCCATCGAAACGGTGGCCGGCTACGGCACATTCTCGCACGGGGAGGCGGTGGCCGTCGGCATGCGGGCGGGGCTGTACCTCTCCCACCGGCGTCACCCGGAGGCCATCCCTCGGGACCGGGCCGACCACCTGATCCGCGCGATTCCCGTCGACGCCGACCCCTCGGCGCTCGCCTTCGACGCGCTCTACGACGCGATGGCGGCCGATAAGAAGAACGAGGGCGGGACCATTCGATTTGTGGTGCTGCGGCGGCTCGGGGACGCCTACGTGACGGGGGACGTCTCGCGCGCCGAGGCCGAGCAGGCCTGGCAGTTTGCCTGCGCCCCGCGAAACGCGGATCGCCCCTGAGCGTGTGAAGGAAACTCTCCCCATCCCGCACGGCCACCCATGGGCCGTGCCTTTCCGCACCAGTGCCCTTTCCCCACCGTGGCCGACGCTCCCTCCCGCTCGTACGCCCGCCTGGCCGGGCAGGTGGCGCGGGGAGTGGTATACGTGTGTCTGGCGGGCGTCGTCCTCTTTTTTGCCCTGACCCGGACGGAGGTGGGGCGCGACCGCGTCCGTCGTCAACTGCAGACGACCTTCAACGAACAGTTCGCCGGGTCCCTGCACATCGGGTCCCTCCAGGGCACGCTCCTCAACACCCTCTATGCCTCGGACGTCCGGCTGCGGGACGCGGACGGCCGCCTGGTGGCCACCATCGACTCGGTGGCCTCCGAGCCCCGGTGGCGCCACCTGCTCACCGGTGAGCTCTCGGTGGACGCCCTCACTGTGATCGGCCCGCACCTCTCCCTGCACCGGTGGGCCGACGGCACGTGGAACCTCGGGCGCGCCCTGCGCCAATCCGACCCCACGTCGGGCGGGAGCGGCCCCGACCTCTCCCTGACGAACGTGGAGATTCGGAACGGACGGGTCACGACCACCCGGTCGGGCGCGGCGCCGTCGATCGTGGAAGACCGGTGGCTGTACGACTACACCCGGTCGACCCTCGACAGCCTCCACGCGGAGGCGACCCTCCAGTGGACGGAGGAAAACCGGCAGATCGACCTCGACGCCCTGCAGTTCCAGTTGCCCGAGCAGAACCTTGCCCTGTCGACCGCTCGGGTCGAACTGGGCCGCGATCCCGCCCGGGACCGCTGGCAGCTGGACCGCTTTTCGGTGGGGCTCGGCAATACGCAACTTGACGCGCAGGGGCGCCTGGTGCCCTCGCCCAACGACTCCACCGCGTCGGCCGCAGAGCTTCAAATCGCCGAGAGCCGCCTCGACCACGACCAGCTGCGGCGCCTGATCCCTCGCCTTCCGCTCCGCGACGTGATGACGGTGGAGGGACGGCTCGGGGGAGCACCCGGCCGCTTCGTGGTCAACAAGCTGACGCTGTCCCACAACCGATCGACCCTCAACCTCGAGGGGACGGCGTTCGGCCTCCCCGACTCCCTGGACGTGGATGCCCAGATTCTCTCCAGCGAGGTTCGCCCCTCCGACCTGCGCGCGGTCTGGCCCGACGCGCCGCTCGGCGACATGACCGCGTTCGGGCCGGTTGCCCTCGAGGCGTCCGTGAACGGGTGGGTCGACTGGGCGACGGGCGCCTCGCGGCCCTCGTTCGCCCTGGAAAATACGCTCTCGGCCCAGGGGGCACCGGGGGCCGTCCGGGGGTCCCTCGCCGTCCGCCGCACCGGCGGGGGCGCCCTCCGATACGACGGCCGCGGACAGGTGGACAGCCTGGACCTGGCCCCGCTGACCGGCCGCTCGGCCCTCGAAAGCCGTCTCACCGGCCGCCTGGACCTGGAGGGCCGGGGCACCGACCCGTCGGCCGCACAGGGGGACCTGGCCGCCACCCTCGCGGCGGGCCGAATCGGGCCGCGTCGCTTTTCGGGGATCGACCTGCGCGTGACGGCCACGCCCGACCGGGCCGACGGCACCCTCACGCTCCGGCAGCAGACCGGGGGGGCGCTCCAACTGGACGCCATGCTCGACACCGAGGGCCCGACGCCCCGGTACACCCTCGACGCGTCGCTGGAGGGCTTCAACCTCATCGCGGTCCATCCGCCCCTGCCCCCCAGCCGGCTCAACGCCACCCTCGCGCTGGACGGGCGCGGCCGCCCCTGGGACGAGATCGTGGGCACCGCCCGGGTCTCTGTCGACAGCTCGCGCCTCCGGGGCGGGGCGCAGTCGCTCCCGCCCCACGAGGCCAGCCTCACCCTCGCTGCCCCCACCTCCGATGAGCCGCGCGTGCAGCTCACCGGAACCGTCGCCTCGGGCCGGATCGAGGGACGCCCCCTGCGACCGGTCGTCCGGGGCGCCGCCCGCCGCTGGGCCGGCGCGATTCGGCAGTCCGTCCGGCGAGAAGCGGCGCGGGCTACGCGCACCGGCGCCGACACGACCGCCGCTCCCGTGACGGAGCCCCGGGGGCGCGCCCTGACGGCGGCCCCGCCCGACGTCCCGACCGAGCTTCAGGGAGCCCTCACGATTCACCGGATGGACCTCGTCCGCGCATGGTGGCCCGACGCCCCGTCTCGGGGAAACGGCCTCCGCACGACGGCGCGCCTCACCCTGGGACCGGACACCCTCCGGGCCTCGGGCCGCCTGAGCGCGCCGCGGCTACGGCTCGGGTCGCGCAGGGCCGACTCCCTGACGGCCGCCTACGAGGTGTCTGCCCCGTACCGCTCCGATCTGTTCAGCGGGGCCGTCCTGTCGGCGACGGCGCGGACCGACACCCTTCGCCTCGGCCGGCAGACGCTCGTCGAGCCCGAGGCCGAGGTGGCGCTGTCCCGGCGGACGGGCACCCTCGAGGCCCGTACGACGCAGTACGGCCGCACCGGCCCCTACCGCCTGGGGGCGGATGTCACCCTCGTGCGGGGACTGCACGTCCGGCTGACCGACCTCTACGCCGGAGTCGGCGAAAACGCCTGGGCCATCGACCGCCCCGGCACGGTGAGCGTGTACCGGGACGCGCTGGTCGTCGACACCCTCGACCTGACGAGTTCCCATCCGTCGACCGACACCGAACAGCATCTCCGGCTCCTCGGCACCGTCTCGGGCCGGGCCTCGGATACGCTGTACGCCGAGACGAACGACGTTCTCCTCCATCCCGTCGGGGAGCTGGCGGCACTCTCTCGCCCGGTGGGCGGGACGCTCAACGGCACGGTGGCCCTCACCGGGGGCTGGACCCAGCCGCAGGTGCAGAGCGCTCTCAAGGTGCGGCGGCTCTCGTTCGATCGGCGCCTGCTGGGCGACCTGCAGGTCCGGACCCGCCTGACCCCGAACAACCCCGACCTGCTGGTCGACGCGGCCCTCACGCCGGGGCCTTCCTCCCTCGCCGCGGTGGAGGGGCCCAACCTCGTCCCCGAGGGGCCTCGGTCCGTCGAGGAAAATCAGCTGTCGGTGGAGGGACGGGTCCGCCTCCCCGGATGGGGCGAAACGCCCTCCGCCCAGACGGACCAGCTCGATCTGACCGTCGACGTGGGGCGGGCCGATCTCTTCTTCTTCAAGTACATCTTCGACCAGAACCTCGCCCAGGCCCGGGGCCACACGGCCGGAGACATCCACATCGGAGGTCGGTTTCGACGGCCCATCTTCGACGCTCAGCTCACCATCCAGAACGGCCGCTTCACCCTGCCGCAGTTTGGACTGTCCTACACGGCGAGCGGGCCCGTGGAGGTGGATCGGCGGGGCATTCACACACCGGGCCTCTCCGTAGCCGACGGCGGAGGGTCCGCCACGATCAACGGGAGCGTCCTCTTCAACGACTATCAATACTTTTCCTTCGACCTCTCGGCACAGCTCGACGAGCTGACGATCATCGACGTTGCCAACGCAGAGGACCTCGCCTTCTACGGCAACATCCAAGCGTCCGGCCCGGCCTCCCTGAGCGGGCCCCTCTCCGACGCCACCCTCCGTTCCGAGGGGGCGCGGACGACGCCGGAGAGCGAGCTCTACATTCCCGTCTCTGAAGGGAGCGTGGACGACGGCACCGGGTTCATCGTGTTCGCCGACTCGACCGGCCAGATCCCCGACCTGCGGGACCTCACCCGACGCGACAACATTTTCTCCGACCGGCCGGCCGGGGAGCCCTCCTTTCTCGAGGGCCTGGAGATCGACATCAACGTCCTGGCCCCCGAGGAGTCGACCGTGAACCTCGTCTTCGACCCGGTGGTGGGGGACGTCGTCACGGCCGTCGGCTCCGGCCGGGTGCAGCTCCAGCGCGAGGAGGGCGGGTTCTTCGTGTACGGCAGCTTCAACGTCTCGGGGGGCACGTATCTCTTTACGGCGGGGGAGGTGTTCGTCCGGCGATTCAACATCAACGGTGGGACCATCACCTGGGACGGGCCGCCCACCAATGCCCAGCTCGACCTCGAGGCAGAGTACCGGACCCGGGCCTCGCGCGCCGGGCTGCCCGGCGCCAACGGCGACGGGAGCCGCATTCCGGTCCGGGTGCTCCTCGACATCGGGGGCCGCGTGGAGACGCCCCAGGTGGACCTGAGCCTGGCCCAGGTGCGGGACGAGCGCAACAACCTCGTCGGCTCTCAGACGCTGGACGCCATCCTGAACCAGGCCGACCGGACCACCGAGTACGCGACGAGCGTGCTTCTCACCAATACCTTCCTGCTGACCACCGAGTCCTTCACCCAGGGTCAGACGACCGGGCCCGACGGATCCACGAGCGGGAGCCTCGCCACCGCGGGCAACCGCCTGGCGTTCAACAGCGTCTCGCAGCTGGTGGCGAGCCAGCTGAACCGCTACCTGGGCGCGGCCCTCCCGAACGTCGACCTCAACTTCGGGCTCCAGGGGGAAAACGCCAACGACCTCGACCTCATCTACGGGGTGGCCCTCCGGCTTCTCAACGAGCGGCTGGTGATCCGGGGAGAAGGGGTCTACACCGCCGACGACCCCGAAAACCGGCAGGCACAAGGGCCCCAGGGAGAGTTCGTCGTCGAGGTGCGCCTGAGCAATCGGGTAAGCGTGGAGGCCTTCTACCGCCGGACCGGCGACGACTTGACGCTCGGACAGACGCTGACCAGCAGCACCGGGGCGGGCGTGTCCTACCAGACGGAGTTTCCGACGTGGCGCCAGCTGCTGGGCCGCGTCTTCGGGTGGCTGATTCCGGGGCTCCGGCCGCCCGATTCGTCCCCCGACGACGCCGCTCCCGACCCCGACCCCGTCGTCCGCACGGAGGCCCCCGCCGATTCGACCGTCGCCGAGGACGAGCCGCCCGACCGCTGAGGCGCCTGTATGACTTTTTCGTCTGGATCCGAACGGGGAAGGCCGCTCCCTGTAGGAGAACTGATACCTCTTTTTTCAACGACCGGTCATCCCCACGTGGATCAATCCGACACCAAGACGTCCCCCAGTCCCGACACGCTCCGGACGGAAATTCTCGATTTTCTCCGTGAACACCCGGATACCGCCCACCGGTCGGGAGACATCGCCCAGGGGCTCGGGATTGACGACAACGACGTCTACCTCCGCTTCTGCGACGTGCTGGCCGAGATGAGTGCCCAGCGCCTCGTCGAGCAGGAGGGCCGTCAGTACAAGCACAAGGCCCAGACCACCCACCGCACCGGCGTTATCCGCTGCAAGGAGCAGGGCTTCGGCTTCGTGCAGGCGACCGACAGCGACGAGGAGTTCTTTATTCGGGAACCGCACATGGGGGAGGCCCTGCACGGCGACCTCGTGCGGGTGGCGGTGGCGGCACGGGCCCCCGAGGACAAAAAGCGGGAGTGCGAGGTCGTCGAGGTGGTCGAGCGCCGCCGAACCCAGGTGGTGGGCACGTTTCATCACCGCGGCAACTTCGCGTTCGTCGAGCCCGACGACCGGCGCATCCTCCAGGAGGTGTACGTCCCCTCCGACGACTTCGGCGGCGCCCAGGACGGCGAAAAGGTCGTCGTCTCCATCGACCGGTTCGACAGCCGGAAGGCCTCCCCCGAAGGCCGCATCCTGCGGGTCATCGGCTCGGCCGACGATCCCAACGTCCGGGTCCTCTCCCTCGCGATGAGCATGGACGTCAAGGCCGACTTCCCGAAGTCGGTGGAGGAGGAGGCCGACCAGATTCCCGTCGAGATTCCGCAGTCGGAGATTCAGCGGCGGCTGGACCTGCGGGAGAAGCCGATCTTCACCATCGACCCGGACGACGCGAAGGACTTCGACGACGCCGTGCACGTCGAGGAGCTTGCCAGCGGCAACCTCGAGGTCGGCGTTCACATCGCGGACGTGAGCCACTACGTGCGCCCCGACACCGCCATCGACGAGGAGGCGCTGGAGCGCGCAACGAGCGTGTATCTGGTGGACCGCACCATCCCCATGCTGCCGGAGAAGCTCTCCAACAAGGTGTGCTCCCTCCGGCCCAAGGAGGACAAACTGGCCTTTTCGGTGCTCATGGAGATCAGCCCGCAGGGCGAGCTCGTCGACTACGCCATCCGGGAGACGGTCATCCACTCGAAGCGCCGTCTCACCTACGAGCAGGCCCAGGACTTCATCGAAGGGGGCTACCCCGACGACCCGGTGGCCTCGGAGGTGGTCCGTGCCAACCGGCTCTCCAAGACCCTCACGAAGAAGCGCATGAAAGAAGGCGCCATCGACTTCGGCTCCAACGAGGTGAAGGTGGTCCTCGACGACGACGGCCATCCGCGTGACATTGTGCGGAAGGAACGGCTATCGGCCAACCGGCTCATCGAGGAGTTCATGCTGCTGGCCAACCGGACGGTGGCCGCCCACATCGGTGCCCCCGGCCACAACGACCGCGTCCAGACCAACGGGCAGTCCCAGCCCCAGGACGAGTCGCTGCCGTTCGTCTACCGGGTGCACGACACCCCGAACGGCGAGCAGATTCAGAAGCTGGCCGAGTACGTCCGTGTCTTCGGCCACGAGCTCCCGCTGACCGACGGCAACGTCACGAACGACGACCTCGGCACCCTCATCGACAACGTGAAGGGCGAGCCCGAGGAGCAGGTCATCGTCCGGGCGGCGCTGCGGGCCATGTCGAAGGCCGAGTACGCCGTCGGCAACATCGGCCACTACGGCCTTGGGTTCGACTACTATAGCCACTTTACGAGCCCGATTCGCCGCTACCCCGACCTGATCGTACACCGCCTGCTGAAGCGCTACGCCAGCGGCCAGGCGCCCCCGAGCGTCGAGGACCTCGCCGCGCGGTGCGAACACTGCTCCGAGCAAGAGCGCAACGCCGAGGAGGCGGAGCGGGAGTCCGTGAAGCTCAAGCAGGTCGAGTACGTGCAGGAGCACGTGGGCGACGTCTTCGAGGGCGTCGTGAGCGGCGTCACCAAGTTCGGCGTCTTCGTCGAGCTCACCGAGCTGCTCGTCGAGGGGCTCGTCCACGTCCGCGACATGAACGACGACTACTACGTCTACGACGAGTCCACCTACACGATGCGGGGCGAGAACACCGGCAAGTCCTACCGCCCCGGCGACACGGTGACCGTCGAGGTGACCGGCGCCGACATCGACTCCCGCGAGATCGACCTTCTCTTCGTCGAGGAGGACTGACCGCGTTACCGGGGATAGGTCGCCCCCTCCGACGATCGCGGCCCTGACTCGGAAACGAGCCTCTCTGTTCCCGCCCCCCTCTGCCGTTCAACGTTCTGACGTTGGCACGTCAGGGGAAGAACCACCGGGCGGAAGCGCTGACGCCCACGTCCTCCCTTCGTCCACACGTCCCGACGCGCATCAGCGCCAGCGCTACACCGCCGGTTCCACGTCGGCCTCCGCGGGCACGTCCTCTGCGAAGTCGTGGACGAGAAGCCCACTCCGCAGCTTGGGCTCGAACCAGGTCGACTTCGGGGGCATGAGGCTGCCCTCATCCGAAACGGCCACCAGTTCCTCGATGCTGGTCGGGTACATGCTCACGGCCAGATCGGCCTCCCCCTCGTCCACTCGGCGCTCGAGCGCGTCGGTGCCCCGGATGCCCCCGACGAAGTCGATGTTCGGGTCCCGCCGCGGATCTGTAATGTTGAGGTGGGGCTCCAGCACGTACTCGCTGAGGCGGGCCACATCGAGCTGGTCGACCACCCGCACGCCCCGCGACGGCGGCAGCGACAGGCGGTGCCACGCCCCATCCAGGTACAGGCACACGAATCCCTTCGTCGAGGGCTCCGGGTCCTGCACGTCGTGCTCGATCTCAAGGCGCTCGTCGAGCGTGGACAGAAACGCCTCCGGCTCTTCGGGCAGGTCGTACACGAGTCGGTTGTACGCCAGAATGCGCATGTGGCTCATCGGGAAGAGGACGGCCGGAAAGAGTTCGAAGCCCTGCGTGTCGTCCCCCTTCTCCCCCGTCCCTCCGCGAAGACGCTCGGCGGCACGGCTGGCGGCCTTGCAGCGATGGTGGCCGTCGGCGATGTAGAGGTGATCCACGTCCCGGAAGGCGTCGACGAGGCCCTCGGCGCCCTCCACCTTCCAGAGCGTGTGCCGGACCCCGTCGTCGGCCTCAAAGTCGTAGAGAGGATCGCCCTTCTGCACTCGCTCGACGAGGTCGTGGATGGCCTCCCGGTCCCGATACGTGAACATGACCGGCTCGGCGTGGGCCTGCTGCGAGAGAATGTGCCGGGTGCGGTCGTCCTCCTTCGCGGGCCGGGTCTCTTCGTGCTTGACGATGGTGCCGTCGTCGTACTCCGCGACCGAGGCCCCGGCAAAGACGCCGGTCTGCTCCCGACCGTCCATGACGAGCCGATACACGTAGACGGCCGGCGTGTCCTCCTGGACGGTGTAGTCCGCCTCCACGAACTGCCGGAGGTTGACGGCCCCCTGCTCGTACACGGCGTCGTCGTGGACGTCGACCTCCGGGGATAGGTCAATTTCGGGCCGGA
>JAZKTD010000101.1:0-11106 GCA_036625705.1 Salinivenus sp.
GCTCCCGGTAGCGGACGACGAGTTCGTAGCCGCCGCCCTCCACGCGGTAGAGCGTCGCCTCCTCGAAGCCCGTGACGTCCGGAACGAGCCCCGCCGCGTCGCGGAGGGCCGGGTCGACGGCGTACACGGTGCTGTCCCGATCGACGGGCACCTGCGTGTCCTGCGCGGCGCTAGGGACCGCGAGCCCGAGGCCGAGCACGACAAGTGCGACGTACAACAGTGGAAACCGAATGCAGATCATGGAACGAGATGAATCGTCTACGCAGAGAAGGGAGACGACGTGCACGGAGGCGCACCGTGCCACCAGTTCTCCCGGAGATGTCTTTTGTCTCCTCGTGAACATCGCCGCTCCGACAATGCACTTCGTAACGCCAGGATGCCGTCCACGACCGTCTCGGGATCCTCTTCCCCACACGCCGGTGTGGCTCCTGAATCCGCTCCGGTGCCCTCCCCCCCCGCGCCGGAGGGCCGCACACTCTCGCTCACGACCCTGGCGGCAGATGGCTTCCCTTCGCACCGCCTGGCCGCACCACAGTCTTCTCTCCCTGTTCGTGTGGCTGTGGGGCGCCAACTTCGTCCTCGCCGAGGTGGCCCTGCGGGAGATGGAGCCGATCTCGTTCAGCGTCGCCCGCTTTCTGATGGGCGGCGGGGCCCTGATCGTCCTGCTGTACGCCCAGCGGCCGACCGACGATGAGACGGAGACTCGTCTCTTCCCCCACGTCGAGCGGGACGACTGGCCGCGCCTGCTGTTCGTGTCGGTCATCAGTGCCGCCCTGGCCCCGTGGCTCGGCATCGAGGGCCTCGACCTCACCCACAGCGGCCGGGCGTCGCTCTGGCTGGCCCTGGGCCCGGTCCTCAGCTCGGCCTTCGGATACCTGGGCGAGACGGAACGCATCGGGTGGGTGGGCTACCTCGGCATCGGCCTCGCCGGGCTCGGCACCTTCGTCCTCGCCGCCGACGGGCTCCGTCCCCAGCAGGCCTACTGGGCCGGCGACCTGCTGCTCCTGATGGCCCTGCTCCTCACGGTCGCCGAGATGCACCTGATTAAGCCGCTCGTGGCCCGCTACGGATCGGTCTCGATGGTGGCCCTCCGCACCACCATCGGCGGGGCGATCTACTTCCTGATCGCCAGCCCCGTCCTCGTAGGGGAGCCCTGGTTCGCGCTCACCGCGTGGACGTGGGTGGCCATCCTGCTGGGCGGCGCGATCGGCGTCGGCATGGGGCAGTGGGTCAAGTACCGGGCGCTCACTGTGATCGGCCCCACGCGGGTGGTGCTGTACGGCAACCTCGTCCCGGTGGCCACCCTCGTCCTGGCCTGGCTCACGATCGGCACCGCCCCCTCCAGTCTCGAGGTGCTGGCGGCGGCGCTCATCGTCACCGGGGCCCTCTGCCTCCAGGTCGTGGACCTCCGCACCACCGCCCCGGCACCCGCCTCGCAGGCCCAGGCCGAGCCCACGTCGTAGGGGACCCCTCCCGGACGGAGCACGTGCGGCCTGAGGGCGTTCCTGACACGAGACTTTCGGACCGTCGAAGGTCCCTTCACCCGTCGTCTCTTCTCGAACATCTACCCGCTCTGCCATGCGCTTCCTCTCTGCCCTCGCATGTACCCTCCTTCTCCTTGCCTGTAGCGTGCAGGCCCAGTCGCCCCCCGAGCCCGAGACCCAGGTCGACGCGGCCGTGCGGGCCGCCCCCGCCCCGATGCGCGACGCGGCCACCGTCCTCGGCTACGACGACAACATGCAGCTGACGACGCTCCGGGAGGGCGACGGCACGATGGTCTGCCTCGCCGACGACCCGGCGGAAGAGAACTTCCACGTCGCCTGCTACCACGAGGCGCTCGAGCCGTTCATGCGGCGCGGCCGCGAGCTGCGGCGGCAGGGCCGCTCCGGCGCGGCGGTCGACAGCATCCGCCGGGCCGAGATCGAAGACGGCACGCTCGACTACCCCGACCGCCCGACGGCCCTCTACAACCTGTCCGGCCCGGCCGGGGCCTACGACGCCGCGGCCGACACCGTGCGCGACGGGTCGCACCTCCGCGTGCTCTACGTGCCGTACGAGACGGCCGAGACGACCGGCCTCCCCACGAAGCCGGAGGGCGGCCCCTGGCTCATGGCGCCCGGGAAGCCGTGGGCCCACGTCATGATTCCGCAGGAGTAATACGAACTCCGCGTGCACTCGGTCTCCCCGAGTGCACGCTCTGTTCGGGTACAGAGGTCTGGAAGTATGGATGTGTGGAGGTATTGCGACTCCATATCTCCACCCCGACGGCGGTCGGGACGCGCACGTCTTCACATCCAACCCCCCCCCAGAGGCCGAAGGCCGACCGACGCGGTAAATCCTGCTACAGGATATCATCGAAAGAAAAAGGACGCCTGTGCTGGGCACTACGATGCCCGCTCGCGCCACCGGAGCGCCAGGGGTCCCCCCGGCGAGACCAGCGCCGCGGCGGGCTCCCGACCGTCGAGGGTGTCCCACGGCTCGCCGTAGACCGCCGCCCAGCGGACCGTCACGTGGTGCTCCTCGGCCCGGCTGATCGGAGCCGCGTCCCGCTCGAGGCGGGCCCGCAGGAGGGTCCCGTCCCGGGCGGTGCCGTACCGCCAGGGCCGCTCCCGCAGAAAGTGCGGAAGCGTTCCCCGCGACGGGGGCGACGGCGGCTCCGTCGCCGTTACCCGAAGGCGCTGCTCGCGGCCCGCCACGTCGAAGCGGTACGTCATCTCCACCGCGTCTCCGCGCTCGCGCCGCACCGGCTGCATCGGCGCGACGGCCACCGGCTCGCCGTAGAGCCCCCGCGCGCCCCACGCCACGAGCCGACGCGGCACGTGGGCCTGGATCGTCATCGTGCCCCGCCGCTCAGGGGGGCCCTCCTCCCGTACCAGGGCCTGCAGCTCGACGGCCGGCACGCGCCGAAGGCCGGGGCCCACCAGCCCCAGCACCCGGACCTTTGCCAGCCGAACCCCAGCCAGGCGCACGTAGGCCGCCCCGTCCCGCGTGTCCGGTCGGAGGCCCGCGGGTAGGTGCGGAGCCACGAGGGCCGGGTCCACGGCCCAGCTTACCGCGGCGCGGTCCCGCGCCGTGGCGCGAAGGATGCGTGGGGGCGACGAGAGGAGCGGAGCCATGCCGTGTGAGGGGGGTGCGTCAATAGAAAAGGGCACGCCCCGGTGTGGAGCGTGCCCTTCGTGGCTCGGGAGCGTGGCGGCGCCACGCAGTGGCGTAACATACTAGTCGTCGGTGTGCGGCTGCAGGTCCTGTCGGCTGTGGCGCTGCCGCAGCTTCCGGAGGGCCTTCTCCTTGATCTGACGCACCCGCTCGCGGGTCAGGTCAAAGCGCTTGCCAATCTCTTCGAGCGTCAACGGGTGCTCGCGGCCGATGCCGAAGTAGAGGCGCGTGATCTCGGCCTCCCGGTCGTGGAGCATGCTGAGGGCCCGCTCGATGTCGATTTTGACCGACTCCGCGAGCATCTCCTCGTCGGGCGAGTCGCTCTCCTCGTCGGGCAGGACGTCGAGGAGGCTGTTGTCGTCTTCTTCGTTGAAGGGCGCGTCCATCGAGAGGTGGCGGCTGGTGTGCTGCATCGCCTCGCGCACCTTCTGGACGTCGATCTCGAGCTCCTCGGCGAGCTCCTCGATGTTGGGCTCGCGGTCGAGCTGCTGCTGTAGCCGCGCGCTGGCCTTTCGGATCTTCGAGATGGTGCCGATGCGGTTGAGCGGAAGCCGGACCACGCGGCTCTGCTCGGCGAGGGCCTGCAGAATGGCCTGACGGATCCACCAGACGGCGTAGGAGATGAACTTGAAGCCTCGGGTCTCGTCGAACCGCTTTGCGGCTTTGATGAGCCCGTAGTTGCCTTCGTTGATCAGGTCGGCGAGGGAGAGCCCCTGTCCCTGGTACTTCTTCGCAACGGAGACGACGAAGCGAAGGTTGGCCCGGCAGAGCTTGTGGAGCGCCTCTTCGTCACCGTCCTCAATGCGGCGGGCCAGCTCGACCTCCTCCTCGGGCTCCAGCAGGTCAATCTTGCCGATCTCTTGGAGGTACTGGTCCAGCATCCGTTGTTCACGCGGAACGTGCATATGGCTCCTTTCGGTTGTGTGGGGTGTGACGATGGGGTGGCGGTAAAGGAGGACAGCACGCGTCTCCTCCGGTCGTGGCGGCCGGAGGCTGTCCGGTGACGGCAGCCGATCGTGCCCGGGCGGTCAAACCCCGAAGACGGGACGATGCGCATGCCGCAGACTCATCACGAGCAAGGGGGAAGCTTGTTCCAGCGTAAACTTGGTGAGATACAACAGCGCGCCGGATAAAGTCAATTCGTATAGTTAACAGTCTCCAGAATTCCGTCGGCGACAGTTCGGTTGTCGCTCATGCGGGGCACCTTCGTCTGCCCGCTGATGCTGTCGTTCGTGGCCTTGAGCCAGGCGTAGAAGGTTCCGTCCGGGACCGCCGAGATCGTAGGGGCGTCGAACGCGCGGGCCTCCCGGCGCATCTGGTAGTGACGATTGACGCCCTGGAGATACTCGTCGATCAGGCCGGAGAAGGCGTCGAGGTCACCGGGCGGCTTCTCAAACTCGATCACCCACTCGTGGCCGGGGCGCCCGCCGTCGCCGCTCATGGCGCGGGGGGCAATGTGGTAGTCGACGACGTGGGTCCCCATCTGGTCGCAGGCGTGGCGGAGGGCCGCCCGCGCCTCGTCCCCGTACAGGGCCTCTCCATACTCGTCGATCATCTCGCTGGTCCGGCCGGCAACGGTGATCTTGTGGGGAAAGGTGTTGGTAAACCGGATGACGTCGCCGACCTCGTAGGCCCAGAGGCCGCTGCTGGAGGTCACGTGTAGGGAGTAGCGCACGCCGGGCTCCACGTCGGCGATGGTGTGGCGGGGCGGGTTCTCCTGGTCTTTCTCATCGACGCGCACGAACTCGTAGAACACGCCGTTGTCCAGGTGGAGGAGCATCGAGGCGTCCTCCAGGTCGTCCTGGAAAGAAAAGAAGCCCTCCGACGCCCCGTAGGTTTCGATGAAGTCGACGTCTGTGCCGATCTTAGTTTCCAGTAGATCGCGGTAGGAGCGCAGCGGCACGCCCCCGGCGATGAAAACCTGCAGGTTGGGCCATACCTCCCCCACCGTCGTGGCCGCGGCGTCGTGCCGCTCGTTATGGACGTCGATGAGCTCGTCGAAGAGGACGATCGCCCAGGTCGGGGCCATCACGAGCAGCCGAATGTCCTGGTCGACCGTGCGCTCGGCGATGGTGCGTAGTTTTTCTTCCCAGTTCGAGATGAAGGTCACCTCGTTGGGCACCGCCTGGAAGAGCGTGCTGAAGAAGCTGGGGGCGTTTTCGGCCAGGATGCCGCTGATCTCCCCGGCGAGCGTGCCGGGATAGTTCGGGTCCTCCTCCACGCGGCCCGGGAGCGTGAGGTGGCTGCCCAGGAAGAAGCGACCGTCCAGCGTCTCGGAGAGGTAGTGCAGCCCCGTGCCGACGCTGAAGGCGCGGTTGTGGTCGATGGTCTCCTGACTGATCGGAATAATTTTTCCGTCGGAGACCGTGCCGCTCGAAACGGCGAAGTTGGTGATGGTGCCGGGCCACATCACGTCCGCGGCGCCCTCGCGGACGCGGAGGACGTCCTCTTCGATGTCGTCGTAGGTGTGGAGGGGCACCCGCTCCTGATAGGCCGCCACGACGTTGGCGGCGTTCGCGATCTCGGCAAAGTCGTAGCGGCGTCCCCACTCGGTATCGGCGGCCCGGGTGAGGAGCCCCCGAAGCAGTGTGCGCTGCGTCGATACGGGGTGCTGTTTGAAGTCGTCGATTTGCCGGACCGGATCGAGCCACCGCAGCGCGGAGCGGATCAGGTCGTCCATAGAGGCACGAAGGGTCGGTCGGTAGGGGGCTGCGTCGGCGGCCCGAAACGCGGCGCCTCCGCGGAGGCTCCGGGGCCGCTCTGGTCCGGCGGAAAAATTTCCACAAAAACGAGACGAGGGATCTCGTCTCAGTGCCGCTCTGTGTATACTTCCTATCGGAAAATGTTCGCGCGCCGCTCTCTAGTCTGGCTCCCCCGCTTCCCCCATGCGCTCCCCGGCTCGTTCCTCCGCCCCGTTCGTCCCCGACGCCTTCTCGCCCGACCGGTTTGTGCTCGACTGTCGGACCCAGACGCTCGACTGCCGGCCCGGGACGGCCGGCGGCCCCGGGCCCCACGTCATGGGCATCCTCAACGTCACCCCCGACTCCTTCTCGGACGGCGGGCAGTTTCAGGCGGTCGAGGACGCGGTGTCGCGGGCGGCGGAGATGCTGAGCGACGGGGCCTCCATCATCGACATCGGCGGGGAGTCCACCCGCCCCGGCGCCGAGCCCGTCTCCGCCCAGGAAGAGCGCGACCGGGTGCTTCCCGTCGTAGAGGCCCTCACCGACCGCTTCCCTGACGCCCTCTTTTCGGTGGACACGTACAAGCCGGAGGTGGCCCGTCCCGTCCTCGAGGCCGGCGCCCACATCGTCAACGACGTCACCGGCCTGCGCCACCGGCCCGAGATGGCGGAGGTGGCGGCCGAGGCCGGGGCCCCGCTCGTCGTCATGCACTCGCCCGGCGAGCCCGGCGACCTCACCTCGCCCCGCGAGTACGACGACGTGGTCGCCGAGGTGCGGGACGCCCTCGCCCGGGCGATCGAGACGGCCACGGAGGCCGGCGTCTCGTCCATCATCGTCGACCCCGGCTTCGGGTTCGGCAAGACCCACACGCAGAACCTTCGCCTGATCAACGAGATCGACGAGCTTCTGGCGCTGGACCGCCCGGTGCTCCTGGGCGTGTCCCGCAAGAGCACGATCGGGGCCACCCTGGGCAGCGACGACGACCGGGCCCCGGTCGACGGTCGCCTCTTCGGCTCGCTCGGCGCCACGGCCGTCGGCGTCATGCGGGGGGGCACCCTCGTTCGGACCCACGACGTGGCGGCGACAGTTGAGATGCTTGACGTGCTCAACGCCACGCTGCGGGCCTCGGAGTGAGCCGTCCCCCCGCCCCCGACAGTTCGGTCCTCGTTCGGGACGGGGCGCAGGAGAAAAGGGCGCGCCGGCGGCACCCGGGGAGAACCCCGTTCCGCGCAGACGACGTTCACACGAGGGAAACGGGCGCAGATTGCGCCCCGGAGTCGGCGACCCTTGCCCGTTCAGCCGTCCTACCGACGCCGCTCATCGGCTTCTTGCATCATCGGCTTCTTGCATACGGTCTCCCCTGTCTCGTGACCCTCTATGAGATTATCGGCTTCGGGGTGCGCGACGTCATCGACATTGGGCTGGTGGCGTACCTCCTCTACCGGCTCTACCGCCTCATGCGGGGCACGATCGCCGTCCAGATTGCCCTCGGGCTCGGCGCGCTCTTCCTGGTGCAGTTCCTGGTGCAGTTTGCGAACCTGACGGTCCTGAGCGCCTTCTTCAGCAACTTCAACCAGGTGTTCGTCCTGGCGGTCATTATCATCTTTCAGCCCGAGATCCGGCGGCTGCTTCTGGAGCTGGGGCGAAATCCGCTCATCCGCCGCTTTGTGAGCACCAGCGACGAGGGGGCCATCGTCGACGAGACGGTGACGGCCGTCGAACAGATGGCCGACCGCAACATCGGCGCGCTCATTGCCTTTCAGCGCAACACGGGCCTGCGCAGCTACATCGAGACCGGCAAACTGCTGCAGGCGGAGGTGTCCCACGACCTGCTCATCACGATTTTCCACGGCCAGAACCCGCTCCACGACGGAGCGGTCATCATCAACGACCGGCGGGTCGAGGCGGCCCGCTGCATCCTTCCGGTGTCCACGAGCATGAAGCTGAGCCCGCAGCTCGGCCTCCGCCACCGGGCCGCGGTCGGCCTCACGGAGCAGACCGACGCCTTCGTGGTGGTGGTTTCGGAGGAGACCGGCAACATCAGCGTCTCCCGCGACGGGGCCCTCATCTCCAACATCACGACCGACGAGCTCCGGACCTACCTCACCAGTGCCCTCACGAGCCAGCCCTCCTCCACGACCAGCGCAGCGGCCTCCGCGTCGACGTGAGGGCCCCCGAACGAATCCGTCCGACCCCCGCCCGTCCATGACTGCCTCCTCCCCCGATAACGGCCCCCAGGAATTCCGACGACGGCGCGATCGCCTCGTCCAGACGCTCCGCGAGCGGGGCATTCAGGACGAGCGGGTGCTCGCGGCCATCGGCCGGGTGCCCCGCCACGAGTTCGTCGAGCCGGCGTTTCGGCCCCGGGCCTACGCCGACGAGGCCCTGCCGATCGGGATGGACCAGACCATCTCCCAGCCCTTCACGGTGGCCTACCAGACGGCGTTGCTCGAGGTGGAGCCCAGGGACCGCGTCCTCGAGGTGGGGACCGGCAGCGGGTATCAGGCGGCGGTCCTCTGCGAGATGGGCGCGCGGGTCTTCTCCGTCGAGCGGCACGAGGCGCTGCTCGAGCGCACTCGCTCGCTGCTCGACGACCTGGGATACGACGTGCGCACCCGTCACGGAGACGGCACGAAGGGCTGGGTAGCGTTCGCGCCCTACGACGGCATCGTGGTGACGGCCGCGGCGCCCGACATCCCCGAGCCCCTGCTCCATCAGCTGCGCGAGCCCAACGACGCGCGTGGCGGACGGCTCGTCATTCCGGTCGGGGGGCGCGAGGGGCAAACAATGGTGCGCGTCACGCGCACCGGATCGGGCCCGCACGGATACGAGCGAGAGGGCTTCCACAACTTCCGGTTCGTCCCGCTCGTGGAGGAGGACGATGAGGACGCCTGAGCGGCCCCTGAGTCCCTCCTATCCGTTGGCGTCGTGCTCGGCTGCCCCGAGCGCGTCGAGGAGCCAGTCGATGTGGCGCTGCCGGAGGGCCCGGACGGTGGCCTCCGGCTCGTCGGGCGCCTCGAACTCCGCCCATCGCTCGCTCATGTGGGCGGCGTCGATGGCCGCCTGTCGGGCGCTCGGATGGGTGCAGGCGTGGGCCGCCAGGAGTCGGGCCGCCTCGGGGCGCCGTCGGGGCAGCCCGAGCGCGGCCGCCCGCACGACGGCGTCGGTCCCCTCCGTCCGGGCGGTAGTCCAGGGCGCCTCCTCCTCGCGCTGCGCCGCGGCCCAGAGCCGCCCGGTGGGCGTGTCCGCCGACGCCCCCTCGACCCCGGTCCGCCGCGCACACCACTGCGCGAACCGCCGCAGGACCGCATCGGACTGCCGGTCCCCAACATGATCGATGAGCTGAACGCGGGGCACGGACCGCCAGGCCATCTCCTCGCCCGTCGTGCGGTCGAGCACGAGGGCTCGGTGCTCCCGGCTGTCAAAGATGTAGTAGTACCGATCGACGGTCACGTCGGAAATCATAGCGGATGGTGGGCCGGACGAAGGAAACAGGCGGCGCGATGGACATTGTCACGTGGTTGCCATGTGGAGGTCGTAAGCGGGGGCGCCGGAAACGTTCGGCCCAGCCCGGGGCCGCCGCGTCGGTTTTTCATTTCTGCAACAAACGCGGTTGCATCAAATATAGAAGCGGTGCACCCAATTGATCGTCCGTCCCCTGAGGGCACGATCCTGCCGACGCGCCTCCGCGCTCTGCCAGCGACTCCTTTCCACCACGTTCCTACTGGCTGTTTATGCAGTACCTCACGAACCGCCACCTTCTGCCCGCCCTTGTGCTCATCCTCGTCGGGGGCGTGCTCGGGGCGCAGATCAACTCCTACGTCTCGCCCGACGACGCGCTTGAGCAGTTCAAGAAGATGCGGCAGGCGTTTGTCATCATCAGTGGCAAGTACGTGGAGTCCGTCGACGCCGGCGAGCTCGCCGAGGGCGGCGTGAAGGGCATGTTGGAGACCCTCGACCCCCACTCCAGCTACGTGCCCCCCGAGCGGGCCCAGCGGACGCGACAGCGCTACGAGGGGTCGTTCGGCGGCATCGGCATTCGGTTCGACGTCCTGAGCGACACCGCCCGGGTGGTGTCGCCCCTCGCGGGCGGCCCGAGCGAGGAGGCCGGCCTCATGGCGGGGGACCGGATCGTCCGCATCGAGGACTCGACGGCCGTAGGCCTGTCGATGCGGGAGATCCGACAGAAGCTGACCGGTGAGATCGGCACCGAGGTCTCCTTCACGGTCTACCGGCCCCTCTCCAACTCCCGGCACGCGTTCACGATCGAGCGCGGGGAGATTCCGCTTTACTCCGTGCACTCCTCCTACATGGTCGACGAGAAGACCGGGTACATCGAGATTGGGCGGTTCGCGAAGTCGACGCCGGAGGAGTTCATGAAGAAGGTGGACACCCTGAAGGCACAGGGCATGGAGCGCCTCGTCGTCGACCTTCGCCAGAATCCCGGGGGCGTCATGCAGTCGGCCGTCAAGATTGCCAACGAAATGCTCGGAACCGCCGGCCAGACCATCGTCGAGACCCGCGGCCGCAGTAGCCGCATCAATCAGACGCTGACGGCGCAGGCCGGCGGCGCGCTCGCCCACCAGCCCATCACCGTGCTCGTGGACGGCAACTCCGCCTCCGCGAGCGAAATCCTGGCGGGCGCGCTCCAGGACCACGACCGGGCGCTGCTCGTGGGGCGCCGCACCTTCGGCAAGGGCCTGGTCCAGAAGCCGTACCGGCTCAACGACGACAGCTTCGTCCAGCTCACGGTGGGGCGCTACTACACGCCGGTCGGCCGCCTCATCCAGACGCCCTACGAGAAGGGCAACATGAAGGCCTACTACGAGAAAAAGTTTACCAACCGGCGCGACGCGGTCTACAACGTCCAGAAGTACAGGGACAGCATCCCCGACTCGCTCACCTACAAGACCGACCACGGCCGTACGGTCTTCGGCGGGGGCGGCATTCTGCCCGACTACATCGTGAAGCCGGATACCACCACCCTCTCCGGCTTCCTGAAACGAAGCGAGGTCGACCGCCTCTTCGCGGTTGCCACCCAGCAGTGGTTTGCCGACCACGACCAGCAGCTTCGGCGCACCTGGCGCAACCGGAAGGACGAGTTCCTGCGCACCTACCAGGTCCCCGACGAGGCCGTCTCGGCCTTCTGGGACTACGTGCAGGACGAGGACATCCTCACCCTCACCACCGACCCCGACGAAGTGGCCCCGAGTGAACAGGTCTACCGGAAGGCCGACACCGAGGCGGCCCGCTCCCTCGTCCGCCATCA
>JAZKTD010000102.1:0-11102 GCA_036625705.1 Salinivenus sp.
CCTGTACACCGAACGGGCCCCGACGGCCCGGGAGAGATTTGCTCATGTGGATTCGACGTCTTCTCACTGGGTTGGGCCTGGCCGCCGCGGGCCTTGCCGGCACCGCCGTCCTCCTGCGGGCGCGGCGGGAGCGGGAGATCGATCGGCTCGTGGACGACCTGCTCGACGCGACCGTGCCGGGGCCGGACCGCGCCGTCCGCAGGGGGGACCTCGCGGCGCTTCCCCCGCCGGTCCGACGCTACCTCCGCGCCGTACTCCGGGAGGGGCAGCCCCGTATCCAGCGGGGGCGAATGGAGCAGCGCGGCACGTTTCGGAAAAGTGCCGCCAATCCGTGGCGGCCGTTTACGGCCACCCAGCACGTGACGGTGCGGCCACCGGGCTTCGTGTGGGACGCCACCATCGAGATGCTGCCGGGGATCCCCGTGCGAGTCGTGGACGCCTACCACGACGGGCGGGGACTGCTCCGGGCCACCCTCGGGGGCGTGCTGCCGGTCATGGAGGCCGCCCCGGGGGCCGCGCTGGACGAGGGCGAACTCCTGCGGTACCTGGCGGAGGCCCCCCTGTACCCGACGGCCCTCCTGCCGGACGCCGGGGTCGAGTGGACACCGATCGACGACGCCTCGGCCCGGGCCACCCTCGCCCACGGCGGGACGACGGCCGCGCTCACGTTTCACTTCAACGACCGGAACGAGGTAGAGCGCGTGGAGGGACGGCGGGGATTCACCCACGAGGACGGGACGGTCGAGATGAGGCCGTGGGTCGGCTACTGGCGCCGCTACCGGGAGCGGAGTGGCATGCGGGTGCCCACCGAGGGGGAGGTCGCGTGGAGGGCTCCAGAACAGGGAGAGGTGCCCTACTGGCGGGGACGGATCGACCGGCTGATCTACCGGCCCGAGATGAGAGCCCGACCGACGCCCAGGCGGGCCCGAGTGCACTGAACAGCGGGCCCCGATCCCAGAGCCACCCCCTGTCATGCTCGTTCTCATCGCGTCCACGCTTCTGAGCCTCGTCGTCCTGCCGCTCGCCGCGCTGTACTGGCTCACGCGACAGAGTGAAAGCCTCGCGGGGTGGGGGCCGAAGGCCCTGGCCGTGGGCGGGTACGTGTGGGCCACGTTCGGCCTCGGGGGGTGGCAGATGCTCTCCTACTACGGCCGCTACATCCTTCTCCTTCTGGGGGCCGGGGCCGCGCTGCTCGGGGCCTGGCGCATGGTGGGGGCGCCGGTGTGGTCTTTGCCCCGCGGGCGACAGTGGATCGGGCACGGCGTGGCCGTGCTCCTGCTGGTCGCGTCGGGGTGGGCCCTCTCGGGCATGTACCGCGGGCACGAGGTCCCGCCGGACCCCGTGACGCTGTCGTCGTCGCTCCGCGATGGCCCCTTCTACGTGGCGAGCGGGGGCAGCCACTCGCTCATAAATCCCCACATGAAGGTGGCCGCCCCCGACCTGCGGGAGTGGCGGGGGCAGCTCTGGGCCGTCGACGTCGTGGAACTGTACCCGGCCGGCAACCGGGCGCGGGGCCTCTACCCGACGACGCTCTCCGACTTCGCCATCTACGGCACCCCGGTGTACGCCCCGTGCGACGGCCGCGTCGAGGCCGTGACCGATACGCTCCCCGACCTCGTCCCCCCGGCGCGGGACACCGCTCGCAAGGCCGGGAACTACGTCCTTCTCCGGTGCGGGCCGGAGGCGTACGTGATGCTCGCCCACCTGAAGCAGGGAAGCGTGGACGTCGACTCCGGCGACTCGGTCGCAGCCGGGGCCCGGCTCGGGGCGATTGGCAACAGCGGCAACAGCTGGGAGCCGCACCTTCACCTCAACGCCCAGCGCGGACCCGGGGCGCGCACCGTCCTGGACGCCGACCCGCGCGCGATGGTCCTCGACGGGCGGTTCCTCGTCCGCAACGACGTCATTCGGGCCCAGCCCCTCCGAGGACACTGCATCCGCCCGTTCCCCCGAGAATCCGCTCTCCTGAGGGCTCGATGCGGACCGCGTCCGAACGAATCGCCGTTCGCTTTCCGCTTTTGGCGTGCTACTGCGCCTCTACCTTCTCGGCGGGGTCGCCAGAGGGAGCGCGAGACGACTCGGCACTGGACGCGCGGTCCGGGGTCCCGAGGCTGTCCGTCGACATGCTCGGGCTCGCCGGCGTGGGAATCTCATCCTCGTCGGGCACCTCGCCGCTGAAGTCGGCCCCCGGCTTCACCTCGAGTACGTCCGCCTCGAGGGTGGCGTGGACCTCCGACGTGGGGCGGAGGACGAGCTCGTCGTCGGCCTCGACGTGCCCCTCCACGTACCCGGCTATGTGAATCGTGTGGGCGTGAATGGTGCCCTGTACCTCCGCCCCCTCCGCCACGACGACCTCGCCGTCGGTGGAGATGTCTCCGTGAATCGTCCCTTCGATGTGCAGGTCGGCGTTGGTAAACTCGAGGATGCCCTCGATGTCGGCCCCCTCACTGATGATCGACGTGGAGCAGGGCGATCCGGCATCGGGCGAGGAGGTGTCGTCGCGATCGGTCGACGAGGAGTCGGAAAACAGGCTTAGAGCAAGCATTGGATCGGGGGGCGTGACGGAAGGCTGACGAGGGACCCCGTCTCATTCGGGACGCGCCCCAGAACCGCACTCTTCTAGAACGAGGCGCCGTCCCCCGAGGGACGGGTCAAGGTTCGATACGGAGGTGAAGGATCCCAATATGGCGGGTCGCAGGGCGCTCATCCTACGAGGTCTAGATTGGGTCACGGACGACATTTGGATGAGGGCGCTCGTTGCGACGTGGTCCCAACGGGGACGGGCCGCCCCGCTGGGGCGGACAGCGATGGCTCCACGCAGAACTATGTAGGCTCGCCCCGACGACGTTCCGCTCCTCGATGTTCGCACTGTCGGCCCCGTCACCCACGGACGCGAGGCCTAGGGCCCCGCACACACGCTTGGTAGTCCGGGGCCGCTGTAGGGGGGGAGGCCACCGGGAGCTACGACCCCGAGGTCGAAAGCGTCCGCAGGCGGCGACCGAGGTCCTCCGCCAGGACCACGAGGGAGGTGTCGAGCTTCGAAACGAGGTCGCCGTAATCGGTGACCGGCCACCCGTCGATCCGGTGCCGGGTCTGGCCGCGGACCCGCACGGTCTCCCCCTCGGGGCCGAGCACGGACCACCCCACGAGCATCTGGGAGTGCCCTTCGGGAATGGGGGCGTCGTCGTCCGCGTCCTCGCCGGGCGGCGACGGGCCGATCCCCTCGAACCGAAGGACGCGGAGCTGCAGCACGTAGTCGAAGCTGGGGCCGCGCGGCCACGGCACCACCTCGGCCGACTGGATGCCCGGCTGGGCCTCCAGGTTGAGGGCAACCACGCGGTTGAGGGCCGGGCCCAACTCTTCGCCCCAGCGGTGAAATTCGGAAAAGTGAATCTCGTTCGCGCTGCGCCGTGTCACGAGGGCTCGGGTGTTGAGGTAGTCCGCGAGGCGCGGTTTGCGCAGGCCCAGTCGCAGGCCCTCCGCGTTCTCCGCGGTGTCGGCCGGGGGCGTGCTTTCGAGCAGGTAGTACTGCGTGTTGCTGGGGCGGGGCGACGGCAGGCGCACGCAGCTCCCCAGCACGAGGGCGAGCACACCGGCGAGTAGGACGAGGCGACCGAATCGGCGCATGGACGAGACGGAGGAAGGGAGGAGACTACTGCTGTTCATTCGACGGGGGCGGTTCTTCTCGGCCGCGGATAAACATACTCGGATTCCGCTCCAGCGACTGGGCCAGCATCCGAATGGCCTCCGCGGCGCTGGTTAGCTTCTCGAGGGCATTCTGCGTCTGGTACCCCAGGCCGGAGTCGGTGGAGAGGGTGCGGTTGAGCTCGGTCATCGTCCGCCGCATCTTCTGGAGGGTGGCCCGCAGCTCCGTGCTGGTCGCCTTCAGCTCCTCGGTGGTCGGGTCCACCGAGCGGTTGAGGCGCTCGACGAGGCGCTGCGCCTCGGCGGTCGTTTCGCGGAGGCGGCCGGTGATCTTGGGGGCGTCGGCGACGGCGGTGCGCAGCTCCTCCGACTCGACGACGTCCCGCACCGACGCGATGGTCGACAGGATCGACTGGTTGATCTCCGCGGCGTTGAGCTGCTTGAGCTTGTCGTTGGCGTTGACGAGGAACGTGACCAAGTTCTCGTTGATTTTGCTGACGTCGAACCGGCGCAGGTTCGTGACGAGGCCGGACGCCTCCTCCCCGAGCCGGGCCAGCGGGGAAAGCTGTGTCGGGATTTCGAGGTGGGGCGCGCGGGTCCCGGCCAGGGCCGCCGGGTTCGGGTCCGAGACGTAGGTCAGCTCCACGTACAGCTTGCCGGTCACGATGCTCTCGAGCTGGAGCTGCGCCCGGAGCCCGTCCCCGATCTGGTCGCGAAGGAGTTCGGGGTCGTCGAGGTCGAGCGGGACGCCGGTCGTGTCGGTCACCGGCTCGAGGTCGATCGCGTACTGGACCGGGACCTGAAACGTCTCGTTCTGCAGGTCGACGCGCAGCTTGATGTCGGTCACCTCTCCAATCGGCACGCCCTTAAACTTGACGGGGGCCCCCACGTCGAGGCCGTTGACCGACTCGTCGAAGTAGCTGATAAATGTGGTCCGCGAATCGAACACCTGGTTCGACCCCAGCGCCCCCACCCCGACGACGGCGAGGACGAGGGCGCCCACGACGAAGAGACCGATGGCGGTGGGGTTGGCGCGTTGACTCATGGCAGGGAGGGGGAGGTCAAGCAGGGAGGCGGGCCTACGCGGCCTCCAGGGAGCGGGTGAGAAACTGGTGCACGCGGGGGTTGGGCGGGGCCTCGCGGAGGGCCTCCGGCGGGCCGAGGGCCGTCATCGTCCGGGTCTCGATGTCGAGATAGAGCGCCCGGTCGGCGATCGTGAAGATGCTCTCCAGATCGTGGCTCACCACCACGACGGTGGTGCCGAGGCTGTCCCGGAGCTGGAGGATGAGGTCGTCGAGGCGGCGGGCGCTCACCGGGTCGAGGCCCGAGGTCGGCTCGTCGAAGAAGAGAATACTGGGGTCGAGGGCAATGGCCCGGGCCAGGGCGGCGCGCTTGCGCATCCCGCCGCTGATTTCGTGGGGGCGGAACGACTCGAACCCGCGCAGGCCCACGAGCGCCAGCTTCAGCGACACGAGGCGGTCGATCTCCGACGGGGAAAGGTCGGTGTGCTCCTGTAGCGGCAGGGCGATGTTCTCGGCGAGGGTCATCGAGCTCCAGAGCGCCCCCTTCTGGTAGAGCACGCCCGTCCGGCGGAGCTGCGCGGTGCGCTCCGCCTCGTCCATGGCCCAGAGGCGGCGCCCCTCAAGCTGGATCGTCCCCTGCGTCGGACGCAGCAGCCCGAGCAGGTGCTTCAGCAGCGTGCTTTTGCCGGAGCCGCTGCCGCCCATGATCGCGAAGATCTCCCCCGGCTCCACGTCGAAGGTGAGGTCCCGCATCACGACGAACGAGCCGAAGGCGAGCGTCAGGTCCTCGACCGAAATGGCGGGCGAATCGGAGGTGGCCACAACGAGCGGAGCGGGTCGATGACGGAAACAGGGAGGAGCGCGCGGCTACACCTGGAGCACCGCGGCGCCCCAGTCGATGACGGCGTTGGCGAGCACGATGAGGAGGATGCCGGTCACCACCGCCGAGGTCGTCGCCGTGCCCACGGCGGAGGCGTCCCCGCCCGTTTGCAGGCCGCGCATGCACCCGGCCAGGCCGATGATGGCCCCGTACACGACGGCCTTGAAGAGCCCGATGAGGCCGTCGGCGAGGACGACCGGCTCCAGGAGGCCGGTGAAAAACTGCGTGTAGGTGAGGTCCAGCATCGTGGTGGCGACCGAGAGGCCCCCGAGGATGCCGAGCACGTTGGCGTACACCGTCAGGAGCGGCATCGCGCACACGATGGCCACGATGCGGGGAGTCACCAGGAAGTCGATCGGCGAGATGCCGAGCGTCTTCAGCGCGTCGATCTCCTCGGCGACCTTCATGCTGCCGAGCTCCGCCGCAAAGGCGGCGCCGGTACGGCCGGTCATGATGATGGCGGTCATGAGGGCGCCCAGCTCCCGCAGCATGCCGTAGCTCACGAGGTACGACACGTAGTAGTCGGCCCCGAATCGCTGGAGCACCACCGCCCCCAGGAACGCGATGATGAGGCCGACCAGGAGGCTGATCACCGTGACGATGGGCAGGGCCGAGGCCGTGCTGGACTGCAGGCTGACCCCGAACGTGCGCCAGCGCATCCGTGTCTGCAGGGTGAGCAGCCCGACCAGGCTCTGCGTGGCCCGGCCGGTAAAGGCCAGGGCGTCGAGCGTCTCGTCGTAGGCGTCGAGGGCCCACTCCCCGAGCCGGGCCATGGGGGCGGGCGCGTCCTCCTCGTCCGACGTCTCCTGCTCCGGCACCGCCTGCGAGAGGGCCACCAGCCGGGCCAGCGAGGCGGGGAGCGTGTCGGTGTGGACCTCGAGCCCGCGCTCTCGGCCGTACTCGACCGTCTCGAACAGGAAGGTCACGAGGCTGCTGTCCCACGCGCCGAGCCGGTCGGTGTCGAAAGCCACGGTCGTCACCGACGCCGGGGGCTGCGCGTCGTCCACCACGTCTCGAATGTCGGGCAGGGCCCCGTCGAGCGTCCAGTCCCCCGCCAACCGGACGACGAGCGTTCCGTCAGTGTACTGGGCGTCGACCTGATACTGGGCGTCGACCGGCATCGGAGAGTACGGGTGCGTCGGCAGTGAAGAATCCGTTACACGACGGCCGCGCCGAAAAGTGCCGACTGCGGTTCGATCTGCGAGCCTTCTTTCGATGAATGGCCGGTGGAAAGGAGCCTGCTGCCGCTTCGGGACCGGGTGTGGGGCCTGAGAGGAGGGCCGGCCTTCCCCAATCTCATCCCAGCGTCCCGCAATCGGATCAGGGCGTCGCGGGCGGCGGGGCGGTCCACTGCGCGTCGACGAACACGGGCAGGTGGTCCGAGAGGCTGCGCGCCTCTTTCAGGGAGGGGAACCGGTCGGTGAAGTCCAGGACGCCCCCACGGGCGGCCCGCAGCGGCCCCGTCTCGTAAAAAATGTTGTCGTACTCACTGGCGAGGTGCCCGTTGGGGCCGGAGCGGCGGGAGCGGCGGAGGCTGGTGGGCTGGTCGTCGAGCACAGCGCGATAGCCGACGCGGCGCAGCCCGTCGAAGGCCGCGTCGTCCTCGTCGAGGTTGAAGTCGCCGAGCAGGAGCACGTGGTCGGCCTCGTAGCGGCGGTGGAGCCGGTCGAGCAGGGCCACCTCGCGCGCCGGGTCCTTCGAGGTGGGCACGGCGTGCAGGCTCACCACCAGGATCCGCTGGCCGGTCTGCCGGTGCTCGAATCGGGCCAGGTAGGGCTCGCGATCGAGCGGCTCCGCGAGCGACGATTCGAGCCAGGCCTGCCCCACCAGCCGGACGCGTGAGGGTTTCCAGAGGAAGGCGTAGCGCTCGGTGCCGGCCCCGGTGGTGGGGTCGCTAATCCGGTAGTCCCACGCCGAGCCGGTGCGGTCGAGGGCGGCGTCGAGCTTGCCGAGGGCCTGCGCGCCGGGCGGGGAGGTTACGATCTCCTGCACGGCCACCAGGTCGGCGTCGCGCAGGGTCTGGGCCGCCACCTCGATCTCTCGGTCGTCTTTCGTCCGGCCAAGATTGTAGAGGTTCCAGCTCACGACGCGAACGTGCGGTCCCTCGACCGGTCCCTCGACGCTGGAGGGCCCGGGCGCGACGTCGGGGGAAGAGGGGTCGCCGGGCCACTCCACGCCGGGCACGTCGACCGCCTCCGTGAGGGCCCGGCCCGTCTCGTCGAGGTCGAAGCCGGGCACGTCGACTGTGGTAAAGGCCTCGAGACCGGCGAGGGCGGCCACGAGGAGGGCAAGGACGAGGAGGCGCCGGAGATTCTTGTTCACGGGCGGACGGTATGGAGAGCGGACAGCGAGGACACTTTCCAATCTACACAACCGTGCGTCGTGCGTTGAGGCGTCCGGGGCAAAACCCCGGCCCGGCGTGCATTTGTCACCCGAAATTCGACGGGGCCCGGAGCATCGTCCTCCTCTTCCGCTCGTCGGTCCGCGGTCGGGCTCGGCCCCAGGGGGCCGTCCTGCGCCCGGGGCGGGAAGGCGAGGAGCCCCGTGCCAAATCAAAACGGTCGCTTACACAGCAGGAGAGGGAGCTATTTTGGCCACACGATCACGAGTCCCTCTTCAATCGTAGGCAGTGAAAACGGCCCGGGGAACGGGTCGCCGGCGTCTCGAATTTGGCCGCGATAGTCGGCGTCAATCCGCAGCGCGCTCTCGTCCGGCTGCTCGTAGGGCAGATCCGTCACCTCCGCTCGTCCGAGCACCTCGGTTGTGACGAGGGTCCGCTGTGGCCCTTGCGTCCAGGCCGGGGCCCCCCGAAACTGCAAATGGAGCGCCCCGCCTTTGCGAAGCAGCTCGAGGCCGGACGCAACGTCATCGGCCACGATCGGATTCGGGGCCCCCTCCATGGGAGTAGCCCCGTCCAGGAAGACATTGCCCCCTGTGTGTACCAGTCGTTCGACGTCGTCGTATATGTCGAGGTCCGCGGGGTCGACAAAGATGTTGTTGTAGAACCGATTGTCCCCGCCATCGATGTGGGTCCGGCCGGCAATCCGGGTCGAGTGCGCTTCGTGGAAGGGGGTCACCCGGGTGGTCTCCGGCTCTTGCTGAATGTCGCCCCCGAACAGATTGTGGGCAAACGCTCCTCCCTGGGACATGTCCACCAGCGCGAGGTCCGAGAGAAAAAGATTGTTGTCGATCAGGTAGGGACCGTGGTTGACCTCCGAAAAGAGGTCCAGCCGATCGTTCTCATGCAAGAGATTGCCGGTCATGCGGGTCCCCTGGCTCATCCAGTCGAGCCACACGCCCTGAAAAGCCCGGTAGATGTGATTGTCTTCGATGACGGTATCAATCGCGCCGTGGAGCTTGATTCCGGCCAGTTCGGCTCCGCCGAAGGCCCGCCGCTGATAAATGTCGTGTATCACGTTGGCCTCAATCCGGCTGAAGGCCCCGCCCATGCTCCCGACGATGCCGGCCTGTCCACAGTGGGAGATCTCGTTGTTTCGGACGACGTGATGGCCGACGTTCTCCCGCGACCAGCCGTTTTTGAGCGCGTGGTCAATCGTCCTGTTGTAGCCGGCGGCACTCTCCTCTTCACCGAGTGAATCCTCGTATTTGCCGAGCGTGACACAGGTGGATCTTGAGTGACTAATTACATTGTCCTCGATGACCCATCCCTTGCTCCAGTGCGTGCCGATCAGACCCACTTGTTCGCTGGTCGGGGGCGCCCACTGGGCAGCTGCGTGCCGCATGGTGAATCCCCGAACGGTGATGTAGTCGATCCCCGGCTGGGCCGGATAAAAGACGGCGGGCCGAACGTTGATCTCGACCTGTGCCTGAAGGGGATTGTCGCCAACCCGTGCCCAGATCACGGTGTGCTCCTCCTTCGCCCGGGCGTACCACAGCCCCGCCTCCTTGTCTGCCTCGAAGACGTCCTGCCGCGTTGCTGCCTCCCGCAACCACGTCCCGTCGACGTACACGGCGCCGGTATGGTGGTCTCGGCCGTCGGGGTAGAACCAATGTCCCTGGAGTTCTTGTCGGTAGGGATTTGTCTCCCCAAATAGACGGTTGGGGACGCGGGCTTTCCATACGTTTCCTTCGACCTGCTGCCAGTCTTCGACGACCTCGGAGCCTTTAATTACGACCCTCGCGTTCTGGGCCGCGCGGTAGACGATGCGCTGCTGATCGGACGTGCCGCCCCGGGGGGGATCGATGCGTTCGCGGTAGGTGCCTTCGTGTACGATGACCACGTCTCCGGGCTGGGCACGTACGGCCGCCGCCGAAATGGTTCGCAGAGGCCGTTCTTGGGTGCCGTCGTACGCGTTAGATCCCTCGACGGAAACGTGGTACTCTCTCGCTTTCAGCGGACCGGTGAGGCCTGCCTGGACGACGATTACCAGCACGACAAGGGCTATTCGAGAGAGGGAAAGCGGGACCCCGGTCGAAGTGTCAGAGAGAATGGGGAGAGCTGCGTTGCACATCATTTTGGCGACCGGACAGTCTTGCGTGCGAGTGAATGAGGCCTGTCGCATCACCGAAGCGGAGCGGAAGGACTGAGGGAACGACGGCCCCGACCAGCTGAGTTGGCTCGATGCGACGACCGGCGGCCTGCTTCCAAAGTATGGGGCTGAGACGCTGAACAAACAACCGTCCCCGTTTCTCCTGCCCTTACCACGGGGAGGGAGAACCCCTCCCCGGTCCTGCAGGATGCCGGCGCCTCCGTTCTTTGGCGAGGTCCTTCGATACCCGTCGAAGTGGACCTCAATCCGGTAGACAAGCCCAAAAGAGGACGCTGATTCGGCATTCAGAGCCAGGGCGGTTTCGCCCGACCACCGGATCACCCCGCCTCATCAGAACGGAGACTTCCCTCTGAGGAGGGAAATCCACGGGCCCTTGGAGGCTGAAGCGAGCGACGGAGGCTCGCGTGCCCTCACCGTTCCGACGATCCTGGGCGCGTCGATGCCCTGATCCAACACAGCAGCGCCTGGCCACGAATTAGAGACGGCCGGTAGTGTCCCTGCGGTGCGGGAGTCGTCCCGGAGCGCCAGACGGCCACAGCTCGGGAGGCCACGCCTTGCCGCGGTCTACGCCACCGTGGTCTACAGGATCACCAGTGCCGTGAAGAGCACCAGGGCCATGGCAAGCATCAGGTAGTCGTCGAAGTTGGAGGCGTCGCGGGTTCGACGCGGGCGAGCAGCGCTCATGGGCCAAAGTTGGTTGGTGAACGGGCAGGCGAAAAGCGATCTCTCGGAGCCGTCCGGAGGAGGCTCGCTTCATTTCTTGCGTGGGCCCCAAATGCCCGTTTCAGGTCTGATGCGGGCCGTTCGACGAGCCGACCCCCTCTATCGATGAGCCGCAGTCGATGAACTGAAAATGATCGACGATGTCCTGCGGCGGAGGGCTGGACGACCACGGGCGCTCCGGCGCAATGAGCCCTCTGACTTTGAGCCCTCTGGCGATCGGCGAGGTCTGTTTCGTCCTGGGAGCCGGTAGAAAGTTCAAAATGTAGATATTACACACTCTCACTACAAAGTTCGTGGCTCGCGGCCGGATCTGCCGCCTGC
>JAZKTD010000103.1:0-11073 GCA_036625705.1 Salinivenus sp.
TTTACCGGCAGGCCGGCCGCCGCGCGAAAGAGGTGGACCCGTCCCCGGCGTCGCCCGACGTGCCCGAAGCGAACCCGGCCCAGCCCGCGACGTCAACCGAGGCCGCCGCGACTGCCCCGGTGGCGTCGGAGGACTAGCCGATCCGCTGGCCCACGACCCGTCTGGGGCTCACTCGACCCCTTCGTCGGAAATGTCCATCAAATCGTCAGGGACGGTCTCGGGCACAATCCAGAGGTAGATCGTCTCCTCGCCGGTGTTGCCCTCCCCGGCGTCGACCACGCGGTCGGGCTCCCACTCCCCCATCCGAAAGTCGTGGGACACGATGCGGTCCCCGGGGTCAAGCTGCCGCAGGAGTTTCGGCCGCAGCTTGATGTTGATCTCGGGCCACAGGTAGAGGGTCACGACCGTGGCGTCACTGAGGTCAACGTTGAAGAGGTCGCCCTGTCGGATCGTCACCCGGTCCTCGACGCCCGCCTCGCGGGCACCGGCCCGGGCCTTCGCGACGAGGGCCGAGTCGATCTCGACCCCGAACGCCCGGGCCCCAAACTGCTCGGCGGCGGCGATCGGGATCCGCCCGTCGCCGCTCCCCAGGTCGTAGACCACGTCGTCCGCGGAGACGTCGGCCACCTCAAGCATGCGAGTGACGACCGACGGCGCGGTGGGGACGTACGGGGCGTCCTTGTCGGTGGTGTCCGTCGTAGACGACGTGCCGGGCAGCTGGGCCGTGACGGCGGGCGGTCCGGCCGCAAAGAGAAGCAGCGTGCCGACGAGCGCGAGACAGCGGCGTAGGGAGACAGTCATAAGCGGAGAGCGCACAATTGGAAAGAGAGACCCGGATAGTCCCCAACGGATCGGGCGGCCCGGAACGGACTCCTTAACCTTCCCGACGAGGGATAGGTTCAAGACGCACATCGGGCCACGGCGATCTCAAATTCTACCGGGGCCCGAACAGCTCATACGTCTCGGATGAGGGGAGCGACATCCGATGAGGAGAGCGGCATCTACTCCGCACTCAGATGGTCGATGGGCGTGAGGCGGAGCGTGCGGAACTCGACCTCGGACCCTTCGGCCTGGAGCGCGATGCGACCCTCCTGGGCCGTCGCGTCGTGCCCGAGGTTCACGAGCGTCCCGTTGACCCACACCTTGATCGAATCGTCGACTGCCTCGATCGTCATCCGGTTCCATTGGCCCACCGGCTTCTCGGCCCCGTCGGTCAGGTTGACGATCCGGCGGTTCGCGCCCTCGGTGGTGCCCCACTGGTCCTTCGGTCCGCGGCGCTCGACCATGTTCGGCGTGGCGATGTCCTCGTGGATGCACCAGAAGTCGCCGGCGTTGGTGTGCTCCATCTGCACCTCGATGGACTGCGGAAACATGTCGTACAGGACGCGCGGCGTGGAGGCGTGCACCAGCACCCCGGCGTTCCCCGGGTCCCCGGAAAAGCGGTACTCGACGGTCAGGCGGTAGTCCCTGTACGTCTGATGGGTGAGCAGATGGCCGCGGGGCGTGCCCAGACTCACCAGCAGACTGTCCCGCACGATGAACGGCGCCTGTACCGAGGAGTCGGCGTCCATCTCGGGGACGTCCATCCGCCATCCGGTCAGGTCCGTTCCGTTGAACAGGGACCGGGACTGGGCCTGAACGGAGGAGGCCCCCACCCCCACTGCGAGCAGGAAAACGAAGAGGAGCGGGGACAGACGGGGAGGCGTGGGCATCGGGCGTGGTGTGGTGGTTTGAAAAGCGAGGCCCTCCGGACGGCCCTACCGCTTCTCCAGCAAGGCGATGGTGCGGAGGAGGGCCCGGGCGGTGTGGTACGTTCCCTTCCAGATGCTGCCCTTCGGCGCCGTGCGGGCCTCGGGGGCCGTGTCGAGGCCGCTCCGGTACCAGCCTCCGTGGTCGGGATCGATCAGGAAGCGGTCGATGTAGCGCCAGGTGGCCCGAGCCTTCGCGCCGTAGTCCAGGGCGGCGTCCGGCCGCCGCTCCTCCATCAGGGCAAAGGTGTGGAGCGCCTCGGCCTGCGCCCACCACGCCTTCGTCCGCCGAACGATGCGGACGGAGTCGGGGCCGACCACGAAGCCGCCGTCATAAAAGCCCCCGTTCGTCCGGTCCCAGCCGTGGCGGAGGGCGTGATCCACCATGCGCGTGCCCACCGTCAGGGTCCGGGCCGGGTTCCGGCCGAGGGCCTCGGCGGCCTCCAGCATCAGGAAGGCCGTTTCCACGTCGTGGCCGAAGGAGACGTGGTCGAGGTCGTAGTGCGCCTCGCGGGTCGTCTCGGCCGAATCCCGATACGAGATCGGGCTCCAGTCCCGCCGGAAGAAGAGCCGGAGCGTTCCCCGATCCGTTGTCATGGTGTCGCGGGTGAGGACGAGCAGCTCGGCCAGGCGATCGCGGAGGCCCGGAGTGTCGGGCGCAACCTGGTACAGCCTCGTGACGGCCTCCAGGAGGTGGATCGTACTGTTTTGGTTTTTGGGCGGCGTCTGGGCGTCGTACCCGGTGCGGTAGGGCGTACCGTCCGGTCGGAGGTGTCGGAAGTACCCGCCGTTATGGTCGTCATGGGCGTGGTCGTCGAGCCAGCGGAAGGCCCGCTGGGCAAAGCGAAGCACCTCCGGATCGCCGGTGGTGGCGGCGTACTCGGCCAGGCCGTAGATCGCAAACGCCTGGCCGTAGGCGGTCTTCGCGGCGGTGTAGGGGCCGTCGCCGGCCTGCACGGCGCCCGTCCGGCTCACGAGCGAGTGGAAGCCGCCGTGGGTATCGTCCCACATTGCCTCTCGCAGGAACGTCACCCCGTGCCGGGCCGCCCGCCGGTAGAGGGAATCGGGGCGCGGCTGCGCCTCGTGGAGGCGGGCCGTCGTCCACACATGGCGGGCCTGGGTCACGATAAACTTGTCCTGCGGCCCGGCCGGCGTCCAGTCGTGGGCAAAGTCGCTCAGGTAGCCGCCGTGCACCGAGTCCACGGCGCGCGGGTACCAGTGGGCCAGAAGATCCGTCTCCAGCGACCGGCGGAGCGAGTCGGCAAAGGCGTCGGGGGTGGAGATTTGGGCCCGCCCCGGGAGCACCACCAGAAGCGCGCTCAGAACCGCGGCGACGAACGCTCCACTCCGGAGCCAACAATCATCCATGGTGGTCAGGCAGTGGGCAGCACACAGTGGGATGGACGCGTCTTCCCCGCAGGCGACGGGGCCCGTTTGCGCCTGTACGCTAAGCCCTGCCCGGGCCAAGATCAACCCGGAAGGCGGCCGTCGGGGACCCGACCCGGCCGAACGGATCGGCGGTCGTAGCCCGCAAGGGCTTGGACACGTTCCCCTTTTCGTGAAATATTGCTGGCAGTTTGGGCCACGCACTGTTTGATTACATGTCGATACGTCCCCATCCTATTCTCTCTCCAAACCCTCCCCAGTCCCATGAAAGTCACCGTTATCGGGGCCGGCAACGTCGGCGCCACCGTCGCCGAGTGCGTGGCCCGGAAAGACATGGTCCAGGACGTGGTGATGGTCGACATCAAAGAGGGCATGCCGCAGGGCAAGGGCCTCGACATGATGGAGTCGGCCCCCGTCCATGGCTTCGACACCGCTATTACCGGAACCAACGACTACGGCCCCACCGAGGACTCGGACGTCTGCATCATCACCGCCGGGCTCCCGCGCAGCCCCGGCATGAGCCGCGACGACTTGCTCGCGAAGAACACGGAGATCGTGGGCGGCGTGACCGAGCAGTTCGTCGAGGGCAGTCCGGACAGCACGATTATCGTGGTCGCCAACCCGCTCGACGTAATGACCTACGTCGCCTACGAGGCCAGCGGCTTTCCGTCGAACCGCGTGATGGGCATGGCCGGCGTCCTCGACACCGCGCGCTTCCGGTCCTTTGTGGCCGAGGAGCTGGACGTGTCGGTCCGGGACGTGCAGGCGCTGCTGCTGGGCGGCCACGGCGACACGATGGTCCCCCTCCCCCGCTACACCACGATCGGCGGCATTCCGCTGCCCCAGTGGCTCGACGACGACACGATCGACGCCCTCGTGGAGCGCACGAAGGGCGGCGGCGGCGAAATCGTGGACCTGATGGGCACCTCCGCCTGGTACGCCCCCGGCGCGGCGGCGGCCGAGATGACGGAGGCCATCATCAAGGACAACAAGCGCATCCTGCCGGCCGCGGCCTACTGCGACGGCGAGTACGGCGTCGAGGACCTCTTCATCGGCGTGCCCGTCAAGCTGGGCGCCGGCGGCGTGGAGGACATCATCGAGGTGGAGCTGACCGACGAGGAGCAGGCCCAGTTCGCAACCTCCGCCGAGCACGTGCACAGCAACCTCGAGGACCTCGAGCGGCTTCGCGCCGAGGGGGAGATCGGATAGGCCCTGCGGCCCTCCAGCCGACGCCGGCGATCGGAGTCGGGGTCACTGGCGCCGGGGCGCCACCTCGCGGAGGGGGTCGGCCGGCTCGCGGTGCCCGTCCGGGTGGGCCTCGTCGTGACGGCGGGGCTCGAGGTGGGCCGTCACGTGCACCTCGCTCTCCGGGAAGAGGGCATCGACCCGGTCCTCGACGTCGTGGGACCGGGCGTGCGCCTCCTGGATCGACATGTCGCCGGGAAACATGAGGTGATACTCGATCCATACCTGGTCGCCGGACCGGCGGTGGCGCACCTGGTGGTACTCGGCGATCGTGCCGTCGGCCTTCGCCTCGGTGAGTTCGTCGAGCAGCGCCTGCGTGGCGTCCGGGTCGGCCTCGTCCATGAGGCCGTAGACGGAGCGGCGCAGGAGGCTCGTGGCCGTCCAGAGGATGTTGGCGGCCACGCCGAGCCCTACGACCGGGTCGAGCCACCGAATGCCGGTGAGCCAGACGAGCCCCACGCCGACGAGCACGCCGAGGCTCGTCCACATGTCGGTCATGACGTGCTGGCCGTTGGACACCAGCACGAGGCTGTTGGTGCGCCGCCCCGTCCGGATCAGGTACCAGCCCAGGGCCAGGTTGACGGCCGTGAGCCCCCCGATCAGGTAGAGCCCGACGTCGAGCCGCCGGAGGTCCGGCCCCGCCACGAGGTCCTGCACCGCCAGGCCGCCGATGACGAGCGCCGCGATGAGGATGAGGCTGCCCTCGACGGCGGACGCGAAGTAGGAAATCTTGCCGTGCCCGTACGGATGGTCCGGGTCCGGCGGTGTGGCCGCGTACCAGAGGCTGAAGCCCGCAAATCCGGTGGCGAAGAGGTGAATCACCGACTCGGCCGCGTCGGAAAAGATGGCCGTGCTCCCGGTCACAGCCGCCGCGGTGAGCTTGCCCACGAGCATGAGGAACGACACCCCCAGGCTCAGCATCATCGCTCGCCGACGGGCGGTCTGGGCCTCGGCCCGAGTCATCGTGTTCGCGCGGTCGTCAGTCATGGGCCTGTGCCCTACCGACAATTTCGGTGTCGGGTTCGATCCTTCCGCCCCCAGGCGTCGGACTTCACAGATGCTCCCCCGAGCCCCCCGGTCCGGCCTCGACGGTCATCTCCGCCCCCGCGTGCCACCCCCATCGTCCCCCCTCATCCCGTGGCCTCTCTCGAACACGTCGGCCTCGCCGTCGAAGACGTACAGGCGGTGATCGGTACCCTCGATCGTCTCCTGGATCTGCGCCCCTACAAGGCCGAGACGGTCGACGCCCAGCAGGTGCGCACTCACTTTTTGGACGCCGGGGGGGCGAAGCTCGAACTGCTGCAGTCCCTCGACGACGCGTCCCCCATCCGTCGGTTCCTCGATCGTCGGGGCGAGGGGGTGCACCACCTCGCCTTCGAGGTGGAGGACCTGTCGGCCACGCTGGACCGGGTCCGGGACGCCGGGTTCGCAGTGCTGCAGGACGCGCCCCAGCCGGGCGCCGACGGCAAGCGGATCGCCTTCGTCCACCCCCGGGACGCCCACGGCGTCCTCGTGGAGTTTTGCGAGACCCGGGCTCCCGACTGGGCGCCCCGTCGGATCGAGCACCGGGACGGCCGTCTCGCCCTCTACGAACGAGGCGACCCGGCCGCCCCCTCCCTCCTGCTGCTGCACGGGGCGGCGGGCAGCACGCGGCTGGAGACCGCCCCCCTCATGCGACGGCTGGAGTCGCAGTTTCACGTCGTCGGCCTGGACCTGAGCGGGCACGGCGCCTCCACCCTTCCGGTCGACGAGCGACTGACCATGGACCGCTTCGTGGCCGACGTCCGGGCCGCCCTCGACGCCGTGGGGGCCCGCACGGCCCACCTCTTCGGCTTCTCGCTCGGAAGCGCCGTGGCCCTGCGGACGGCCCATCGGCACCCGGACCGTGTCGACCGACTGGCGCTCTGTGCACCGAACACGAGCTGGACCCGCGAGCAGACCTCAATCCTCCAGGACCAACTCACCCCGACGACGCTTCGGGCCGAGGCGCCCCGTCGGGCCGAGCGCCTCGCGGCCGAGCACGGAGAGACCCTGGAGGCACTCCTCGCCGCGCTGCGGGCCTTCGTCGAGCCCCTGCCCTCAGCGAGTGCCCGCCTCCACGACCTCCTCTCGTCGGTGACGGCCCCGACGCTCGTGGCGGGACTCGACGACGACCCGATGGCTCCGCTCGACGCCGTCCGCGCCGTGCAGCGGGCCCTCCCGGCGGCCCGGCTCGCCATCCTGCCGGGCCGACGCCACGCCCTCTCGGCGGTCCCCGTCGAGCTGCTCGCCTCCCTCCTGCGCCGACATCTCCGGACCGACGGCCCGGAATGAGGGGCCTCTTGGTCGCAGAGTGCGATCGGCGTACTGCCGCTCACGACTCCAGCTTGTACGCCACGCCCCCCGTGACCAGGACCACACCGACGATCTGGAGAAGCAATCGTCCCCCGGCGATTTCCCAGCTCTGAAGCGCAGACAGTACCTCGTCGCCGCCGTCCGGCCGGGCCCAGATCGGATGGTATTCGACCTGGGTCACCTCCTCCCCCCCGAGGGCGTCGGCCACGTTGTCGACCGCGCCGGTGTGGAAGGGCGGGACGAGACACATGAGGACGATGAGGCCGAGGCCTATGAGCAGCGTAGGGCGGTGCATGATTCTGGAGTAGACTGGAGGAGTGCGGCCGCGGCGACACGGGCCGCGCGGCACAGACGAACAGATTCGGTAACGGTCCGACGGTGGCCATTGATTCTGCATCTGCGGCCCTGAACGGTCACGACAGTGGCGGAAGAGACGGCCTCAGTACTCACCGCATCGCGGAGAACCTCCCGACGAGGCTCCAGGACGACGTGGGAGAGGTCCACAGGGAAATCAGTGCGGTGCGGCAGGCTGTCCACGGCGTACGCAACGCAGCCAGGATCACACTTCGGCGGTTCCGGCCTCGTCGATCCCTTGACAGCAGGAGCCGCGTCGTCCTGGCATCAAGTTTGATCTACGGCGTATCCGGATGAGGGGCAACCCGGTTCTGCGGCTCACGCCCCCGTCCATGCCAGACCGCCCCGCGGCCCGGCACGACAAACAGGCTTCCGTGGCCACTTCCTCGCAGAGGATGCAGGTCGACCTCGAAGACGTCTATTCTCTTCTCCGGATCCAGCAGGTGCGCCGGCAGGCGGCCGGTCCAATCCGACCGCGCTCCAGTCCCCTGGGGCGCTGCGAAATCGGCTTCTGGGTCTCCGACTATCTCCAGGACACCCCGGACACGCCCTCGCCCGCTCCCGAAAAGGTCACCCAGCGGTGTCGGGCTCTTCTGCAGTAGCCCTTTGGCAGCCCCCCACTGACGCTCCACGAAGGGATCGCACCGGCCGGCCTCTTCCCATAAGCCTCCGACCGGCCGCGGCCGGCGTCTCGGCAGTGTTGCCCTGGGCTGGAGCCGCGGTGTCCGCTCCCATGCGTCGCCGCGCCGGTACAAAAATATATTGAGGGCCCACGAAGAAGACCCCCAGTCGGGCACGCCGTACAGGGCCCCCCACAGTCTCGGCGGTACATTCGCATTTCGGGCCCAGAAGCCCGGGTCAATGGAGCCAACGCCGTTGGCCCTCGGCGCCAATCAACGGACAAGGACTGCACAACAGACGTCCATCTGGCTCCAACCGCCCACTGCATGCGAGCAGGGGACTTCGGCCAGTCGTCCGCGCTGTGCTGACCGGTGCCACTCCTGTGGACGGACTACTTTTCAAGACCGGTCTCGGAAATTGGAACGTCAAGTTCCTCCTTCTGGAGCTGGAGCATATCGAGCTGGGCCTGATAGTGCTTCAAAGGGGCCTCGACGGAGGGCGCCTCCGAGCGCTCGACGCCCGCGTCGTCGCAGACCATTTCGATGGCCCGCGCGGCACACACCGTAGGGGGAAGGCCGAGGCGGTGGGCCATCCTTCGGAGCCGATCGGCCACAGGACGGGGTATTTCTACAGGAATATTCCCGGTAGAATGTTCACCCTGATCGTTCTTTTGGTTGTCCTCCGCCCCCCGACGACGGTCCGCACTGCGGTCGGGAGCGATGTCGGACAGAAAAGGCACCGTGACCTCAGTCCGTGCTTCGGGGTCATGCTGACGGCGGCGGGCCCCCGCCGTGGGATCGTCGCTCTCGCAGGCAGTGTGGTTCTCATCCGCGAGACGACCGGTGTGGCCCTCGGACTGGCTGGGGGACGGCGCTTTGCCCTCGGGGTTGAACAGCGTCGTCGGGGTGTCGCTGGGACTCTCCTCGTTCTGTGAAGACCGGGGATCGTCGGCGCCGTCCGTAGAACCACGCTGATCCTGCGTCGGCTCCCCGTCCGACCGGTTCCGGCGATCATTTCGCGGAGTGGGGCGAGTCGGCACCGTCGCTCGGGCATCGGGCGCTTCCGGAAGCCTTCCTCCGGGGAGGTAGCGGCTGAGTTCCGGATCGGAAAATGTCTCCCTGGACGACGGGGACTTGCGATCCGGAGCCCGCAGACAAGGGTTTATGGGTGTATATGAGTCTTCGGGCGGGCCGTTGGGTTCTCCGGAGGCCTCCGGTCCTGCCATGCCGGGATCGGCAAGGGGGAGCACATCGGTCTCGCGAAGAACGACCCCGAAGAAAAACCCAAGCGCGTCCATCGCCTCACAGATCTGAGCCATCCCGGCCCCCGGGTGTTCGTTCAGGGCCGTCCAGAAGTCCCCGATCCGGCTCCGGGAGACGGTGCCCGGCGGCGCCTTCACACTCCACCCCACGAACAGGAACGTCCATTCCTGGTAGCGGTCGATTACTCGGGCCGGAAAGTCGCGCTCTGCGGCCACTGCACGGAGGGTGGACGCGAGGCGGTCGAGGTCTCGGTTGGTCGGTAAGACCCTCTCTGTGCGATTGATACAACATCTACTGTCGCTGGAAGACATGACAGGGAACTGACTGGACAGCAAGCGAGGGGAAGCGAATAAGAAATGATACGTAGTGTATATTGTCTAGAAGCGTTCCAGGCCGGGTATACAGGACATCGCTTCACATTATTGTTACTATATCCGGCCCGCCAGTCGGCGTAATAACTCGTCGCCGGACCGGGGGACGGGACCGACCGGGTCCGTCAGCGTCCCCCGGAAGCCGGGTTGGTCGGGGTCACCTGGAGACAGGGGCCGTTTCTCCGACGTTCGGGGTGTAGGACCGCGGGCGTCCAACGGCGGGCTCTCGCCTCCTCATCACCGTACGGGATCCGAGTCGGCAGCCACGGATCATCTCTCTACACGTCGCCAAAGCCGGCCCGGATCTCATCGAAGGTCTTCTCGATGATGCGCTCGTCGATGCCGTTGTAGATCGCACTCATAAACTGCACGGTGCTCTGGGCGGCGTCCTCAAAGACGAATCGTGGCGCCGCGAACTCGCTTCGCACGAAGTTCGGGGGGACGCCCCCTTTGTAGACGAGGTCGCAGTTCTCGAACCGGCAGTCCTCGAAGTGCTTTCCGTCGAGGACGATGCGTTCTCCCAGGAACCGCTGGTTGATAATTTGCTCTCGCGTGGGGTCGTCCTGCCCATTCTGTGCAGTCATCGTGTGGCCTCGGTGTGTGAAAAGGGGCGGGCTCCACTGGGGGCCCGGGTCTCCGCACGTACTTCCGCTCGACGGGACGTGTGCCCGTGCCGACCCGTGAATACGCTCCGAATGCCGCTGATTGGACCGCCATCCTCCCCCGGGAGGAAACCGTCGGCTCTCCGTCTCGGGGCGACCGGATGGGAGGTTTGGACCGGGCCGAACGCGAGGAGCGGGACGCCGTGCCTCCTCAACGGCCGGGCCCCGAGGCGTGCGTTTAGCGCCCGTTCGCCCCGGCCTCCTCGTCGCTCTGCTCCCTCGTGCGCTCGACCTGCTGGAGGTAGGGCACTCCCTCGGTGATCCAGTCCGGGCCCTCTTCTCCTTTGAGATAGTGGTCAAACCATTCCAGCAGGCGATTGCGATAGTCGACCGTATTTTTGTCCTCTTTGCTCAGGCCATGGTTTTCGTCTTCGTAGACGAGAAGCGCGAGCTGCTTCCCCGCCCGACGAGCGGCGTTGTAAAACTCGACGCCCTGGTTGAACTCCACCGCCCCGTCGTCGCTGCCGTGGGCCATCAGGAGGGGCGTGCTCATCGACTCGATGTTGTGAAGCGGTGAGTTGGCCACGTAGGCGTCCATGTCTTCCCAGGGGGGCACCTCCATCCGGCCCTGACTGATCTCGAAAATCCGGGCGTCGGTTCCGCCGGTGCGCCAGTAGATGGAATTGTACATCGAGACCAGGTTTGTGAGCGGGGCCCCGGCAACCGCGGCCGCAAAGAGGTCGGTTTGGGTGACGGCGAAGGTGGTCTGGTACCCGCCCCAGGAGTGCCCCGTGAGGCCGACGCGGCTGGAGTCGACCGGGACCTCCCCGAGCACCGTCTCGACGGCCGGAACGATCGCGTCGACCGCCGACCGGCCCGGGTCCCGTGGACGATACCGAATGTCCGGCTGGAAACGGATAGAGAGAAAGGCCTGCGGACACCCATAGCTGAGAGCGTCGGAGTTGAGAGAACAGACTGTCGAGAAGAGGTCCCGCTGTGACGGCGGACCGACGGGACCTGAAGGGGTCTTCGTCCAACGTCGGAGCTGTGATATCAGAATCTATCAGCCAGCCCTCGAGATGTCCAACAGGTGATTTAAGTAGGCCAGCGAAAGAACACTACGGTCTTGAAGCGATGTGGGGTGCGAGTC
>JAZKTD010000104.1:0-10954 GCA_036625705.1 Salinivenus sp.
ACCGAACACGACGTCGAGGTCGACGAGCAGGCCGGCTACTGGGCCCTGGTGTCCGGCAACACGGACTTCCGGCGGCTCTGGATCGGCACCCTCATCTCGCTGCTCGGCGACTGGTTCAACACCATCGCCCTCTACGTTCTGGTCACGGAGCTCACCGGCTCGCCGCTCGCGCTGGGGGCGGTGTTCATCACGAAGATGCTGCCGTGGGCCCTGGCGGCGCCCCTCGCGGGCGTCATCGTGGACCGGTACAACCGGCGGCGGCTCATGATCGGGACGGATCTGCTGCGGGCCGCGATCGTGCTGGGCTTCCTGCTCGTCGACCAGCCGGCGGAGGTGCCGTGGCTCTACGCCCTGCTCACGGCCCAGGTGCTCGCGGGCGCCGTGTTCAACCCGGCCAAGAGCGCCGCGATTCCCAACATCACCACGCCGCGGGAGCTCCTCACGGCCAACGCGCTGATGTCGGCCACCTGGTCGACGATGCTCGCGGTGGGCGCGGCGCTCGGGGGGCTCGCCGTCGAGGCGCTCGGCACCGAGGCCGTCTTCTGGATCGACAGCGGCACCTACCTCGTCTCGGTCGTCTTCATCCTGGGCACCACGATTCCGCAGGACACCGCCCCGGCGGAGGCGTCGCTCTGGCGCTCGGCGGCCCGCGAGATCATCGACGGCTGGCGGCACCTGCGCACGCATCCCCGCATCGGGCGCTTCGCCTTCGCGAAGGCCACGTGGGCCGTGTCGGGGGGCGCGCTCGTCTACATGCTCGCGCTGCTGGGCGACCGGATCGCGCCCTCGGTGCTGGCCGCGGGGATCGGCGTGCTCTTCATGGCGCGCGGCATCGGGACCGGCATCGGGCCCGTCGTGGTGCGGCGCCTTTTCCAGGAGCGGCGGCAGTGGCCCGCGGTGATGGGCGGGGCCATCGCGCTCTGCGGCCTCTGCTACCTGGGCGTGGGGCTGGTGCCCTGGGCGCCCCGCCTCCCGGTCATCGTGGCGGTGTGCGCGCTCGTGGTGGTGGGGCACGCCGCCAGCGGGGGCAACTGGGTGCTCAGCACCGTCGTCCTGCAGAAGCGAACCGAGGACCAGTACCGGGGCCGCGTGTTCTCGACGGAGTGGCTCCTCGTGATGAGTGCCGAGTCGCTCTCGATTCTCGTGGGCAGCGCCATGCTCGAGCTCGACTGGCTCACGCTGGAGGGGGCCATCCGCTCGTTCGCGGGCCTGCAGGTGGCCTGCGGGCTGGCCTGGTGGGCCGTCGTGGTGCCGCTCGAGCGGCGGGCCGACGAGGCCGCCGTGCCGGCCGAGTAGACACGGGGGCGCAGAGGGAACGCCGCACCGGCCCCTGCGACGCCCCTCCGGCCGGAAGGCGTCGCCGAAGGCCCCGAGACGAAGGCCCCGAGTCGAGGGCCCCGAGCGGTCCCCGTCTGCCCTGTGCCGCTGCGGGGCCCGCGCCGACCGGGAGCCCCACAAACAAAAAAAGGCGGACCCACCGAATGGCGGGTCCGCCCGAGACGTCCAATACGTCAGGACAATGGCAGCCGAGGGCCTACATGTCGCCGCCCTGGCGCTGCGGGATGGAGTCGGCACGGCGGTACTCGCGGGTGCCGCCCTTCTTGCTGGTGACGCCGCTCACCTGGCCTTCCCCGCTCATGCTCATGCTCATGCTCTCGACGCCGTTGTCCGAGTAGAAGTCCGCGACGGCCTGCGCGCGGTCTTCCGAGAGGGACTGCGCGTTCCGCTCGCCCGGGGCCGCGAAGCCCTCGATGCTCACCGAGAGGTTCGGGCACTGGCTGAGAATGTCCGCGTTCTCCTGCAGGCTCTTCTGTGCCTCGTCGGTCAGCGTGCTCGAGTTCCGACCGAAGAAGGCCGAGTTGAGCTCACTCACCGTCGTGCAGATTTCCGGGAGGTCCCGGTTGACGCGAACGGTGGTCGACCGGGTGGCCTGGCCCACGTTGTTCGACGCCTCGAGCTCGACGGTGTACTGGCCCGCCGACTCGTAGGTGTGAGTGGGCGAGCTGCCGGAGCCCGTGTTTCCGTCTCCGAAGTCCCAGCTGTAGCTGAGCGGACTGTCGCCGGACACGTTGCTGCTGAACCGCACCTGGTTGTTGGCGTCGACGGGGTTCGGGTTGGCGTTGATCGAGGTGATGGAGGCCGGCTGCGGCGGGGTTACCACCGTCACCGACGCGGAGGCCGAGTCGGCACCGCCCTCGTTGCTGGCCCGAAATTCTACCGTGTACTGCCCGGTCGAGCTGAAGCTGTGGTTGGTCAGCAGGCCGGATCCGGTCGAGCCGTCGCCGTAGTCCCAGGTGTAGGTGAGGGGCTCGTCGGCGTCCTCCTGGTTTTGGATGGCGGCCTCGAAGGTCCCCGACTCGCCGGTCTCAAGGGTGTCCGGCGTGTTGATGGAGTTCACGACGGGCGCGGTGGCGCCACAGCCGGCAAGGAAGAGGCCGGCAAAGACGAGCAGAGCCGGAAGCCAGAAGGAGGAAAGTGATCGTGTATTCACGGGTGTAGAAGCTGTCATGGTGTAGAGTATTTGTGCTGCGTCAGAGGGAGCGAAGACCGAAAAGAGAGACAGGCACCTTCACAGGCACCTCCGCAGGAGGGTAACTCCTTCGAAAGAAAGAGCAAAAATGCCGCTCTCGCAGCATCGGGCGTAAGAAACGGAATGAGTGTCGGATACGCAATCCGACGGTTGTCCACTTGAGCGAATGAGCGATTACACCGCCGTGTGTCGCGGGGAACGGGGAGGTGCGCCCACTGTCGTGTCGCCCTCCGCTCTACCGCTCTACGCCGCGGGTGGGAAGCGTCGGAGAAGCAAATATGAAAATGCCTGCTCGCGGCTCCATAGACCCCCGACACCTCGTGATCCGAAAGGAGAGTCCGACCGTAGAGCCGGGAAGTTTCGGTTCCAAGTTGTAAAAGGATACTAGGGACCCAACCAGAAAACCACAACTTCACACGTTACAATAATGCGAATCGGGGGTAAGATTTGCAAGGATTTATTGAGAGGACGCCCTGGACTGGGACAACGGGCCGTGCGCTCCGTATCGGTCCTGATGTCGGCTCGGGGGCCGGATTCGCCCACATCTCGTCCCGAATACGGGGGCACGTCCCCGTCCTTTCCCGAGACCGGCCCGTGCGCGACTACTCCTCGAGGCTGTCGACGAGCCGCTCCAGCTTGCTCTTCTTGTTGGCTGCCCGATTTTTGTGGATGATGTCCTTAGCTGCGAGACGGTCCAGGTCGCCCTTTATATCATTGAGGAGCTCCCGGGCGGCGTCCGGATCGTCCAGCGATTTGAGGTTCTGAATCTTCGTGCGGACCTGGCTCTTCCGCGACTGATTTTGCTTCCGTCGCTTTTCGTTCTGCCGCATCCGCTTCTTGGCCGATTGGTGCTGAGGCATGGTAGAAAGAGGTCGGTGGTTGGAGAAAGGGGGGAGAACGTGCTCCTCGGTTCGTTCGAGGCTGTATTCAGCAAACGGAACGAGGGAACAAAAAATGAAAAGACTGCCTCCCCAGAAGATCCGTTCCGCGTGATTGGTTCCCCTTCCAACAGAAAATCAAACACGGAAGTCATCTGGTTGCCGGGGAGGCGGCCCCGCACCGGACCCCCACCACCGCCCTTCCGGAAGAACCTCCGGCACGGAGGAACCCCCGGCGGCGGGACGAATGAGAAACTGAGGAGTGCGCGCAACCGTTGAAGCGGGCTGAAATTGCGAGTCAGGCCGGTCGAACGCTGTGGCCGAGCCCGCCCCACCTGCACGAGCGTCTCCGTTCATCCCATCGAGACCCCCACCTATGTGGTCGTTTCTATCTGATCTTCTGCGCCGACCGGAGTCGAGCCATACGGTCGTCGTCATGGACGACCGGGAGGTGGGGCGGACCCGTCGCTACAACGTGCGACCGAAGCGGCTGGTCGCGGCGTGGGGCGGGAGCCTCTTCGTGGTGTTTCTCCTTGGGATCAGCCTGCTCGCCTTTACGCCCCTGCGCACGTTCATTCCGGGCTACGGCACCCAGCAGCTGAAGCGCAACGCTCGCCTGAACGCCATCCGCGTGGCGGCCCTTCAGGATTCGGTCGCTGTCCAGCGCCATTACATCCAGCGCCTGCAGCAACTGGTGACGGGGCAGGTCGACTCCCTGGCCCAGACCGCTGTGGGGGATGGGCCGCCGGCGCAGGCGTCGCCGGCGCTCCAGGAAGAGACCCGCCCGGTGCCGGAGCCGGCCCGCTCGGCCGGTGCCCGTTCGGGCGACGGGGCGGAGGCCCACCAGCAGCCCGCCTTCGCGGCCACCAGCTTTCCGGCCTCGGAGACGCGCCGCCCGGACCGGGTGATGCCCAGCCTCTCCCTCCCGGTGCAGGCCCCCGTCGACGCCGGCTTCCCGACTCGCCGCTTCGACGCGGGGGACGCCCACTTCGGGATCGACCTCGCCGTGTCGGAGGGGACGATGGTGCGTGCCGTGGGGACGGGGTACATCGTGCTGGCCGACTGGACCCAGGAGGGCGGGTACACCGTCGTCGTGCAGCACTCGGACGGATACCTCTCGGTGTACAAGCACAACAAGCGACTGCTCAAACAAACCGGCGACCGGGTGCAGGCCCGCGAGGCCCTCGCCGTGAGCGGCAATTCCGGACAGATGACGACAGGCCCCCATTTACACTTTGAATTGTGGAGAAATGGTCTTGCGCAGGATCCGCGTCCCTACGTGACCGGTTGGTAAAAGAGAACACACGCCGCACACCTGGGTGCATGGAGCGTACCGACGTCCGAACTGGTCGCGCAGTCCGTTCCGGGAAGCCGGGCGGGAGCGAGTGGCCTGAGCTCGACCGCCGGTGCGCGTCGTGCTTCGTGGCGCCGACGCGGGCCTCCCGCAGCGGAGGCCGGTTGATCGTTCACCCCCATTCCCGCGCTGCCACTTCGCCGCCGTAACGCTCCTATGGGACTATTCAGTAACAATACTTCTAAAAAAGAGAACGGGTCGTCTTCTATGGCTAGTCAACAGAATCCCGCCCAAGATCAGATCAACCTCGTCGGCAAAGGCACTGTCTTCGAGGGCACCGTTCGGGCCGAGAGTGACGTCCGCGCGAGCGGACAGATCGTCGGTACGCTCAAGGTGGAGGGCAAGGCGATGATCGCCGAGAGCGGCTCGGTCGACGGCGAAATCATCGCGACCAACGCCGACATTGCCGGGCGCGTCCAGGGCGAAATCGAGGTTGAGGAGCGTCTCGTCCTCAAGAGCACCGCTCAGGTCGACGGCAACATCGAAACCGACCGACTCGTCGTGGAGGAGGGCGCGCAGTTCACGGGCGAGTGCAAGATGGGCACGCCGATCGCGGTCAACGGGGAGTCGGCCGAGGACGAGGGGGCGCCGAGCGACCTGGGGCCGGACCTCGGGGCCGACGAGGACGTCGAGGACGAGGCGGACGAAGCCCCCTCGACCCCGTAGGACGCGCGGTCGCCGGTGACCCCGGGGCCTCGGCCCCACGCCGTCCTTCCCCCTCGCGGCACAGATCCTATGCCTCCCGCGGACGACACCGAGACGGCGGGGTCGGGCCCCTCGCCCGAGTCTCCCCACCGGGACGAGGAGGACGGCCCGGAGCGGTCGCCGTCCGGGGGCCTGGACGACTGGAAGAAGGCCCTGCGCGAGATGGGGCCGTACCTGGACCTCGGATGGCGTCTGGCGGGGGCCGCGGCGGGTCCGCCCCTGCTCGGGCATTTTCTCGTCGACGTGTGGTTCGGCACCACGCCCTGGGGGCTTCTCGGGGGCAGTGTTCTTGGGGTCGCGACGGTCGTCGTTCAGCTCCGGACGCTTCAGGACGAGTTTGGGGCGTGACAATCCGGGCTGAGGCGAGGGGCAGAGCCCCCGTCTCGACGGGCCTGCGCACTTCTTTCATGTGCGATTCACCGCTTCTCATAAGTCCCCCACCACCCGAATCCCTACTTTCATCGGCGGTGCTTGTCCGAAGGCCTGTGGGCCGGTCTCGGATGGCTCCCAAAATTGGTGCATGGCCTATGGGCTGGTGGCTCGGGATCGGGATTGGCGTCGGGATTATGTGCGGGTACGCCGCCCTTCGCGTCTGGGTGCATCGCCTGTCGGGTCGGCGCACGGACGCCCACGCCGGACTGATCGTAGAACTGGGAGGGCTCGTCGGTCGCATGTTCCTGGTGCTGGCCGCCGTGGGCGCCGTACTGGCATTCGTGCCGGTTCACGTCGGGGCCTTCGTGGGGACCGTGCTCGCGCTGCTCGTGTTGAGCGTCGCCGCTGAGATGCTTCTCGTCGCCCGCCGTACAGACTGACGCCCCGGCGGCCCGCTCCGTTCGTCGGATCGACTTTCTCCCTAACGTGCTTGCATCGCCGCAGATCATGACTGCACGCATCCGCTCCGTCGCCGTGGTGGCACTCCTCGTCCTGGGGGCCGGGCTCCTCGCGGCACCCGCGCCCGCCCAGGCCGCCGAGGGAGAGGAGGAGCTGACCCTCGACTACATCGTCAACAACACGATCCTGGGGCACGCCACCGACGGCAACTACCTCAACCTCGAACCCTTCGGCAGCCCCGAGCTCCCGCGCATCATGCTCGTCCGCACCGCGGACGGGGCCCTCTCGGTCGACGCGTACGGAAGCACGAAGAGCCTCCTGCGAAACGGGCCCTACGGGCTCGCGGCCCACGGCGACGGCGAATCGGGGGAGGGGCACGGAGACCTCCGGACGGAGAGCGCCGCCCTGAACGAGGCCATTTCCGCCAAGGAGCACCTCCACAGCGACGTGGTGCGCACCAGCGGCCACGTCGTGGCCGACTTTTCGATTACCCGTCACTTCGTGCTCTCACTGCTGGCCCTCCTCATCGTGACCGGTGTCTTCCTGACCCTGGCCCGGCGCTACCGGGCGGGCGTCGGCCGCACGAAGGCCCCCCAGGGCGTTCTTCAGAACATGATGGAGGTAATGGTGGTCTTCATCCGCGACGAGATTGCGAAGCCGAACATTCAGGGAGAGAAATGGCGAACCTTTCTGCCCTACCTGCTGACTTCCTTCTTCTTCATCCTGGTGGCCAACATCCTCGGCCTCGTGCCCTTCGCGGGGGCGCCGACGTCCAACATCGCCGTGACGGGCGTGATGGCCTTCCTGACCTTCGCGATTGGCCTGCTGTACGGATCGAAAGACCACTATCTTGAGCTCCTGACCGGTCCCCCGGACGCCCCGGTCCTGGCCCGCATCATCCTCGTGCCGATCGAGATCATTGGTCTCGTCATGCGGCACCTGGCGCTGGCCATTCGTCTGTTTGCCAACATGCTCGGCGGGGCCCTCATCATCTTCAGCCTCCTGGGGCTCATCTTCATCATGAACGTGATCTTCGGCGAGGTGGCCGCCTGGGGCAGCACCATCATTAGCATAGGATTCACGGTCTTCATCTTGCTGGTGAAGCTGCTCGTTGCCTTCATTCAGGCGTACGTCTTCACGATTCTGTCGGCGCTCTTCATCGGCATGTCCGTCGAGGAGCACCACTACGACGGCGACGAGCAGGAGTCGACCCCCGCCACAGGGGACCTCGAGAGTCGGCTCGACGCTGTCGAGGAGGCCGTGGAACCGTCGCCTGCGTAGGCGGTCGGGCGTGTGCCCCGCTCGGCCCCCGGGCAATCCCGTACCATCATCACTGTTTCCCCCTTTCCTCACTAAGAATACCTCATCATGGAAGCTGCTGCTCTTGCGTATCTCGCTGCAGGTCTCGGTGCCGGAATTGCGGCCATCGGGGCTGGTATAGGAATCGGCTGGCTCGCCAGCTCGTCGATGGAAGGCGCCGCCCGACAGCCCGAAGCGGCCGGCGACATCCGAGGACTCATGATTGTGTCCGCCGCCCTGATCGAGGGCGTCGCCCTCTTTGCGCTCATCATCTGCCTGCTCCTGGTGTTTACCGCCTAGGCCGCATCGCGCCTTCGCGCCCCGAGCGGGGCCGTGCTCGTCCCCGCCCCGAGCGTGCCGGCACGCCTCCGGTCGGGGGCGCGGAGAGGGACGCCCTGATCGCCCCCCTCGCGACGATTTCTGCGCACTACTTCCTCCGTCCCTATGGACCTCATTGCGCCCGAACCTGGACTCATCTTCTGGAAGTCCATTGCGTTCCTGATCTTCCTCTACGTCCTCTACCGGTTTGGGTGGGGGCCGATCACCGAGTCGCTGGAGGCTCGAGAGGAGGAAATCGAAAGCTCCATTGAGCGGGCCGAGGAGGCCCTCCAGGAGGCCAAAGAAATTCAGGCCGAGAACAAGAAGGCCCGGCGCGAGGCCGAACAAGAGGCCCAGAAGATTCTGCGCGAGGCCCGCGAGTCCGCCGAGGAGCTCCGCGAGGAGGAAGAGGCCAAGACCCGCCGCCGCATCCAGCAGATGCAGGAGCAGGCGCAGGCCGAGATCGAGCGCGAGAAGCAGGCGGCGCTCCAGGAACTGCGCGACGAGGTTGCGGACTTGGCCATCGAGGCCGCCGAGAAGATCATCGAGCGCGACCTCGACGAGGACCAGCACCGCAAGCTCGTGCAGGAGGCGCTCGACGACTTCCCGACGAACTAGTCACGTTGACGGTTGGAACGTCGAAGGTTGAACGTTCCGATCTTCTAGCGTTTAACCTTCCAACCCCCGAGCCGTATGAGTCAGAGCACAATTGCCCGGCGCTACGCCACCGCGTTGTACGAGGAGGCCGACGACACCGGGGTGCTCGAGGCCGTCGACGAGGACGTCCGGATGCTCCGGGAAAGCCTGGCGTCGAACGACAAGCTGTCGCGGGTCTTCAAGAGCCCGGTGATCCCGGCGGAGAAGAAGGACGCGGTGCTCGAGTCGCTCCTGGCCGACCGGGTGGAGGCCCTCCTCCTGCGGTTTCTGCGGCTGTTGGTGCAGAAGGACCGGGAGACGATGACGAAGCGGATCCTCGACGCCTACCAGTCGCTCCGCGACGAGCAGCGGGGCATCGTCGATGCGCACGTGACGGCCGCCCGCCCCCTCTCCGACGACGAGGAGGAGGCCGTCGTCGAGACGCTGGAGGCGCAGACCGGAAAGACGATCCGCCTGCACCAGCACGAGGACGCGGACCTGATCGGCGGGCTCGTCGTCCGGATCGGCGACTCCGTCTTTGACGCCAGTGTGCGCAACAAGCTCTCGGCCCTGCACGACCGGCTGCGCGAATCGGCGCTGTCGATCGACGCGAACGGCGAGACCGCGTAGGCGGGCCGCCCCTTGCTTTCTCCGACCTGAACGAACTGATCCCGAGTTTCTATGTCCAACGGCTCTATTCGACCCGACGAAGTGACCGACGTCCTCCGCCGCGAGCTCGGCGGCTTCGAGACCGAAGCGGAGGAGTACGAGGCCGGTACGGTGCTGCAGGCCGGCGACGGCATCGCGACGCTCTACGGCCTCAGCAACGTGCAGGCCGGCGAGCTCGTGGAGTTTCCCGAGCAGGGCGTGGAGGGAATGGTCCTGAACCTCGAGGAAGACAACGTCGGGGTCATCCTCTTCGGCGACGTCGACGCGGTCAGTGAGGGAGATGAGGCCCGCCGGACCGGCGAGATCGCCTCGATCGGCGTCAACGAGAACATGCTCGGCCGGGTCATCGACCCGCTCGGCCGCCCGCTCGACGGCGAGGGGCCCATCGAGGGCGACACGATGACGCTCCCCCTGGAGCGGAAGGCCCCGGGGGTCATCTACCGCCAGCCGGTCGAGGAGCCGCTGCAGACCGGCATCAAGGCCATCGACTCGATGATTCCGATCGGGCGCGGCCAGCGGGAGCTCATCGTCGGCGACCGGCAGACCGGAAAGACGGCCCTGCAGATCGACACGATTATCAATCAGAAGGACACCCACAACCCGGACGTTGACAGCGGCGATCCGATCTACTGCGTCTACGTGGCCGTGGGCCAGAAGGACTCGACGGTCGCGCAGGTGAAGCGCGACCTGGAGCGGAACGGGGCCATGGAGTACACGGTCATCGTCAACGCCTCGGCGTCGATGCCGACGCCCCTGCAGTACATCGCGCCGTTCGCCGGGGCCTGCATCGGCGAGTACTACCGCGACACGGGGCGCCACTCGCTGGTCTGCTTCGACGACCTCTCGAAGCAGGCGGTGGCCTACCGCGAGCTCTCGCTCCTGCTACGGCGGCCGCCCGGCCGGGAGGCCTACCCGGGCGACGTCTTCTACCTCCACAGCCGCCTGCTGGAGCGGTCCGCCAAGATTATCGACGACAACGAAGTGGCCTCGCAGATGAACAACCTGCCGGCGCCGCTTGAGGACGAGATCGAGGGTGGGGGGTCGCTCACGGCCCTGCCCATCATCGAGACGCAGGCCGGCGACGTGTCGGCCTACATCCCGACGAACGTCATCTCGATTACCGACGGACAGATTTACCTGGAGAACGACCTCTTCAACTCCGGCATCCGCCCGGCCATCGACGTGGGGGCCTCGGTCTCGCGGGTTGGAGGCTCGGCGCAGGTCGACGCCATGAAGGAGGTGGCCGGCACGCTCCGGATCGACCTCTCGCAGTACCGCGAGCTGGAGGCCTTCGCCAAGTTTGGGTCCGACCTCGACGCCTCGACGCAGCGCCAGCTGAACCGAGGGGAGCGCCTCGTCGAAATTCTGAAGCAGAACCAGTTCTCGCCGGTGCCGGTCGAGGAGCAGATCGCCATCATTTACGCGGCGATCAACGGCCACCTCGACCCCATCCCGGTCGAGGATGTCCAGGAGTTCGAAGAAGAGTACGTCGAGCGCCTGCGCCTGCGCCACGAAGAGGTGCTCGAAGAGATTCGGGAAACCGAAGCGCTCTCCGACGCGGCCGAGGAGGCCTTCGAGTCGGTCGCGACGGACCTGGCCGAGGTCTACGCCGAGGAGGAGGAAGAGGAGCGGGAAGACGTGCTCGCCGGCGATGGCGCCGCGGCGTAATCGGCGCGCACTGCCTCGGTCCACGCTGTGCCCTGAAGAGTCATGAGTCATCGGTCACGAGTCATC
>JAZKTD010000105.1:0-10918 GCA_036625705.1 Salinivenus sp.
CGACCCGGTCGTAGTGCGGGTCGAGGTCCTCGCGGGTGACGGGCCAGTACTCGTACCCCTCACCGGTGATGCCTTCCCGAACGAACCAGTCCGGATCCTTGCGCAGCAGCACGTTGGCGTAGATGAGGCTCCCGCCCCCGAGCCCGCTGGCGATCAGCGCCTCGAAGTCCTCGAACGACCAGAGGTCGAACATGCCGTAGAGCCCCTCGCTCGGGTCCCAGAAGTTGCGCTTCATCTCGTGGGGGGCCCGCGGAAACGAGCCCGGCGGGTAGGCCTTGCCCCGTTCCAGCAGGCACACGTCTAGCCCCGCCTCGGCGAGGCGGTAGCTCACCACCGATCCGCCGAAGCCCGATCCCACAATGACGGCGTCGAAGTGCGTACGGGCCATGGGGAGAAGCTGCCAGGGTTGAGGTGCGGATGTTCGGAACGGCAGCCCAGAAGAACTTCCAAGCTATTCGTAAGTGTTAAACAATCGTAATGAAAAAGTCAAGGCTTGAAGAAGCCACATATCGGTGGCGTTCCCGCCGCGGCATGGAGGCGCACGCTCCGCATCCCGAGCTCCACCACACCTCACTCCAGCAATGACTGACCCCTCCTCGAAGACGAACCGGAACGCGTCCCCTGCCTCAAGACCGGTATCCCCGCGGCCCCTCGAGGTCGACAGAAAGGCCGTCCACCCTGTCCGGACGGACGACGGGGTAGAGCTTCTCCTGACGCGCTACCAGGGGGGCGAGAAGGGGCCCGTCGTGCTGTCGCACTGCATCGGCGTGTCGAGCCGGATGTACTCGACGACCTTCGTGTCCCAAAATCTTCTGGAGTCCCTCTACGACCACGGCTACGACGTCTGGCTGCTCGACTTTCGGTTCAGCATCGATCTGCCCAGTGCCGAGGAGCCGCACAGCATGGACGCCGTGGCACAGCAGGACTACCCGGCGGCCATCGATGCGGTACGCGACGCGGCGGGCGTGGAGTCCGTCCAGGTCGTGGCGCACGGCGTGGGCGCTTCCACCCTGACGATGGCGCTCCTGACCGGCCTGGACGGAGTGCGGTCGGTGGTCTTTTCGCAGGTCTCGACGCACGTGTTGGTCGCGCCGCTCGCCCAGCTCGCGGCTCGTCTCCGGGCGAATCAGGGGCTCAAATTGCTCGGTCACCGGTTTGTCTCTCCGGACGTGCCCGCGGAGCCCGGGCTCCGCGACCGGCTCGTGAACTGGTTGCTCAACTTTTATCCGCTGGACGAGGAAGAGCAGTGCGACAATCCGGTCTGCCACCGCATCACGGGCATTTACGGACTCATGTGGGAGCACGACCGTATCGACCCGTCGATTCACGACCACCTCGCCTCGCTCTTCGGCCCCGCCAATCTGGAGGGGCTTTCCCAGCTGTCCCGCATCGCGCGGCGGCGGCACCTCGTCAACCGGCATGGGGGGGACGTGTACCTGCCGCATCTGGAGCGGCTTGCCCTTCCGGCCGCCTTCCTGCACGGCAGTGAAAACATGTGCGTCCTGCCGCGCAGCACGGCCCTGACGTACAAGCGTCTCCGACGGACAAACGACCCGGACCTGTACCGCCGGCACGTCCTCCCCGGCTACGGCCACATCGACTGCATTTTGGGGAAGGACGCCCCGCAGGACGTCTACCCCTACATTCTGGAGCACCTGGAGGCCACGGCCCGGGCCGGAAGGGGAGAAGGTCGAGCCGCCCCCTAAATCTGGAATCGGAGCGAGGACCCCACGGAACGTGGCAAACGGAGGCGGGCCCGATCCCCGACTCGACGTCGGCGTTCCCTGATGACCGTCATCCGCAACAAAAAACCTCCTCCAATGAGCGATAGAGCGTACAAGATCATGTTTCTGGTCGCCGCGTGGCACAACTTCATCGGAGGCACTTTCTTCGCCCTGTTTGGCAACTGGGTGTACAGGTACGGAGGGATAAACCCGCCTAGCCCAGGAATTCATTACAAGACCTGGGTAGGACTAATATTCGTGTTTGGAGTTATGTACTACATGATATATGAAGATATGTACGCAAACAAAAACCTCGTTATCGTAGGCATCGTGGGTAAGTTTGTGTCTTCGCTTCCTATGGTATATGGCTTGCTGTTCTATCCAGAATCTACCCCGGGCTTGTTCATAGTCCCAATTTTTACTGATATGTCTTTTGGGGTTTTGTTTTTTCTGTTCTATGCTCATGCCAGAAGATCGAAAGGGTGGAAGCGTGCTCGTTGAGGGGACGGAGGTCGAACAGGGCACATATTCTGGGGGCGGGACAGTCGTCTCGGACTCAAAAGAGTTCCTCGCGCAAGAATCGCGGGGAACCGCCTTTGTTTTTGGGCGGCCCACCAGGTAAGGGGCTGATCGTCCATTGGGATGGTATAGACAACAGATTCGTGTAGAAACGACGCACCAGACCCCGCCCTCTGCGGGCAGCGTCCCTGTGGGCCTTGAGGGGGACGGCAAGCCCCCGTCTCGTCCGGATCGGTCGGGCCGTCGGGGCGTTTGTGAGGCCCTGTTCCCCTGCACGCCCTCACACTTCCGGCATGGACGGCTCCTGGACCGAGCAGGTCCGCATCCGTGCGTCCGACGTCACGCCCGCCGGCACGGCGTCGGTCCTCGCGCTCGCCACCCACTTCCAGGAGGCGGCCGGCCGCCACGCCGCCGCGCTGGGGGTGTCGATGCAGGACCTGCTCGCGGACGGCAAGGCGTGGGTGCTGGCGCGGCTTCGGCTGGCGGTCGATCGCCCGCCGGCCTGGGAGGAGGAGATCACCCTCGATACGTGGCCGTCCGGGCTCGACCGCCTCTACGCCACCCGCGAGGTCGTTTTTCGGGACGAGGACGAGGAGCCGCTTGCCCGAGGCACGAGCGCCTGGCTCGTCATCGACACCGAGCGGCGGCGGCCCCTGCGGCCCCCGGCGGCGCTCTACGACATCGAGACGCCCGACCGCCCGGCCCCACTGGCCGGCGGCGCCCCCAAACTGTCGGCGCCGGATCGTGCCGATCGGACACGCACGTTCACGGTACGCTACCACGACCTCGACCTCAACCGGCACGTCAACAACGTCCGCTACCTGGAGTGGGCGCTGGAGACGCTGCCCGCCGACGTGCTCGACGAACGCCGCTGTGCCGAGTGCGCGCTGACGTTCGAGGCCGAGACGACGCTCGGGGACCCCGTTCGTGCCACCGCCGCGCTGCGGGAGGAGGCCGACGGGCTCCGGGTGCGACACCGCCTCGCGCACGCCGACACGGACCGCACGCTCGCCCTCGCCGCGACGCGGTGGACGCAGTGACCGCGTCGTCTCCGGCCGGAGAACTCGTCCGCCGGGGCCCGGGACACTCAATCCAAAACGCTCCAACTCACGCCCTCGGAGACCATATAGCGGGTCCCCCTCAATCTTCGTCCGCAGTCCCCGTCGTCCCATGCCCGCCCCCGATGCCCTCCGATCGGTCCTCACGGCCCAGCTCAACGCCACCGTCGCCCGCCGCCCCGCCACCGAGATTCTGCGGGACGTGCCCCCGGCGGCCCGCGGCGTGCAGCCCGACGGGCTGCCCGAGACCTACTCGCTCTGGCAACTCCTCGAGCACATGCGCGTCGCCCAGGCCGACTACCTCCGCTACTGCACGGACCCGGACTACACGCTGCCCGCGTGGCCGGACGACTACTGGCCGGACGGGGTGGCCCCGCCCAGCGAGCGGGCCTGGGACCAGAGCCTCGACCAGTTCTGGGCGGACCTCCAGTCCGCCAAAGAGCTCGTCAACGACCCCGGCATCGACCTCTCCGGCCCCATCCCGCACGCCGACGGCGCTGCCTACCACAGCACCCGGTACGCCGACGAGATCGCGTCCATCGCCGACCACAATGCCTACCACCTCGGGCAGGTCGTGACGGTCCGCCGCCTGCTGGGCGCGTGGCCGCCCGAGGACGTCGACGCCCCGGCGTGGGAGGACGAGATGTAGAATACTTTAATCCAAATTTAAGTGTTTGGGGCCGAGAACGGCTTTGCGGCGGGGGTGGGATCGCCCCTGAATCCATCCGCCCCTCCTTTCGTTGCCACACAACGTCTCGTACGTTGCGTCCCTTTTTGTCAAAGAGACCGCTTCGCAGCATGCACCCTGATTATTTCGAGTACGACGTCATCGTGGTCGGGGGCGGCCACAGCGGCAGCGAGGCGGCGGCCGCGGCGGCCAACATGGGGGCGGACACCCTGCTCATCACGCTGAAGCTCAACCAGATCGGGCAGATGTCCTGCAACCCCGCCATCGGCGGGATCGGGAAGGGCCACATCGCCCGCGAGATCGACGCGATGGGGGGGCTGATGGGCAAAGTCACCGACCGGGCCGGGCTCCAGTTTCGGATGCTCAACAAGAGCAAGGGGCCGGCCGTGTGGGGCCCGCGCGCCCAGTGCGGCCGCGAGGAGTACGCGGCCTGCATGCGGGAGGAACTGGAGGCAATCGAGAACCTGCAGATGCGGGCGGACATGGTGACGGAGGTGCTCACCACCGACGACGGCGAGACGGTGACCGGCGTGCGCACCAATCTGGGGCAGACGTTCCACGCGCCGCGCGTCGTCCTCACCACCGGCACCTTCTCGAACGGCGTGATTCACGTGGGGGAGAAGAACTTCGGCGGCGGCCGGATGGGGGAGAACGCCTCCCACGGCATCACGGGCTGCCTGCACGACCTCGGCTTCGAGAGCGGCCGCCTCAAGACCGGCACCCCGCCGCGCGTGGACGGCCGCTCCATCGACTACAGCGTGATGGAGGAGCAGCCCGCCGACCCCGACGCGACGGCGTTCTCGTTCATGACCGACGCCCTGCCGCCGGTGAGCGAGCAGCTCTGCTGCTGGCTGACCGACACGACGCCGGCGGTGCACGAGACGCTCCGCACCGGCTTCGACCGCAGCCCGATGTTCACCGGCCGCATCCAGGCGAAGGGCCCGCGCTACTGCCCCTCGATCGAGGACAAGATCGACCGCTTCTCGGAGAAGGACCACCACCAGCTCTTCCTCGAGCCGGAGGGGTACCGCGTGGAGGAGGTGTACGTGAACGGCTTCTCGACGAGCCTGCCGGAAGAGGTGCAGTTCGAGGCGCTGCGCAAGGTGCCGGGCCTGGAGGAGGCCCACATGCTGCGGCCCGGCTACGCCATCGAGTACGACTTCTTCCCGCCGTACCAGATTCAGTACAGCCTGGAGACGAAATACGTCGACGGCCTCTTCTTCGCCGGGCAGATCAACGGCACCACCGGCTACGAGGAGGCGGCCGCCCAGGGCCTCATGGCCGGCATCAACGCGGTGCAGACGCTGCGCGGCGCCGACCCGATCGTGCTGAAGCGCTCGGAGGCCTACATCGGCGTGCTCATCGACGACCTCGTGGCGAAGGGCACCGACGAGCCGTACCGCATGTTCACCAGCCGCGCCGAGCACCGGATCCTGCTCCGGCAGGACAACGCCGACCTGCGCCTCACCGAGCTCGGCTACAAGCTGGGCCTCGCGTCCCAGCAGCGCTACGACCGCATGCTGGCGAAGGAGCGGGCCATCGACCGCACCCGGGAGGCCCTGTCCGACACCAGCGTCGACCCCGACCAGGTGGACGACTACCTCCGGGCCGTCGGCACCTCGACGCTCGACCAGCCGCGGCCCGTGATCGAGCTCTGCAAGCGGCCGGAGGTCGACTCCGCGGAGCTGCTGCGCCACGCCGGGATCTACGACGAGGTCGTCGTCGAGGCCCCCGGCATGCTGAGCGCCCCGCGCCTCATCGAGATCGACCTCAAGTACGAGGGCTACATCGAGCGGCAGCAGGACATGGTCGAGGAGATGGAGGAGAAGGAGCGCTGGCCCATTCCCGACGACTTCGAGTACGAGGCCCTCGACAACATCTCGATCGAGGCCCGGGAGAAGCTGAGCAAGGTGGAGCCGGACAACCTGGGCCAGGCCTCCCGCGTGCCGGGCGTCCGGGCGTCGGACATTTCGGTGCTCATGGTGCTCCTCAAGAACGAGGGTGTCGAGCCGCTGCCCATGGAGCGCGATCTGGACCTGGACGCGATGGGGGGCGACGGGCAGTCGTTCGGCGTGTCGCGGGAGCAGGCCGTGGAGGTGAGCGGCTGAGCCATTTCACGTGAAACGTGGGACGTGAGCGTGAGGGGCGGGACGTTGAACGCGGGACGCTTGTACACGACTCTTCTCTATGGAGGCCCCTGTCTGGAATCCGTTCGACGCCCTCACCGCCGGGCAGCGAGAGCAGCTCGACGCCTTCGAGGAGCAGCTGCTTCGCTTCAACCGGCGCGTCAACCTCGTCTCGTCGGAGAGCGAGCGGCAGTTTCGGACGCAGCACCTGCTGCACTGCCTGACGCTGACGGTTCGCGACTTTCCGGCCGGCAGCACGATCGTCGACTGGGGCACGGGGGGCGGCCTGCCGGCGATCCCGCTGGCGATCTGCGAGCCCGAGGTGACGGTCATCGGGGTCGACTCGGTGGGGAAGAAGGGGCGGGCCGTCCGCACGATCGCCCGCCGGCTGGGCCTCGACAACTGCTACGCCTGGACGGGACGCGCCGAGGAGTGGACCGGCGAGGCGCACTACTCGGTCTCGCGCGCCACGGCCCCGCTCGCAACCCTCTGGCGGTGGCACCGGCGGGTGGCGGTGCCCCTGGACGGGCCGCCGGCCGAGGACGAGTGGGCGCCCGGCCTGCTGGCGCTGAAGGGGGGGGATCTCCGCGCCGAGGTAGAGGCGCTCCACGCGGCGGATCCGGACGCGCAGCTTGAGCGAGAATCCCTGCAGTTGTTGCTCGGGCGCAACGGGTTTTTCGGGGAGAAGGAGCTCCTGCTCGTGCACGACTGACGGAGTTATCGCACGACCGTCAGCCGCCCCGTTTTTGTAGCGCGGTTGGCCTCCAGCCGGTAGAAATAGAGCCCGCTCTGCAGGGCCGTGGCGTCGACCTGCACCTCGGTGCGCCCGGCCGGCTGGGTCCGATTCACGAGCACGTCGACCTCCCGGCCCAGCACATCGTAGAGGGAAAGACGCACCGTGGCGGTTCGCGGCAGGGTGTATCGCAGGGTGGCATACGTGCGCACCGGATTCGGAAACGACGGGTGCAGTGTGAGGACTGTGGGGGCGGTGCGCTTCACTCGAATCGGATCAGTGTACGTGACCGTGCCGTCCCGGTCCACCTGCTTGAGCCGGTAGGCCAGGCGGTCGCTAGTGAAGGGGAGACCGGCATCCGTTGCTGTATAGGTCCGAGGCGTGTCGCTCATGCCGGCGGCCGGTACCGTCTTCACCGAGTGCCAGGGGGCCGTTTCGGTCTGTCGCCGTTCCACATCAAACGATGCACTTCCGGTCTCGGAGAGGGTTTCCCAGGTCAGCGTCACGGCGTCGTCGGAGGCCGTTCCCGTAAACGAGACGAGCTCGACGGGGAGGGGGGCGCCGTCGCTGGTCGCGGTCCAGCGCGAGAAGGCGTCGATGCCGCTCAGGGCGATGACGTTGGCGGAGGCGATGCCGGTGCCGCCGACCTCGGCGTAGCTGGTCCCGTCGTTGGTTGAGCGCCAGAGCGCCAGCGTGGGTTCATCACGACCGTTGAGCTCCGACTCGTCGTAGAAGAACTCCAGCGTGGCGTCGAGGCCCGTGTTGATAGCGGGGGCGATGTCGTAGTACCGGGCAATGCCCTCGTTGGTCGAGGTCCCGGTCTGGGGGGCGTGCCCCCGTGTCACGATGACTGCGCTCATGTTCGCGCCGGACGTGATGCGCGCCCCCAGGCCGCCCACGTTGGCGGCGTCGGGGGCGTTCAGGAAGCGGGTGGCGGTCACGGTGCCGCTTGCGCCGGTGATGGTGTTGCCGGCCGTTTCTCGCAGGCCTCCGGTCTGGCCCAGGTCAAGGTGTTTGCCGTTGAGGTCGAGGTCGCCCCGGAGGACGAGCACCGAGTCGGTGACGACAAGCGTGTCGGCCAACTGTGCGGTGCTGCTGGGCTCCTTGTCGACGACGATCGACTGAATGGTGCTGCCGGGGCCGGGGGCAAGACGCTGGGCGGTGGGGCCGATGAGGGCGAGGGTGCCGCTTGTGGCGTCGAGCGTGCCCTCGGTCGTGAGGTCGCCGCCCAGCCGGAGCGCGCCGTTGGCCACGGTGAGCGTGCCGCCGGCGTGAACCGTGAGGGCACTCTGGGCAAGGAGTGGAGAGAATGTGAAGAGGAGAAGGAGGAGGGCAAGGGGGCCCGTCCGGTTGAGGATGGGCCGGGGGCTGCGGGCGTGAAACGTCATGGCGGAGGGGGGCAGTCGGTGGAGACGGGCGAGCAGACCAGAAAGGCCCTGAGGCTGAGGGCGCAGCGCGGGGCATCGGCTACGCCTGTGCCGCACGGACTCTCCAGACAATGGCGCCTCCGCCGATGACGACGAGGAGGAGCAGGCTCATTCCGAGGGGACCGCCCAGGCCTGCGGGGAGAGACGAGCGCGTCTCCACCAGCTGTTCGAGACGGGCCACCCGCGCTTCGAGCGCCTCGTTCTCACTTTGTAGTGCCTCCGTCCGCGCCGCCAGCGCCTGGATGGCCGCCATGTTGACGCCGTCGATGTCGACCGTGCTGATGGTCGTGTTGTTTGCGCCGAGTCCGAATGCCGAGTGGAAGGTCTGGGCGGTGGGCCCCATGTGCCGGACGTGGTCCGACTGCGTTTTGTAGTTCCATTGATGGACGGGGAGCCGGGTGACACCGGCCAGGATGTCCGCCGGATCGACGGCGCTCATGTTTTCCTTCATCGTCGAGTCCGAGAGGGTGCTCCAAGAGCCGCTGCCTGCGGGGAGTTCGGCGCCGGACGAAAGGTCTGAGCTCGTGTAGAACTCCACCCCGCCGCTGGCCCGGGCTACAAATTCATTTTGACCCGCCACGACCGTATCGGCCGTCGTCGTGGAAATAGTCGACCGGTCTCCAAACACGAAGGCACCCTGACCGCCCGCTCGGGCCTTGGTGCCAAGGGCGGCCCCGTTCGCACTACTCGTGCGGACGCCGCTCCCAATTGCAACCGAGTTCTGTCCGTTCGCCTTCGCGTCATTTCCAATTGCGACGGCGCCCGAATTGGTGGCCACTACACCCGTTCCGATGGCGTACGAGCGGGAGTCAGACGCAGTGGCGTTATCGCCGAGTGCGACGCTCGCATATCCCTGTGCGTCCGAGTCCAGCCCGAATGCCGTGGCGGCCCGGGCCGTTGCCGCCGACCCTTCGCCACCGGCAACGGCGTAGTTTCCACTCGCGGTGGGACGGAAGCCAAATGCTGTGGCATACTCTCCGGTCGCATTTCCCGAGCCGAGGGCCGAGGCATAGTTTTGAGTGGCCTCGCCCGCGCCAAGCGCCACGGCTCCTTCGGCCGTCGCCTGAGTAAATCCTCCCAGCGCTACGCTGTACTGGCCGCTTGCTCTGGACCCGAATCCTGTCGCTACGGAGTAAGCTCCGACGTTTCCATTGTCCCACTCGTCTGACCCGGCACGGCCTGCTCGAAGTGCGGCCTTGGCGGGGTGCCACAGCAATCGCGTTCCGGCGCCGGTGGCGGGGAGGGTGCCGGTGCCGACGGTGCCGGGGGCGAAGAGGGCCCCATCGTCATTGGACTGAAAGACGACGACATCACTGCTGTTTGTGGCCTCGAGGACCGGGGTCTGGGCCCACAGGACGAATGGACACAGCAGGCCGATTAGGGTGAACAGGACGGCACGAATCGGCGTTGGGCGTAGCGATGGAGTCGACATAAGGAAGCGGCGGGATCATGGGGGAGGCGATCGGCGCAGCCGGACCAAAGCACCTGGAGAACGCCACGCCGCCCATCAAGATACCCACTGCGGCGATCCCGTGCGAGGGACGGCGGCACTATTCATCATTCTCCTCTGATCGACGGCCCACCCGTGCGCACGATGCTCCAGACCACCCTCGGCCTCGCGGTTGCCTATGGCGCCGTTGTGGGGCTCGCGTTTGCGTTTCAGGACCAGCTCCTCTTCCAGCCCAGCAGCCGCCTGCTGGCTACGCCTGACGACGCAGGGATGACGTACGAAACGGTCCGCCTCTCCACTGAGGACGGAGAAACGCTCCACGGCTGGTGGATCCCGGCGGCCGACGTTTCACGTGAAACGAGCCCGAGTGAGGTCGCGGCCCACACGCTGCTCTTTTTCCACGGCAACGCCGGCAACATCTCCGGCCGGCTCGAGAGCGTCCAGCAGTTCCACAATCTCGGGCTCAATGTGCTGATCGTCGACTACCGCGGGTACGGGCAGAGCACGGGCTCGCCGTCGGAGGCGGGCCTCTACAAGGACGCCGCGGCCTGCTGGGCGCACCTCACGGCCGAGCGGGGGATCGCGCCGGCGGACATTGTCGTCTTCGGCCGGTCGATGGGCGGCGGGCCCGCCACGTGGCTGGCGACGCGGGAGCCGCCGGGCGCCATGATCCTGGAGTCGGTGTTCACGAACGTGCCGGACGTGGGGGCGCACCACTACTCGTTTCTGCCGGTCCGCGCCCTGGCCACCAACCAGTTCGACAACGAATCGCGGGTGCCCGAAATCGAGGCCCCGACGCTGCACATCCACAGCCGCGGGGACCGCGTCGTGCCCTTCGCACTGGGCCGTCGGGTCTACGAGGCGGCCGCCGAGCCGAAGCAGTTCCTCGAGATTGAGGGCGGCCACAACGACGGCTTTCTGGTCTCGGCGGACGCGTATCTGCGGACGATTGATCAGTTTCTGTCGGAGCACCTGAATTCGGGGGAAGAGTAGAGGGCGTGGGAGTGAAGGGCATGGGAGTGAAGGGCATGGGAGTGAAAGACATGAGAGTGGAGGGCCGTGGGCGCTGAAGAATGCCCCATGCTCCTCTCTTCACCCTCACACTCCCATGCTCTCTACACCCACGCACCCGTGCCCTCCACGCTCTCCACCCCCACGCTCCCGCGCGCTCAGGCTTCCACCGCCGCCACCGT
>JAZKTD010000106.1:0-10916 GCA_036625705.1 Salinivenus sp.
TCCGGCAATGCGCACACCCTCCCCCTTCGAGAAGACGGGGTTCGTTCTGTCCCTGATGGTCTTTGCCTTCCTCTACGGCTTCGCGGCCCGCTGGCACGGATGGTTCCCGAACGACGTGCTGGAACGGACGTCCCGGACGGTGAGCCAGCTCGAATCGATGCCGTTTGCCTCGCCCAACTTCCTGAGCCCGACGGTTTACGAGCGGGACGGAGCCCGGACCCTCGACCCGGACGCCGTCCAACCGGGAATGACGCTCGTGACCTCTCTGTGGAAGGACACCGGCAGCTGGACCATGGGCATCCGGCTTCTCGACCGACGGGGACGGGTGGTCCACGAGTGGGCTCCCGACGCGGCCGAGCTCTTCCCGGACGCGACGCACCTGCGGCAGCATCGGTACCTCCACGGGTCCCATCTCTTTCCGAACGGGGACGTCGTCGTCAACGTCGAGTATCAGGGGACCGTGCGCCTCGACGCCTGCGGCGAGGTCCAGTGGCGCCTCCCGGCGGCCACCCACCACTCGGTCGAGCGGGCCGACGACGGCTCCTTCTGGATTTCCGGGCACAGCGCGGCCCCCCGGGCCGAGACCCCCGATCATCCCGACGGGCTCCCCGGACTCGACCAGCCGGTCTGGCAGGACCAGATCCTTCATGTGACCGAGGAGGGGGAGATCCTCCAGACGATCAACGTGCTCGACCTCCTTTACAACAACGACCTGGCACGATACATCGCCAAGGCGCACCAGCCGCAGGGGGGCACCGACGGCCCCACGACGCCGGACCTGACCCACATGAATGACGTTGAGCCGCTGCCCACATCGATGGCCGACACGTATCCGCTCTTCGATGCGGGCGACCTGCTGGTCTCGCTCCGAAACGTGCACCTGGTGCTCGTCGTCGATCCCGCGTCCGGAGACGTCAAGTGGCACGCGTCGGATCCCTTCGTTCTGCAGCACGACCCGGACTTCCTCGGGGAGGGATGGATCGGGGTCTTCGACAACAACCGCGACTTCACGCGGCGGGGGTCGATGCTCGGCGGAAGTCGGATCGTTGCGCTCCAGCCCCACACCGACTCGATGGAGGTCCGCTTTCCGACTCCCCAGTCGGAAGCCTTCTATACCCACGCCGGGGGGAAGTGGCAGCAACTGGGGAACGGAAACATGCTCCTGACCGAGGCCCGTTCGGGGCGCGTCGCCGAGGTCGCCCCGGACGGGCACACGGTCTGGGAGTGGGTCAAGGCCTCCCACGATGGCACCAGCGTGCCTACCGTTCTGGAGGGGACGCGCTACGACCTGGCGCCGAGCGACGTGGCGTCCTGGCCGTGCTCCTCGGCCGATTCTCTCCGCTCGGCTCGCTCTCGGCGATAGCGCGTGCGGAACGCGAGGGGGAGCCTACCCCCCGTGCCCCTCTTCGTCAGGAAACGTTTCCCATTCTGCTTCGTGAGCCGGTGCGGTACGTTGCGTCGCGGGCCCCGGTGGGATTTCCATCCGTCGTGCGTGCCTTTCGGGCCGCTCGCCTCCCCTCGTCCCCATCGATAGACTCGCCGGAGAGGCCGGACGCCACGTTCTGAGGGACGACCGCGCTGCGTGGTCGCCCGCACGACGGCCGAACCTGAACGCTCGGCGACGCGCTCTTCCTCGGAGACGCCCCCTCCGTTTCTCCCCCGCACGCCCCCGACGGACGAACCGCACTCTTCATGCTCGACCGGCTATACGACGCCGTCGCGACGGTCCGGACGGGGTGGCACCAGTTTTCCGAAAGCGCGGCCGGTCGGCGGGTCCAGAAGGGCCTGTACTGGCTGTTTCTCGTCGGCGTTGTTTCCTACCTCGCTTACCAGCTTACCACGATCGGGTGGGCCGAGCTCTGGGCGTCGATGCCCACGACGCCCTGGTTTTATGTGCTCCTGCTACTGATGTACGCCACCCTGCCGGTCACCGAGATGGTGCTCTACGGCGCGGCGTGGAGCGCGCGGTACCGGGCCCTCCTCCCCGCCCTCCTCCGCAAGCGGGTGCTCAACAACGACGTGCTCGGCTACTCCGGCGAGGCCTACTTCTACGTCTGGGCCCGCCGCGCGACGAACCTGGATGCCCTCGACATCGTCCGAACGATCAAGGACAACGTGCTCATCTCGTCGGTGGCGTCGACCAGCGTCGCATTCTCGCTGCTCGCCGCCTTCTTCCTGACGGGGCAGGTGGAGCTGCTCCGCCAGTACCTGCCCGACGAGACGTCGACCGTGGCCGCCGGGGTGGCGGTGCTCATCCTCGTGGTAAGCGTGGCCGTCAACTTCCGCCGGGCCCTCTTTTCGCTGCCGTCCCGCATTCTGTGGCTCATCGGCGCGGGACACCTGCTGCGCTTTGCGCTCAACAACGGCTTTCAGGTCCTGCAGTGGGCAATCGTGATCCCCGAGGTGTCGGCCGGCACCTGGATCACGCTCCTCGCGCTGCACATCGTAATTCAGCAGGTGCCCTTCGTCCCAACCCGCAGCCTCGTGTTCATGAGCGCAGGGGTCGAGCTTTCCGGCACCCTCCAGATTCCGACCGCCGCCCTCGCCGGCATGCTCCTGACCGAAAACATCATCGACCGGGGCCTCAACTTTGCGACGTACGTCGGGACCACCGCCCTCGACGCCGCGACGGTCGACGCCCCCGACGACCTCGAGGACCTGTCTCTCCCGGACGAGGCGCCGTGAGCCCACGGCGACCGGCCTCGGGAGCCGGGAGATCCTGCGTGCCCTGCTCTCCATTGGATGCCCCCCGGTCCTCCCGGCTCTCGTCGACACGCCCGGAGGCGAGCCCCTCGACGCTCTTCATCGACCGCTGCTTTCATGACCCCTTTACGCTCGCACCGCCTGTGGCTCTGGGGAGGTCTCCTCGGCCTCCTGCTGGCCGGCGGGGCCCGTCCCGTTCCCGCCCAGACCCCCGGCCCGGGGGTGGGGGCCGCCTGGACCTACGGGGCCACCTTTTCCGCTACCGGGGCCCCCGGCGGCGCGCTCCCGTTCTGGCTCCATGCCAACCAGTACGGCACGGTCGATCCGGCCTCCGCAAACGCCGGCCTCCGCCTCCACGCCCGTCGTTCGTTCCGCCGGCCGAGCGGGCTCGACTACGCCGCCGGGGTGGACCTGCTCGGGCGTCTTTCGAACCGCCCCACCGCGTATGTCCACGAGCTCTACGGGCGGCTCCGCTACGGCCGCTTTCAGTTGACCGCGGGGCGGCGGGAGCAGATCATCGGCCGCGTCGACACGACGCTCTCGCTCGGCGGCACCACCTGGGGCGCAAACGCCACTCCGCCGCCCAAGATCAGCGTCTCGTCCAACGGCTATCTGGGCGTGCCCGGCACCGACGGGGTGCTGGCCGTCAAGGGCTACCTGGCGCACGGGTGGCTGGAGGACGACCGCTTCGTGGAAGGGGCCCTGCTCCACGAAAAGTACGGCTACCTCCGGATTCGCCTTCCGACCCTTCCCGTCACCGCCCACGCCGGCCTCACGCACCATGCGCTCTGGGGCGGCACACACCCGCAGCGTGGCCCCCTTCCGGAGGGCCTCCGCGACTGGGCCTACGTGGTCGCAGGCCAGAGCCAAACGACCGACGAGGGGATCCGACAACCCGGCGTCAACCAGCTTGCCAGCTACGACTTCGGGCTCGACGTGACAGCCCAGGGCGTGCGGGCACGGGCCTACCGCCAGTTCTACCACGAGGACGTCCCCAGCCTCCGCTTCCGCAACCCGTGGGACGGCCTCTGGGGCGTGAGCCTTCGGCGCACGGACGCCTCCGGGCTCGTGACGGGCCTTCTGTGGGAGCACCTCCGCATGACGCGCCAGAACGCCAAGTTCAGCGAGGGACAGGAGCGAGGAGAGGATACCTATTACCACCACACCGTCTACCGGGGCGGGTGGACCTACGAGGGACGCACCCTGGGGACTCCGCTCATCACGACGCCCGCCACCACGCCCGGGATCGACGACCGAATTCCGGGCATCGCCAACAGCATCGTCGTCGCCCACCACGTGGGGCTGGAAGGACGCCTCCCCGCAAAGCTCGCCTACCGGCTCCTGGGCACCTACAGCCGGAACTACGGCGCGCAGGGTGTATGCGGGTCCCCCGCGTGTACCAGCCGCGTGGACCGACGGACCGCCCGCACCGACCAGTACTCGGTCCGGATTGAGCTCCGCGGCCCGCTCCTCGGGCGGCGCGACCTGCGGTTTCGGTCCGCCGTCGCGTTCGACGTGGGCGACTTCTACGAAAACCGGATGGGCCTTACACTCCGGCTCACCTGGCGCGGTCCGTAGTGACCTTGCACAACCGCCCGGACCGGTTCGACGGGGGCACACGCGACATCCTCACCGCAACGAGCCTGTTTCCGTCAGGCGGCGGCCCCTTGGTCGCCGGAGAGGCCACCGTGGACGGCGTCACGAAGTCTGCTATATCCGTCGATCCAGTTGTGCAAGTCCCCCGATGGGACACCACCCGGCCCTCCGCCGTAGGATCTACGCGGGGCCCCGAACGTCCCTACGCGTTTGCTCTCTCCCAACGGACGACCCTCCCCTGTTTCCATGCCCTCCTCCAAGCCCGACACGGACGACCACGCCGTCGTGCTCTTCGACGGCGTGTGCAACCTGTGCAACGGCGCCATCAACTTCATCATCGACCGCGACCCGGCGGGCTACTTCCGCTTCGCGCCCCTGCAGTCCGACGCCGCGGCCCCGTACCTGAACGGCGCCGACGACGGGGCCGCCGACCTCGGCACGATCGTGCTCGTGGAGGACGGGCAGACGTACGTGCGCTCGACGGCCGCCCTCCGGATTGCCCGCCGGCTCACGGCGCCGTGGCCGCTGCTCTTCCTCGCGATCGCGGTCCCCCGCCCGCTCCGCGACGCGGTCTACAACTGGGTGGCGCACAACCGGTACGACTGGTTCGGCACGCGGGACGAGTGCCGCCTGCCCACGCCCGGGCTGCGCGACCGCTTCCTCGACTACGACCCGCCGTGAGGGGGCGTCGCCCCGCCTATCCCTCCGTCGACGCCGTCTGGTCGCGCTTCCGCTCGAGGGCCGTCATCAGCGCGTCGAAGCCGCGCTTCCGCATCACCGACTGGAAGGAGCGCGCGTAGCCCTCCGCCGTGCTCACCCCGTCGACGATGATGTCCTCCGCCTTCCATCCGTCTTCTTCCTCGCGCTCCAGAATGTAGACCACCGGCGTCCGCGTGCCCTGGTACTCGGTCCTAGTCCGGACGCGGGCACTGTCGCCCTGTACGGAAATCTGGTCGAACGTGACCTTTGAGTTGTACACATCGAGGTCGCCCATCGACTGCGCGCGCACCACGTCGCGGAAGACGTCGACGAAGCGGTCGCGGCGGTCGGTGCCGAGGGTGTCCCAGTGCGGCCCGAGCGCCGTCTGGGCCATCGCCCGGAAGTCGAGCACGCCGTTGATGAGCTCCTTGAGCCGGGCGCGCTGCTCCTGCGAATAGGACGAGCTGCCGCTCAGGATGGATTTGATCTCCTGATCCCGCTGTTCGAGCATGGTGCGGATCTCCGCCTGAGTCGACGGCTGACCCTGCGCCCAGCTCGGCGGGGCCGCGAGTCCCAGGCTGAGGACCACGGCGACGAGGGCGGCGAGGATCGGGCGAGAACGGATCATGGGTCGGTCGGGCATATTGCTGAGGGTCGAATGGGCGAGAGGTCCTGGGGAGAGCCGGTCACTCCTCCCCGGACGTAGAGTCAACAAGCGTGCCGTTCTGCACGCGGTCGGTGAGGGTGCCGGTGGCGCGCAGCAGCTTCAGGACCGCCACGTTGTACTCCTTGACGGCCTCCACGTACCGGGCCTCGGCCTCGAGGCTCGCCCGCACGGCCTTCACCAGGTTCTCGGTGTCCCCGAAGCCGAGGTCGAAGTCGATCTGCTCGGTCCGGAGCCACTCGCCGGCAATCGTCGTGGAGCTGTCGCGGGACTCGACGGCCGTCTTCGCAGTGAGGAGGGAGCGGTACGCCTCCTCTACCTCGAAGCGCACCAGCTGCCGGGCGGCCGTCTGCTGGTGCTCCACCTCGTTGAGCTCGGCCTTCGCCTGCTCGACCCGGGCGGCCGTCTGGCCAAAGTTGAGGTTGAGCTCGATCCCGAGGCCGGTGCGCGTGCCGGTGCCCATAAACGAGTCGCCCACGAAGGCATTGTCGGGGTTGGGGCGGGGCGGAAGCGTCACGCCCTGCGAGAGGCTCGCCTGCACCCCGACCTTCGGGTAGAAGTCCGAGCGCGCCACGTCGACGAGCGCCTCGCGGGCCCCGATGCCGGCGGCGGCCTGGTCGACCTCCGGCCGGTTGCGCAGGCCCAGCTGGATGTAGTGCGCCAGCGAGTCGGGGTGGACCGAAAAGTCGATCGGCCGGAGCTCCTCGGCGGCCACGGCCACGGTGGTGCCGTCCGGCAGGAAGAGCTGGCGGCGCAGCGCCGAGCGGGCCGTAGCCCGGTTCTGCTTGATCTCGACGAGGCGGCGCTCGTACTCCTCCTCCGTGAGGCGGGTCTGGAAGAGGTCGGCCTGATCGACGCTCTCGTCGCCCTCCTCCAGCAGGCGATTGATCTCCCGCTTGGCCCGGTCGATAACGTCGCCGGTGCGGTCGGCGAGGCGGTCGAGGGCCTGGGTGAGCAGGAGGTTGTAGTAGATTTCGCCGGTGCGGGCCGCCACCTCCAGGGCCTTCTGCTCGACGCGGGCCTCCTCGACGGCGACGCCGCGCTCGGCCGCCTCGATGGTGCCGGACAGCTCCCCCCACGTGAAGAGGGGCTGGCGCGCCGTGATCTCGGCCCGCCCGAACGGACGGAGCGCCCCGATCGACCAGTCGTTCGTGACGCTCGGATCCAGGTACAGCTCGTCGTCCGGCGTGCCGGGGGGCACGTTGTCGAGCCCGGGGGCGAACGAGCTCGCCACGTTAAACGACAGGTCGGTGAGGTACCGGTTGGCCCGGGCCCGGTCGCTGCGGGCCGACGCGAACCGGCGCTGGGCACGGCGCTGGTCGACCTCGGGGCTGACGTCGAGGGCCGACACGATGGCCTCGGTCAGGCCGACGCGCACGGTGTCCGGCGGGGCCGCCGGGGCGGACGCGGCCCCGAGCGTGCAGAGCAGTCCAGCGAGCAACAGGAAGCGTGTCGAGAACATCGTCGGTCCGGTTGGCATCGTTGATGTGGCGCGGCTCCCCACCGATTCGGCCCCTGCCGTCGGCGTCCGAGAATGCCGCCGTCGCCCCCGGGAAGGTAACGGGGCGCCCGGCCCGAACCTCCGTGCACCCGCGGCCCGTATACGTCGGTGCCTGCCTCCAAACCGGCGTCGTCTCGTTTTCCCTCTTTCGTCCCGACTGCGTCATGGCCGCCCAGAACTCTCCCCAGCCGCTCGGCGACGTGCTCGAGGAGATCATCGAGCAGCTCGGGCTTCAGGACAAGATCGACGAGGCCCGTGTGGTGGAGACGTGGGCGGCGGTGGCCGGCACCGACATCAACAGCGTGACCGAGTCGGTGTGGATGAAGGGCTCGACGCTGTACGTAAAGATCACGTCGGCCGGCTGGCGCCAGGAGCTCCACATGAATCGCCGGAAGTGGCGCGAGCGTCTCAACGGGGAGCTCGAGGCCGACCTCGTCGACGAGATCGTCTTTCGGTAGACGGCCGTCCGGGCAGGAGGGCCCTCCGATTCGACCCGCGAGGCGTCGGCGACAGGGTCAGTCCTCAAAGACGCTGAAGGCGACGGACGTGTTGTGCCCCCCGAAGCCGAACGCGTTGGAGAGGGCCAGGTCGACGGACCGCTCCTCCGCCTCATTGAAGGTGTAGTTGAGGTCGCAGTCCGGGTCCGCCTCCTCGAAGTTGATGGTGGGCGGGACCACGTCGTGGCGGAGCGCCTGAATGGCGGCGATGGCCTCGACGGCCCCGGCCGCCCCCAGGAGGTGCCCCGTCATGCTCTTGGTGGAGGAGACGTTGAACTCGTAGGCATGGTCGCCGAACACCTTCTTGAGGGCCTTCGTCTCGGCCTCGTCGCCGAGGGGCGTGGAGGTGCCGTGGGCGTTGACGTAGTCGATGTCGGCCGGGGCGATGTCGGCGTTCTCGAGCACGCGTTCGAGGGCGAGGCAGACGCCGCCGCCCTCCGGGTCGGGGGCCGTGAGGTGGTGCGCGTCGGCCGACATGCCGATGCCTTCGACCTCGGCGTAGATGGGGGCCCCGCGCTCCCGGGCCCGCTCCAGACTCTCGACGAAGAGGGCCCCGGCGCCCTCGCCCATCACGAAGCCGTCGCGGTTGGCGTCGAAGGGACGGGAGGCGTGGGCCGGATCGTCGTTGCGAGTCGAGAGGGCCCGCATGCTCGCAAAGCCCGCGATGCCGAGCCGCGTCACGCAGGCGTCGGTCCCCCCGCAGACGGCCGCGTCCATGTCGCCCTCGCGGATGAGGCGGTAGGCGTCGCCGATGTTGTGGTTGCCGGTGGCACAGGCCGAGACCATGGCGTGGTTCGGCCCCCGGAAGCCGTGCTGCATCGCGATTTGCCCGGCGGCGATGTCGGGAATCAGCATCGGGATAAAGAAGGGCGACGTCCGGGCCTCGTCGTTGTCGAGGAAGTACTCGGTCTGATCCCGAAAGACCTGCATGCCGCCGATGCCGGTGCCCACGATGACCCCGATGCGGTCCTTCTCCTCCTGGGGCATCGTGTCGGGGTCCAGCCCGGCGTCGTGGATCGCCTGCTCGGCGGAGACGAGCGCGTACTGGCAGAACGGATCCATGCGGCGGGCCTGCTTGGCGTCGAGGTGCTCCTCGGCGTCGAAGCCCTCGAGCTCGCAGGCGAACGTCACGCGGAGCCCCTCGGGGTCGAACGACTCAATCGTGGCGGCCCCACTTTGGCCCGCGACGAGCCCGTCCCAGTACTCGTCGACCGTGGACCCGAGCGGCGTGAGCGCCCCCATTCCCGTAACGACGACGCGACGCGAGGGGGTATCCATGAGTGGGTGTGGTCTGTTCGGGATCTATGCGCAGGCGCTCCCCGGCTTGGCGCCCCGGCGTTTGGGGGACCTGCGGGCAGCGCCTGTTACACTTCGCTTGTCCGTGGAGAACGAGGCGTCCCGGCGATCCGACGCGGGACCGCCGGCCCGTTCTCTCCACCCCGACGCTACCCAACCTTCTCTTCGAGGTAGTCAATCGCGTCGCCGACCGTCGCGATCTCTTCGGCCTCCTCGTCGGGAATGGTCAGGTCAAACTCCTTTTCGAATTCCATGATGAGCTCAACGGTGTCCAGAGAGTCGGCCCCCAGGTCGTTCGTGATGGAGGCATCCGGGGACACGTCGGACTCATCGACGCCCAGCTTCTCGACAATGATCGAGCTGACGGTGTCTTCGATGTCGGTGGCCATGGTTTGGCAGTGTCGTTGGTAACAAAAAGATCGCGCAGAGCAAACGTGAACGGACGGGCACCGGTCCCCAGCCCCCGGGCGGTTCCGGTCCGAGCGCCGGGACGGGTCGGCGGATGCGAGTGCCGCCGTCACCCGGCGTTTCAACCGACGAAAACTACAACCAGGGCCCCGGAGAAGCAACGCCCCCCCTTCGTTTGATGCAAGCTTCGTACGTCCCTCCCACATTCTTCCTCTCGCCTCCCAAACCTCCCTCCGTTCTTTACATTGCGGCGTTGGGACTGCCAACGGACCTCATTATGTTATCGTCCTTTACGCGAACGTTCTCCGGGGCGTTGCGTTGTCCGCTCGTCGCCTGTAGATCCATTTTTCGACGGTTCTCCGCCTCCCTTTCACCGGATCGGTTTTCGTTCATGGCATACCTGTTTACTTCCGAGTCGGTCTCTGAAGGCCACCCCGACAAGATTGCCGACCAAATTTCAGACGCGATTCTGGACGCCCTCCTGGCCCAGGACCCGCAGAGCCGGGTGGCCGTCGAGACCCTCGTGACGTCGGGTCTCGTCGTGCTCAGCGGCGAGGTGACGTCGGACGCCGACGTCGACCCCCGCTCCATCGCCCGCGAGGTGATCCGCGACATCGGATACACCGACGCCCGCCTTCGGTTCGACGCCGACTCCTGCGGCGTCATCAGCAGCATCGACGAGCAGAGCGGCGACATCAGCCAGGGGGTGGACGGGCAGACCAAACAGGGGGCCGGCGACCAGGGCCTGATGTTTGGCTACGCCTGCCGGGAAACCTCGGCGCTGATGCCGATGGCCATCACGTTTGCCCATCGGCTCGTACAGGAACTGGCCCACCTCCGCAAGGAGACGGACGAGATGTCCTACCTCCGGCCGGACTCCAAGAGCCAGGTCACCATCGAGTACGAGGACGACCGCACGACGCCGAAACGGATTCACACCGTCGTCCTCTCGACCCAGCACGACGAGGGCATCCCGCAGGACCAGATCCGGAAGGACGTCCGGGAGACGCTCCTGCCCCGGGCGCTTCCCGAGGACCTGCTGGACGACGACCTGACGCTCCACGTCAACCCCACCGGCCGCTTCGTCATCGGCGGGCCGCACGGGGACACCGGCCTCACCGGCCGCAAGATCATTGTCGACACCTACGGCGGCAAGGGCGCGCACGGCGGCGGGGCCTTCAGCGGCAAGGACCCGTCGAAGGTGGACCGCAGCGCCACCTACGCCGCCCGGCACGTGGCCAAAAACCTCGTGGCCGCCGAGCTCTGCGACGAGGCCGTCGTGCAGCTCTCCTACGCCATCGGGCTCGCCGAGCCGGTCTCGATCGATGTCCACACCAACGGCACCGGCACGATGCCCGACACGGCCCTCTGCGACCTCGTGCGCGAGCACTTCGACCTCTCTCCCGCCGCGATCATCGACCGCCTCGACCTCCTGAAGCCGCGGTACCAGAAGACGGCCGCCTACGGCCACTTCGGCCGTCCGGGGTTTCCCTGGGAGGAGCTCACCCACGTCGACACGCTGAAGCGCGCCGCCGCGGAAGGAGTCGCGTAG
>JAZKTD010000107.1:0-10810 GCA_036625705.1 Salinivenus sp.
AAGCTCCTGTGCGGCGGTCGTCTGGGGCCCCGCGAGCACCGCGGCCAGCAACAGGACCGTTCCGAATCGAAGGACCGACTGCAACACGGCGGGGTGGACGAAAAATGGGTGGAGTATACGAAGGACTCAACTTTCTCGAAAACCGTCTGGTTTCCCGGGGCGCTCTTTGGGCTCGGCGGTGCCGCGTTCTCTTGATGGCGGTTCCGCCGGGCCGGGGCCACGCCCTGTGGCATCGCTACATTCATCTTTGCTTTTACATTGTATCATTTTTATTTAAGTATGTCAACCACCTCTTGTTCTCCCCCCGGCAACTCCGACCGCGTCGATGATCTCGGCACGTCTCCGTCCGCACATATACGCCCGGCTGCCGATCCTGACCGTCGTGCTCCATCTCTTGGTCGGAGGCGTGCCGTGCCCGGCTCAGTCCTCGTACGACCTCTACGGGGCGGCCCGCGCAGACGCCCTTGCCAACGCCACGACGGCCCGTCCGGCGGCAGTCGGGGTGCAGGCCAACCCGGCCGCACGGGCGGCCCTGGAGCGCCCCACCGCGGTGTTTTACGCCCGGCAGGGATTCGGCCTCGCGGCGCTCCGGTACGGGGCCGCGCACGTGGCCGTCCCCGTCCGGTGGGGCACGGCCTCGGCCGGGGCCAGCACGTTCGGGGTCGAGGCGTACCGCGAGGTCCACCTGAGCACCGGCTTTGCCCGCGAGGTCCAGTTCGGCACCACCCGAACCGTCCGGGTCGGTGCAACCCTTCGATACCACCACACGTCGATTGCCGGCTACGGCAGCGCCGGCGCTCTGGGGCTGAACCTGGGCCTGGGGGTCGCCCTGCTCCGCTCGCTGCACCTCGGCGCCGTGGCGACGAACGTGAACGGGGCCGCCCTCGTCGCGGACGTCCCCGTCCCGCGCACCCTGGCGGTGGGCCTTTACTACCGGGCGCTGCCGCACGTGGTCGTCGTCGCGGACCTCTTCAAAGACGTGCGCTTTCCGGCCACGGTGCGGGGCGGCCTCGAGGTCCGGCCGGTCGACCCCCTCTTCCTGCGGGCCGGGATCACGACCGCTCCGGCGCGCTTCAGCGGAGGCGCGGGCGTTCGTCTGGGGTCGCTGTCCGCCCAGATGGCCGCGGAGCAGCACCAGGCCCTCGGGTGGTCCCCCTCCGCGTCGCTCCGCGTCCGCTGGTAGGCCCTTCCCCGTCTCGCTGCAGCCGTCCCGGCCTCACTCCTCGTGATTCACCCCTCGTGATGATGTGGGACCGATCGCTGATCTGTATCCTCGGGGTTCTGGCGCTGGCCTCCCCCTCGGGGGCACAGCCGGCCGATACCGTCCGCACCGACTCCACAGGAGGGGCCACGCGGCTGGAGCGGGTCCTCGGCGGGCGCCCGCCCAATACCCAGCAGGCACGCCGGACGGTCGACGTCCTCACCCGGCTCGCGACGCGTCCCCTTGACGTCAACAGGGCCCGCGCCGCTCAGCTGAGCACCATCCCGCAGCTTTCTCCGGCCCTCGCCCGGCGGATCGTGGAGCGTCGGGCGCGGCACGGGCGGTTTCCGTCGCTCCAACGCCTGACGGACGTAAAGGGACTGACGCCGGAGCACCTCCGGGCCCTCCGTCCGTACCTCCGGGTCTCCCCCTCGCCGGAGAGGGGGCTCTTCGACGGGGGGATCCGCTCCTCGGTGGAAGCCGTGGCCTCGGGGCTCGATCTTCGGGTCCTGCAGCGCGCCACCCGCGAGCTGGACCCCGGACGCGCCTTCCGGGCCGACAGCACGGGAGGCGCCTTTCCCGGCTCGCCGACCCGCCTGACCACCCGCATCGGCCTGAGCTACGGACGCCGGTTCGAGGCGGCCCTCACCCTGGACAAAGACCCGGGCGAGGCCCTCCGGTGGCACCCGGCGTCCCAGACGTACGGCTTCGACCACCTCGCCGGGAACGTGACGCTGCGCGGCGTCGGCCCGGTCGAAACCCTCATCCTCGGCGACTATACAGCGGAGTACGGGCAGGGCCTCGCCCTGTGGCAGGGACTCAGCTTCGGAAAGGGCCGCGACCCCGTGTCGCCGCTGGTGCGGGACGGGCGCGGCCTCGTGCCCTTCCAGTCGTCCTCGGAGAACCGGTTCTTCCGCGGCCTTGCTACGACCGTGGCCCTCACGCCCTCCCTCTCAGCGACCGCGTTTGTGTCCCGCCGGCGTCGCGACGCGACGCTCGACTCGACGGGGAGCACCGACGACGCTCCCGTAGCGCGTACCCTCTCGACGGGCGGGCTCCACCGGACCGCGAGCGAGCGCCGGCGCAAGGATGCCTTCGGCCTGACGACGGTGGGCGGCGCTCTCGAGTACCGGACGCCGCAGATGGTACTGGGGGCGGCCGGATACCGGGACCGGTTTGGCCGCCCCCTTCGGCCGGCGGAGGTTCCCCATCGACGGTTCGACCTGTCCGGGACGCACGCGGCGATGGGCAGCGTCTTTGCGACGCTATTCCTGGACCCCTACACGCTCTTCGGGGAGGTGGCGCGGGCCCCGGACGGCTACGGCGGCCTCGTGGGGGCGTCGCTGTCCCACGAGCCGGGCGTCGAGGCCCTTCTCCTGGGGCGGCGCTATTCGCGCTCGTTTCGGGGGCTGCACAACGGCGCCGTGGGCGAGAGCGGAGATCCCCAGAATGAGATCGGCATCTACGCCGGCGTTCGCCTTCAGGTCGCCGACGACTGGCACGTGGCGGCCTACGTCGATCAGTACCGGTTTCCCTGGCTCCGCTTCAGCGTCCCGCGCCCGTCGGGCGGGATCGACACGCGGGTGGTGGCGACGTACGAGCCGCGGCCCTGGCTCTCCAGCTACGTCCAGGTCCGGGCCGAGCGCGAGACGGCCGGCACCGAGCGACGCGGCCCCTCGGGGCGCCGACTGGCCGCCCTTCGCACCGAGACGCGCCAGTCCGCCCGGTGGCACTTGGAGTACACCTTCCGGAAGGGACTGACGCTCCGGACGCGGCTACAGGGATCCCGCTTTGCGACCGCCGAGGACGGGGTCTCCCGGGGCCTCCTGCTCGCCCAGGGCCTCCGGCTGCAGCCAATCGAGGACCTACGGCTCGATGCCCGGATCGCCCTCTTCGACACCGACGGCTATCCGGCCCGCATCTACGCGTACGAGCACGACCTGCTCTACAGCTTCTCCGTCCCGGTGCTCTACGGCCGGGGCCAACGGTCCTACGTGCTCGCCCAGTACGAGCCCACGGACGCCCTCACGCTCGAGGCGAAATACGGGGTCACCTGGTACCCTCACCGACAGACCATCGGATCGGGCCGGACCGCCACCGAGGGGCCCCGCGTGCGGGAGATCCGCGTGCAGGTGCGTCTGACGCTGTAGATCCCCAACGGCAGAGCCGCACGGCGGACGGGTCTGGGGCCCTGCACCCGGGATCCCCCTATAGAAATTTTCGACGATCGCCCGAAACCGGAACGGCTCTATTCGTTAGTAGAGACACATTCCTTTACGGCAGGGGCCCCTCGCCCGCTCCCGTTCTCCCTATTTCGGCTAGATGCCTCCCGATCCTCACATGAGTACGGCAGAGAAACCGCGGGTTCTCGCTGTTGAAGACAACTCCGAGACGCAACTCCTTCTGGAGCACCTCCTAAAGAAATCCTACGAGGTGGTCGTCGTGGCGGGTGTCGACGAGGCCCTGGACACGGTCAGCGACACGCACTTCGATGCCCTTCTCCTCGACATCAACCTCAGTGAGGAGCGGACGGGTACGGACCTGCTGCACCTGCTTAGGGAACGCAACGACCTGAACGATGTCCCTGCGATTGCCCTCACCGCCTACGCGATGCCGGGCGACCGCGAAGACTTCCTGGAGTCGGGGTTCGACCAGTACGTCAGCAAGCCCTTCACCCGAGCCGACCTCACCGAGGCCATCGAAACGAGCCTTCCAACGGAGTAGCGAACTTGCGGGCCTCGAGGCGAGGGCTAGTTCATGCAGGTCGACCGGAGCGTCTCCCGCCGGTCGTCGAGCACGTCGTGCCATTCCTCTTCGGGGACTGGCTCGTCGCCTTTGTAATACTCCCACTCGTCGACGTTTTCATCGGACACGACCAGCGGGTTGTCCATGTGGGCGATGCGCTTGAGGACCGGAGACGTCCCCATCTGGTGGACAAAGGTGACCGTGCAGTCGTCGTCGACGGTCTTTTCCTTCACCGTCAGCCAGTTGTCCCCGCAGACCTGGCAACTGTAGAAGCGAGACTCCTGCTCCTCGCCGAGGAGCTGCTGGACCTCATTCTCTTCCTCGTCGAGGACGACCTGCATCGGCCGCAGGCTTTCACATCCGCAGGTCTCGCAGGTCAACTTCTCATTTTCCATGAGGTGTGTGGATCTGGTCATTCCTCGTGAGTGAAGGAAATGAACGAGCCCCCCGTCGGGAAGTTCGGCCGGTCGACCGCCCGCCCCTCCGCTCTGAGCCGCTGGGATTGCTCCACCGCGGAAACGTTACAGGGCCTTCCCCCGCGGCCTCGTCCCCGGTCGGCTCACCGGTACACCGCCACGACGTCGTCCCGAGCGGGTCGGTACGCGGCCCCAACGCGGAGGGTGAGGTCGAAGCCGTAGAAGACCCGGCTCGTGAGGCTGACCCCGGCGCCCACCGACGAGAGCCGGCGGGTCCACTGGCCCCCGTCGACGCTGCCCAGCGTCTCGGCAAACCCGTACACGGAGAGGGCCTTCGCGTAGAAGGGCACAATCGTAAGCCCGTCGTCGATGTACCAGAGGGGCTGGGTCACCTCCGCCTCGAACTGGAGAAACGGCCCCGAGGGCAGGCGGCCCACCGACGAGTGGCCTCGGGGAACGAAGGTCCCGGTGTCGAAAATGGAGCCCCGGTTCTGAAAGAGTGCGCGGGCCCCGAGCCGAAGGCCGGTGTGACTGTTGCGCAGGAGTGGGAGGTACGTGTCGAGGCTCGCCACGAGGCCCTGGCTGGCGGCCGTCCCGTCGGTCCACGCATCGAACTCGCCCTGCAGCCCCACGACGACGCCGGTATTCGGGACCACGTCCCGGGGATTTTGCTGCAGCCGGTAGCCAAGAACTGCCTGCGGCTCGAGGGTAACCCGCGTCGCGTAACGGGTGGGGAGCGGATCCCGGTCCCCAAAGAACCGGGTCTGCCGGATCTCCGAGTCCAGACCTAAGCGAAGGCGGGACTGGTAGACGTTGGACTGCAGGGTCACGGGAAGCCGAAGACCCAGGCCCGCCCCCCGCTCTTCCACCTTCAGCTGGGCCCGTTGCCCATCGTCGCCACGCACCAGCGCGGTGAAAGCCCGGTCGTAGCCCGAGACCGAGGGGCGCAGGAGAAAGGCCCCGCTCTGCAGTCGCGCCTCCCCCCAGAGGCGCCCGTCCTGCCAGTACGTGGTGCCCCGGTAGGCCCATCGCTGCAGCGGGTCGGCCCCCTGCACGCCGACGCCCACCCCCACCCCGAGGGGCCCGGTCCCCGGCTCCTCGAGGTACGGGAGCGGCTCGTCGTCCCCGTCCCCGTGGAGCGTCGGATACACCATGCGGGGCGCGAGGTGGCGCCAGGCCGAGTAGGCCCGCGCCTCACCGCCCTCGACCGGAGCGGTTTCGGCGCGGGGGTGAGCGCCCGTCTCGGCCCAGCCTCCGCCCCGTTGGACCAGGGAGTCGGGCACCCTCGCGACCGAGTCGGGGCGGAAGGGAGTCCGGACGAGGTCGTGGCGCTCGTGCCGGTAGTTGACGTACGCCAGCGTGGACCGGTCCGGCGAGAGCGTCGGCTCGAGCGCCCCGAACCGCACGTTCGTGAGGCGCAGGACCTCGCTCGTACGGGTGTCGAACGCAAACGCGTTGGGGGTGCCTCCGAGGTCGGCCGAGAACAGGAGATAGCGGCCCGTCGGCCCCCAGCTGACGTCGTAAATAACGGCATCCCGCAGGGCGAGCCAGGGCGAGAGCGCGGCCGGCCGCCGGACCGGGGCCTGGGCGCGGTAAATGCGCTGCCGGCCGTCTTCGTTGACCAGAACGGCAATTGTCGAATCGCGGGGCGACGGCGCGATCTGCCGTACGCTGCGGGGGGCCGCATCGGTGAGGGGGGCCGCCTGCCCTCCCTGGACGACCGACCAGCGGGTGAAGGGGCCATCGTTCGTGACGGCGTAGACCTCGTCTCCGGGGGCGGGGGCCGGCGCAAAGGCCCGCCCTCCGCTCGTCAGCTGCGTGGCCGTCCCGTCGGCGAGGTCCACGCGCTCGACCTCCGCGATCTCCTGACGGGGCACGAACGGGGCCGGCACGTAGCGGCCCGCGTAGAGCGCGGAGGTGTCCCGGCCGAGGCTGTAGACGCGGTCCTCCGTCAGTTCCTGCACACGGATGGGCGATCGGGCACCGGTCGCCGCGTCGATCCGGTAGAAGCCGGGCCGCACGTCGTAGCCGTGCACGTAGGCCACCAGCGTCTCGTCGTCGAGCCAGTACGGGCGCCGGTGGTTCAGGCCCGCCTCGCTCGCCACGACGGTCGAGGGCGTGAACGGCCCGCGGCGCTCCAGGGACCGCTGCACGCGGTCGCGGACGGCCGACTGAATGTCGTGTCCGAGCTGGGACGGGAACTGGCCCGTGCTGAGGCCCAGCCACACGCCGTGGCCCAGGAACGGGAGCCGGTTGTGCCACCGGACCGAGGATTCGAAGAAACTCGTGTCCGTCGAGTCGCCGCGCTCGGCGAGGTACTGGAAGGCGTGTGCCCCCCCGATGTAGAACCGGTTGAACGGCTGGGTGTGTGCCGGCGGCTCGAACATCTCGGTGAGCCCCCAGGGGGACTCCGACATCATGGCCGCCTCCATCTTCATCCGGAAGAGAGGCGCGTTCAGGCGGCCCGCGTCTCCGTCGATCCGGCTTTCGTGGTAGACCGCCACCCCTTCGATGAAGCCCCGGGGCGCCAGCAGATTCATCGAGCGGGCCAGGTCCGGAGCGAAGGGGCGAAGGAGGCTCCCCAGCCCCACCGTGCCGTCCACCTCCGCGTGGGCGGCGTGCACGGCCTCGTGGGGCGCGACCACGGCCGGCCAGGAGGCGGCGCGGGCCACCAGCGGATCGGACTTGATGCTGGGGGCTTCGAGCTCCTGACGGAACGGAACCGCATTGACGAAGCCGTTGGACCGGTCGTTGAAATTGTTGATCACAACCGGCATGAACACGTCCTCCTCGACGGGCCCCACCAGCGCATTCGTCGCCGGCCAGGTGTCCTCGAGAGCCCGCGCCGTCCGGCGCGCCATGTCCAGGGCCCCCTCCTGGTAGATGTACTCAAAATGCTCGGTCCGGAGCACGCGGTACTCCACCGAATCGGGGCGATAAACGACGGAATAGGCCCCGGCGTCCTGCGCCTGTGCTGGGGACCCGATCAAGCCTCCCACACCGAGGACAAGAAGAAAAAGCCAGCGGAGGGTAGCTGCCATCAAGAGGACGGGGTCGCGTGAATGATCAATGCCCAACATGGGAAGACCGCGGCGCACTCGCAAGGGCGGAACCCGTGGCTCGCCCGATGGCGTTCAGGAAGGCTCAAGCGTGCCCGGGCATTCCCGTGTCGACCACCGCGTTCTCGTTCTCTACGAGTCGTTCTATCCCTCCATGGAGCCCCCCGAGGCCGAGTCCGACCCTGCCGTGGCCACGGCGCCGCCCTCGTCCGTCGTTCCGCGGGACGTGCCCCCCGACGCGCCCCTGGACGACCCGCGGCTTTACTTCAACCGCGAACTGAGCACACTGGACTTCCACTGGCGGGTGCTGCACCAGGCGCTCGACGACCGCGTGCCGCTGCTGGAGCGAGTCTTCTTCGCGGCCATCACCGCCAGCAATCTCGACGAGTTCTTCCGCAAGCGGGTGGGCGGCCTCAAGCGCCAGGCCGCCGCCGGCGTCACGACTCCCTCCCCCGACGGCCGCACGCCCGAGGAGCAGCTCGGCCTGATCCGCGATGCGGTGGAGGCCCTCTACGACCGGTTGACCGCCTTCTGGGGCGAGACGCTGGTCCCTCGCCTGCGTCACGACGCCGACGTCTGCGTTCTGGACTACGACGCCCTCTCCGCCCGCCAGCGCGAAGCGGCCGACCGCCACTTCCAGGAGCACATTTTTCCGGTCCTCACCCCTCTGGCCGTGGATCCGGGGCACCCGTTTCCGTTCCTGTCGAACCTGAGCCTCTCACTGGCGGTCACGCTCCACAACCCGCGGCGCGACACCGAGCAGTTTGCGCGGGTGAAGGTGCCCTCGAACCGGGACCGGTGGGTGCCCCTCCCCGAACCCGATCACTTCGTCCCGCTGGAACAGGTAATTGCCCACAACCTGGAGGACCTATTTCGGGGCATGGAGGTCACCGGGGCCTACGCGTTTCGGGTCACCCGCAACGCCGACGTCCGACGCGAGGAAGAGGAGGCCGACGATCTTCTCGAAATGATCTCCGAGGAGCTCCGCGAGCGGCGATTCGCCCCGGTGGTTCGGCTCGAGATCGACCCGGCGATGCCGTCGTCGGTGCGCACCCTCCTCGCGGGCGAACTGAACATCGGGGCCCGGGACGTCTACGAGACGAACTCGATTCTCGGACTCGTCGACGCCATGGCCCTCTCCGGCCTGGACCGGCCCGCCCACCAGTATCCCTCATGGGAACCGGTCGTCCCCCCTCGCCTGCGACGAGAAGGCGACCCGACGACCCTCGTCCGCAAGGGCAAAACGGCGGACTACCCGAACATCTTTGCCGCCATCCGGGCGTCCGACATTCTGGTGCACCACCCGTACGAATCCTTTCAGGAGAGCGTACAGCGGTTCGTAGAAGAGGCCGCCGCCGATCCGCAGGTGCTCGCCATCAAGCAGACCTTGTATCGCACCTCCGAGAACTCCCCGATCGTCGGGGCCCTCGTCGACGCCGCCGAGCAGGGCAAGCAGGTGGCGGTCCTCGTCGAGGTGAAGGCCCGCTTCGACGAGGCCAACAACATCGAATGGGGCCGGATGCTGGAGGAGTCGGGCGTACACGTCGCCTACGGCCTGGTCGGCCTGAAGACCCACGCCAAGGTGACCCTCGTCATCCGTCAGGAGAACGGGGAACCGCGGACCTACTGTCACATCGGCACGGGCAACTACAATCCCAAGACCGCCCGTCAGTACACCGACCTCGGCCTCTTTACCTGCGACGACGACCTCGGGTACGACATCACGAACCTCTTCCACTACCTCACCGGCCACGCGCCGGAGCAGCACTACCGCGACCTCCTGGTTGCGCCGCAGAACATGCGGTCTCGGTTCGAGCGGCTCATCCAGCGGGAGATCGACCACGCGACGGCCGGGGGAGACGGTCGGATCGTGGCCAAGATGAATCAGCTCAACGATGAGGGCATGATTGCGCAGCTGTACCGGGCCTCCCGGGCCGGGGTCGAGATCGACCTGATCGTCCGGGGCCACTGTCGCCTCCGTCCCGCTCTGGAAAACTACAGCGAAAACATCCGAGTAATCAGCATTCTGGGCCGATTTCTGGAACACACTCGCATCTATTACTTCGGCAACGATGACGAAGAGGCGGCCGTCTACATCGGGAGCGCCGACTGGATGAGCCGCAACCTCAACGATCGGGTCGAGGCCATCGCCGAAGTAAAGTCCCCCGAACACCGCGCCCGCATCATTGACCTTCTCGACCGGGCCCTGAACGACCCGTGTTCGGCCTGGGACCTGCACGCCGACGGCCGCTACGTCCGCCGTCGGCCCGCTGGTTCGGAGGAGGCCCCCAGTTTTCAGGAGCAACTGATGGCCCGCGCCCGAGAGCGTACGCCGTAGTGGGCTTGCAACAACTGAATGGATGGACATCACAGAATCCGCAACGGAGTCCCCCCTGGTTCTCCGTCGACGCGTAGGCCCCTCCGCCTGCGTACCGCGGTCCGGCGATCCCGATCCGTGAGAACGCACGCAAATCATGTTCCCCGATCGCTGGGGACCGTGGACAGCCGCAAGCAGGAATCGGACGTCGCGAATGTATTCACGGATCGGTACGAGCGGCGCCAAAACGGCCGGCCTCGAATTCGTCAGAGTCGTTGTGCACGGTCACTAGCCCCGTTTTCCGTCTCCACAGACTGCCCTTGCAGCCCCCGCACACATGGACGACACACTCGAAGTCCGCTGGTTCGTCGACGGCGCCCCGCCCGCCTCGGTCGTGAACTGGATCGAGGCGCTCGGAGCGACGGCCGAGACAACCCGCACCGACCTGTACCTCGTCTCCAACGACCCGGCGATGAACGTGAAGCTCCGGGAGGGGAAGGTGCAGACCAAACACCGCATCGGCGACCGGACGCCGATCGAGTTCGGCGACGAGATCCGCGGCGTGCAGGAACGCTGGGTCAAGTGGAGTTTTCCCACCGTCGAGCAGCACCACGACCTCTTCGACGACGACCCGACGGGCCTCTGGGTCCCCGTCCACAAGGAGCGCATCCGTTTGGAGATCGACGAGGAGGAACAGCAGGACCTGCTCGACCACATGATTGAGCCCGACCCGGCGGAAGCAAAGATCGAGCTCACGGAGGTCCGGGTCGAGGACCAGCGCGCCTGGACGATCTGCATGGAGGCGGAGGGGCGCCCCGCGGCCCTCCCCGGCACGCTGCAGCAGATGGGGACTCACCTCTTCGGCCAGGGCGACCCGCCGGCGCTCTCGGCCGAGCACTCCTACGGCTACGCGCGGTGGATTCAGACCCTGATCGGGACCTCCCCGGTCGCCGAGCCGGCGAGGTCTTCCTAGCCGGCTCTGCTACCGGTCCGGGCGGGCACTACCACCCTTCTCGTGCAGCCGCCCGAACTCGTACTGCGCCTGCGCCTCGTCTACCTCGTCGGCGATGGG
>JAZKTD010000108.1:0-10809 GCA_036625705.1 Salinivenus sp.
CGCTTTCCCTGAGACATTGGCGACTTGCGAATGTCGAGTTGCGAATGACACGTAGGGGGGAAGCGAAGGGCGGCCCGCATCGACCACTCGACACTCGCAATTCGCAATTCGACACTGCCCCATGGACTGGTTGCATCCGACGTACGTGTGGGCGTGGGTCGCCGTCCCGGCGGTCGCGTACGCCTTCTGGCGCGCGGTCCAGTGGCGGCGCGCGGCCCGGGCGCAGTTTGGCGACGCCGCGCTCGTCCGGCGCCTCGCCCCCGAGGTCCCGACGTGGCGCCGGCGCCTGAAGGCCGCTATCGTCGTCTGCGCGGTGGCGGGCCTCGCCCTGAGCCTGATGGGCCCCCGGCTGGGGACGCAGCTGCGCACCGTCGAGCGCCGGGGCGTGGACGTGGTCGTGGCGCTCGACGTCTCGGCGTCGATGCGGGCCCAGGACGTGGCGCCGAGCCGGCTCCGGCGCGCGAAGAACGAGATCCGCGACCTCCTCGGCGGCCTGCGCGGCGACCGGGTGGGGCTCGTCCTCTTTGCCGGCGACGGCATCGTGCAGTGCCCCCTCACCACCGACTACGGCGCTCTCCGTCTCTTCCTTGACGTCGCCGAGCCGGACCAGGTGCCTACGCCCGGCACCAACTTCGGCGCCGCCCTCGACGCCGCCACCGAGGCGTTCTCCGCGACCCGGCCCTCGGCCGACTCCACCGCCCGGCCCGAGGACCGGCGGGCGCAGGTCCTGCTCGTCCTCTCCGACGGCGAGAACCACGTCGGCGATCTCGAGCAGATCAAGCAGTCGGCCCGGACCCAGGACATTACGCTCTTCGCGGCGGGGGTGGGGACCGAGGAGGGCGGGCGCATCCCGGTCTACAAAGACGGCCGCCGGGCCGGCGTGAAGCGGAATGCGCAGGGCCGCGTGGTCCGCACGCGCCTCGACGAGCCGGCGCTGACGTCGCTCGCGGAAGGCGGAGCCTACTTCCGCGTCGGGGCCACGTCGAGCGCCCTCTCGGACCTGCCCACGGCCCTCCGCCAGCTCGAGACGTCGGTTCTCGCGGAGGAGCGGTTTGCCGACTACGCCGAGATGTACCAGTGGCCCCTCGCCCTGGCCCTCCTGCTGCTGGGGATCGAGGTGCTCATTCCGCTGCGGTCGCGCGACCGGTCCGGGCCCCCGCTCGCCGGGGGCCCGCCGGAATGAGGGCCATACTCAGTTGGACGGGACCCACTCCGGAACGGCCGTCTCCGTGTCGCTGTCGCCCGGCGCCTCCGTCCAGTCGTAGGACCGGTCGCGCACCCACTTCTCGAACCAGGCCAGCTCGACGTTGGCCTTGAACAGCTGGTGGCGGAGTTCGGCCCAGCCGTGCGACTCGCCGGGGGCCACGTACAGGTGGGTGGGGACGTCCTGCGCGTCGACGCCCCGGTACATCTCTACGGACTGCGGCATCGGCACCCGGCCGTCCTCCTCGCCGACCAGGAAGAGGGTCGGCGTGGTCACCTGCGCCACGTCCGACAGCGGCGAGTTTTCCCAGAAGGTATCGATGGGGGCGTCCGCCTCCCAGGGCGTGCCCTCGAACCACGGCGTGCGGTAGATGCGCACGTCGCTCTGCGAGTACATGGAGATCCAGTTGGCGGCCCCCGCCCCGGAGGCGGCCGCGGCGAAGCGGTCGGTGTACGTGATGATCTTGTTGGTCATGTGGCCCCCGGCGCTCCAGCCCATCTTCGCCATCCGGTCGCCGTCCACGAGCCCCTCGTCGATGAGGTGGTCGACCCCGGCCATGACGTCCTTGTGGGCCTGGTTGAAGTAGTGGCCCACCATGTCCCGCAGGAAGGCGTCGCCGTACCCGGTGCCGCCCCGGTAGTTGGGCTGGAAGACCATGTAGCCCATGGCGGCCAGCACGTGGGGGTAGTCCCAGCTGGAGCCGAACCCGAACTGATCGGAGGAGGCGGGTCCGCCGTGGGTCTGCACGACGAGGGGATAGCGCTGCCCCTCCTCGTAGTCGAGGGGGTAGAACAGCAGCCCTTCAATCGCCGTCCCGTCCCGCCCCTCGTAGGTGATAAGCTCCTGCCGGGGCAGGCGGTACGTCTCGCTCAGGTCCTCGAACACGGACGTGATCTGGGTCCGGTCGCCGCCCTGAGCCGGCATCGTCCAGATGTCGCCGGGGCTCTCGGGCGTCGCGACCGTGAAGACGTGGCGACCGGCCTCCGGGTGGAAGGTCCAGCCTCCGACCGCGTGGTCCCCCTCCGTGAGCCGGGTGCGCTCGTCCGAGTCGACGGCCACCCGGAAGAGATCCTGCCGGGCGCCGGTGTTGGCCGAGAAAAAGATGTTCTCGCCGCTCGCCGACCAGGATGCCGCGTCGACCTCGTACGGCATGTCCGGGAGGAGGAGGCGGGGGCTGCCGCCGTCCACGGGGGCCACAAACAGGTTCGAGTTGTAGTAGAAGTCGAAGTCGGCGTTGGCGTCCGCCCGGAACAGCACGCGCGACCCGTCGGGCGAGAGGCGGGCGTCGGACTCCGGCACGTCGTTGTCGGTGATCTGGGTCGCGTCCGTGCCGGTGGCGGAGGCCGTCCAGACCTCCCACTGCTGGAGGTCGTCCAGGAGCGGATTCGGGGCGCGGTGGTAGACGAGCCGCTCGCCGTCGCGCCCGAGATGGTATCCCATCACCGACCACGAACCGCTGGTAATCTGCTCGGCCTCGCCGCTCGCGACGTCCACGCGCCAGAGGTGACGGTGGTGGTAGTCCTCGTTGAAGGCGTAGACGTCGTTCCCGGCCTCTTCCTGGGCCGTCTCGGCGTCCGAGGGCTCAATCTCGGCCCGGAAGTAGATCCATCGGCCGCTGGGGGACCACTGGATGTCGGAGACCGCGGTCGGGTGGTCGGTGAGGCGCTGCGCCTCGCCGCCGTCCGGGCGGATGAGGTACACCTGCGTGTCGAGCGAGTCGGACCGGTCGGCGAGGAAGGCCAGGCGCTCCCCGTCCGGCGCCCACCGGGGCGACTGTTCCCCGTCGTCCCCGTTCGTGAGCTGAATGGGCGTGCCGCCCGTCCGGTCCGCGATCCAGATGTGCTCGATCCGCTCGTTGGCGTCCCAGTCGGAGGTCTCCTTGACGAATGCGAGGCGCTCCCCCGTGGGGGCGAGGCGGGGCGTCTCGACGTCGGGCACGTTGAGGAGGTCCACGAGGGTCATCGCCCGGGGCGTGTCGGGACGGTCGGCGGAAGTGGGGGCCTGGGCCCGCACGGCCTCGGTGCCGGCGCCGAGGAAGAGGCCGGCAGCGAGAAGGAGGAGGGCGAGGCGGAGGTCGGACATTCGACGGAGAAAGGGATTGGAGAAGGGGCTGCGCGTCGCGGAGGCCGGGGCGGCGTCCGTGGGGAGCGGATCCAAGGTCGGAACTGCCCATGATTATGTAAAGCGGTTCGTCGCGGTGCCCCAGTTCCGGCGCGACGGCGCGGGGGACGAATCGAACGTGCAGGTGGAGCGTTGGGGTATCTCTCACCCTCCGTTGCAGTCGGCCCGCTTCCATGACTGGACGCCTCGCGCTCGTGCTGTTGCTGTTCGGGCTCCTCGGCGACGAGGCGGCCGAGCACGGCCGGAGCGGCAACGCCCTCTACGAGCAGGAGCAGTACACCGCCGCGGAGGCGGCCTACCGCGACGGGCTGGCCGCCCTCGACGACACGACCGGGGCCGTCTACGCGGCCCTGCAGAACAACCTCGGGGCGGCCCTGCACCGGCAGGACCAGTTTGCGGAGGCCCGCGCCGCGTTCCGGCGGGCCGCCCGGGCGGCCCCGACCCCCGAGGCCCGGCGGCGCGCCCGCTTCAACGCGGGCACCGCCGCGGCCGGTCAGGGCGAGCTGCGGGCGGCGCTCGCCGACTACCGGCAGGTTCTCCTGGACGACCCGACCCACGCGGAGGCCCGGTACAACTACGAGTATCTGAAGCGCCGGCGGGCCGAGCGGCGCTCCGGGAGCCGGGACGCGCCCGACATCGAGCCCTCCCCCTACGCCCGGCGTCTGAAGAAAAAGGCCGAGGCCCTGGTGCGGAAGACGCAGTACGAGGCCGCCGCCGAGCTGATGCGGAAGGGGCTCCGGAAGGACTCGACGGTCGCGGCCTACCGGACGTTCATGGGCCGCCTCGACGACGTCACACAAATCGCCCAGACACCATGACCCGCCTTCTCGGCCTCGGATGTGTGGTGGTGTGCCTGCTGCTGGCGCCACCGGCGGCGGCCCAGTCGGCCGCCGACGCGTACTTCCACGAGGCGGCCCAGGCCTACGTGGACGGCGACGAGGCGACGGCCCGGCGGGCCGTGACGCAGGGCCTGGAGGTGGCGCCCGACGACCCGCGGCTGATTGCCCTCCGCGAGAAGCTGCGGGAGGGAGGGCGTCCCGACGGCCGGCAGGATTCCTCGTCGACGTCCTCGGGCCGTCAGTCCGGGCAGCAGGGCAATGAGTCGTCCGACGAGACGTCGGAGGGCGGGGAGAACCCGTCTCCGTCGGACACCGAGGGCCCGACCCAGTCCGGCCCGAAGGCGTCGTCCGAGGGGGCGGAGTCGGGCTCGCGCCCGGGCTCCGATGCGCAGCGCTCCGACCCGTCGGACCGACAGCGCCAGGGAGCCGGGTCCGGCCGGCGTCCGTCCGACGCCCGCCCCACCCCCACGCGCCGCGGCCGTGGTGGCCGGCCGGTCGACACGCTCAGCCGGGCGCAGGCCGAGCGCTTCCTGCGCGCCCTCGAGGGGCAGGAGCGCCGCCTCCTCCGTCAGCTCCGTCCGCGCTCGACGAAGCAACAGCGCGTGGAGAAAGACTGGTAGCACAGCGCCTCGTCCCCGTTCCGGTCCCGGATGCTCATCGTCGCGACCTCTCCATTCAGAACGATCCTGCGCGGTTTCGCCGTTGCGCTGGGACTGGTGCTCCTTCTCGGGGGAGAGGCGCGGGCCCAGTCGGGCACGGACGTGACGGTGTCGGCGCAGGCCCAGCCCGCCGAGGTGGGCACGGCCGGAACCGTCACCTTCAAGATTCAGGTGCAGGGGGCGTCGGTCACAGAGGTGCAGACCCCCGAGCCCCCCTCGACTACGAACCTGGTGCTTCAGGAGACCACGCCTCGAACCCGGCGCGAGGTGTCCTTCGACAGCGGCCGCCTCACGCGTCGCCTCACCTTCGAGTGGACGTACGAGCCGATGCGGGTCGGCGTCGGGCGGATCCGCGCGGCCACGGTCCGCATCCGCGGCGAAGAGTACACGACCGACGAGGTGCGGGTCCGCATCGTCCCGCGGGCGCAGCGCCCCGCTCGGGGCCGTGCGCCCGCCGCCGGGCCGGGGCCGCGGGCCGAACCCGACGGGAGAGAGCAAGCCGGACTGCGCCCCCGGGACCTGTTTATTCGGGGCACTGTCTCGGCCGACGCCGCCTACCAGAACGAGCAGGTGACCGTCGAGTACCGTCTCTTCTTCCGGCCGGGCGTCCGCCTCCGGCAGAGCCGCATGGCCGACGCGTGGGACGCCCCCGGCTTCTGGCGGGAAGAGCTCGACGTGGCCTCCCGTCCGACGCCGCGGGCCCAGCAGATCTTCGGCCGGACGTACAAGGCCATCGTCCTGAAGCGGGTGGCCCTGTTCCCGACCCGGGCGGGGACACTGGCGGTGGACCCGCTCCGGATCGAGACGGAGGCCCAGGCCCAGCCCCGGCTCGGACGGCGGGACGGGCCGGTTCCGCGCAGCCGCTACGAGCCGGTGACCCTTTCGTCCGAGCAGTTGACGGTGGCGGCCCGGCCGCTGCCCCCGTCGGCCCCGCCTGCGTTCGACGGGGCGGTCGGGCAGTTCACCTTCGACACGCGGGTGCGGCCCGACAGCGCAGCGGTGGGGGACCCGGTCGAGTTGACCGCCCGCGTGCAGGGCACCGGCAACATCGCGACCGTCTCCCCGCCCACGCTGGAGGCCCCTTCCGCGTTCGAGACGTACGAGCCCGACGTGGAGACCGACGTCGACCGGGGCGGGGCGGCGATTCGGGGCACGAAGACGTTCACCTACACGCTCGTGCCGCGCTCGGGCGGCACCTACACCCTCCCGTCGCTGCGCTTCGCGTACTTCGACCCGGCGGCCGAGCGGTACGAGACCGTCCGGTCGACGCCGGCGACGGTGCAGGTGACGGGCGAGGCGGAGCCGCAGGCGACGAGCCGAACCGGCGACGGCCTTCCGGTCGGGGACATCGCGGGACTTGTCGAGCAGCCCGATCCCTGGATCCGTGTCGACCGGCGGCCCCTCCACGCCCGGCCGTGGGTGTACCTGGCACTGCTGGGGGCCCTCGTCCTCGCGGCGGGCGGCGTGGCCTACCGGCGCCGCGGGTCGAGGGCGGCCCCGTCCCGAGCGTCCGGGCCCCTCGACGACGCACAGGCGTTCCTGCAGGATGCCCGTCGTCATCTGCGGGAGGGAAAGACGCGCGCCTTCTACCAGGCCGTCGAGCGGGGCGTTCTGGCGTTCCTCGAGGCGCGGCTCGATCTTCCCCGCGCCGCGTCGGGGATGACGGGGGAGGCCCTCGACCGGCACCTGGCCCGCCGTGGCGCCGCCCGGTCCGACCGCGAGGCCCTCCACGAGGTGCTGAGGGCGTGCAACGAGGCCCAGTTTTCCCCCGACGAGCCGCCGACCGATGCCATGGAGACGACCCTCGACCGGGCCGACGCGCTCCTCCGCCGCCTCGACGACCATCTCCCAACGTAGGCCCCGCGCATGCGCTGGCTTCTCCTCCTCGTTCTCGGCGCGGCCCTCCCCGCTGGGGCGGCCGCCCCGCCCGACAGCCTCGACCGGGCCTACGAGCGGGCCACCACGGCCTATCGGCAAGGCCAGTACGCCCGGGCCGCCACGCTCTACCGGGACGTGCTCGAGACCGGCTACGCCAGCGGGGCGCTCTACTACAACCTCGGCAACGCCTACGTGCGGCTCGACCGCCTCGGCCCGGCCATCCGCTACTACGAGAAGGCCCGCCGCCTGCGGCCGCGCGACCCGCGGCTCCGGCACAACCTGGAGCAGGCCCGCCGCCGGGCGGGCGTCTACCCCGAGCGGCTGGAGCAGGGCCCGCCCCGGACGCTTCCCGACCTCGTGCAGACGTGGCCGCCCTGGATCCTGCTGGGGGGTGGGGCGCTTCTGCTGGGGAGCGGCCTCGTCGCGGCGGTGGTCGGCACCCGGCCCGGCCGCCCGGATGCGTGGCGCCGTCCGGTGGTATGGGGGCCGGTAGTCGGGGGGCTTCTGCTTGCGGCCGTGGCCCTGGGCACCTCCTACGCCCAGTCGCTCCGGGGGCGCGCCGTGGTCGTGGCCGACACCGTGGCCGTCCACGCTGCGCCGAGCGCCGAGGCCGCCGCCGACACGACGCTGCCGGAAGGCGTCCTGGTGGAGGTGCGCCGCCGCCGGGCCCCGTGGCGGTCGGTCCGCCTAGCCGACGGCACGACCGGCTGGGTGCGGGCCCGGGCGCTCGGAGAGGTGTAGGAAACGTTGTCTCTACGAAGGGGGACCGGACACGGAGGGAGCCCGGTGGAGTAGGCGGATTCGGCGCATCGATCCCACGCCCGACTCCCGCGCTCCCTCACGCCCCGCCCCCTTTCGCCATTCTGGCATTCGCGCGTCCTCATGACTTACCTTGTGGGCGCGCCTCGTTTTTCTCCGCCCCGTCCCACGCCTACATGTCGGCCCTCGAACCCCACATTGTCGATCGCGACCGCACGACCGGCTGGATCGAAGTCATCTGCGGGTCGATGTTCAGCGGCAAGACCGAGGAGCTGATCCGCCGCCTCCGCCGCGCCCGCATCGCCCGACAGCAGGTCGAGGTCTACAAGCCGGCCCTCGATGCCCGGTACAGCGAGGACGAGGTGGTGTCCCACAACGAAAACACCGTCTCCACCACGGCGGTCGAGACCGCGTCCCAGATCCTGCTCATGACGAGCGAGGCCGACGTGATTGGCATCGACGAGGCCCAGTTCTTCGACGAGGAGCTCTTGACCGTTTGCCAGGAGCTGGCCAACGACGGGCGCCGCGTCGTGGTGACGGGCCTGGACACCGACTACCGGGCCGAGCCGTTCGACCCGATTCCCCAGCTCATGGCGGCGGCCGAGCACGTGACCAAGCTGCACGCGGTGTGCGTGGTGTGCGGGGCGCCGGCCAACCACTCCCAGCGCATCGTGCCGGGCGAGGACCGTGTGCTGGTGGGGGCCACCGAAGCCTACGAGCCGCGCTGCCGCCAGTGCTTTGAGCCGCGGCCGGTGGAGGTGGAGCACCCGCGTCCCCACGCCGGCGTCGTCGACTGGGCCCTGGACGAGGACGACGGCGGCGAGACGCCCGACGGAGCGTCGGGGGACGCGGACGAGGCCCCGTCGCTGGAGGCGGAGCCCCGGTAGATGCGGCTCCCGTGTACGATCTCAGGGGAAAAGGGCTGCCGGAGCCCCGAAAGAGTGCCCCCGACGCACGAGGGCGGACCGCCGCCAACACTGCCGGTCCCCGTCCGTACAGGACTATGCGAAGTAATGTGCACGAGATTGTTGTCCGTTGCCATGACCCACGCTCGCTCTACGGCACCGACCAATCCCACCCCGCAGCGTCCTCGTCGTACGCCGCAGCGCCAGCCGAAGCGTCAACCGAAGCGGCAGCCGTCGAAGCCGACGCGCGTGCCGAACCCGACTCGACGAGAGCCGAGTACGCCGGACCCGGACCGACGAGAGCCGAGCACGCCAAGCCCGTCGTCCGACGCGTAGCGGCTGCATCTCTTCCTCACGGTGAGGAGCGCAATCGCCCCGCCGTCCCACCCGTATCTCCCGCCGGCGATTCTCGCGCCGTCCCGAAAGGCCCTTCGACACCCGCGGAGTCTTCGGGGGGGCTGTGTTGGCGGTTTGATTACACCTGGCGGCGAACCACAGCGGAATTGGACTGTGTGAACGTGCCTCCGTTCTCCCGGTCTCCACCCCCACTTTGTCTATGGATGTTTCCACGACGGACCACTCCGACCCGGCTGAGGCCCGTCCGTCGGTCGGAGATGGAAATCTTCCCTACGTCCTCCCTCGGCTCGACACCCCGGACGAGGACCCGAGCAAGATTCGGGAGGCACTCGACCAATCCGAGAGCGGGGCGCCGGCAGCCGGCGAGGCCCTTCGGGACCTCTTCTCGACCGACGAGATCTTCCACCGTCTCGTCATCGCCGCCGACGAGGAGTTTAGCCGGTCGACCCGGCTGCTCTTCCTGAGCGGGCTGGCCGCGGGCCTCTCGATCAGTCTCTCCTTCCTGGGCATGGCGGCCCTCTCGGCGCTCTGGCCCGGCGGGCCGTCGCACCTGGCCGGCAGCCTGATGTATCCCCTGGGCTTCCTGCTGGTGGTGATGGGGCGCTACCAGCTCTTCACCGAGAACACGCTGACGCCCGTGACGCTGGTGCTGACCCGCATCGCGAGCATCCCCCGGCTGCTTCGGATCTGGGGAGTGGTGCTCGTGGCCAACGTGCTGGGGGCGGGCCTCGTCGCGTACGTGCTGGCAACCACCGGCGTATTTACGCCCGAGATGGCCGAGGTGGCCTACGGAATCGGGGACCACTTCCTGGATATGTCGTGGGGGGACCTGTTCTGGAAGGGCGTGTTTGCCGGGTGGCTGGTGGCCAGCATGGTGTGGCTCAACTACGCCGCCCGGACCATGACGGCCCGCGCCCTCATCATCTTTGCGCTGATTTACCCGGTCGCCGCGGCCGAGCTGGCCCACTGCATCGTCGGCTCCACCGAGGTGCTCTACGTGGTGTTCGAGGGCGGGGCAACGTTCGGAACCTTCCTGCTCGGCTTTCTGGCCCCGGCCGTGCTGGGCAACACGGTGGGCGGTGTCCTCCTGGTGGCCATCCTCAACTTCTCGCAGACCCGCGACCGCCGCTTCCCGCACCGCGACTGCGGGCAGCTGGAGCTGACCTGGACGGAGTGGCTCTTCGGTCACTCCGCCGGGCGCCCCACCCTCGAGGATGAGAACGAGGCGGACACCCTGCTCGACCCCCCCGTCCAGGCCGACGACCACGCCTACGGCCCCGCCGAGGCGACGGTGACCGTCGTGCAGTACGGCGACTACGAGTGCCCCACCAGCCGAAAGATCTACGCGGACCTCCAGCGGGTCATGCAGGGCCTCTCCGCGGAGACGGAGCAGGAGCTTCCCTTCCGCTACGTCTTCCGCCACCTGCCCCTGCGCCTCCGCCACCCGCACGCCGAGCAGGCCAGCGTGGCCGCCGAGGCGGCGGCCCGACAGGGCGCCTTCTGGGCGATGCACGAGCAGCTGTTCACCCACCAGGACCACCTCGAGGACGAGGACCTGCGCATGTACGCCGCCGACATCGGCCTGGACGTCGATCAGTTCGAGGACGACCTGCACGACGACGTGCTCCACCAGCGGGTGATGGAAGACCGAAACTCCGCCGTGCAGAGCGGCGTGCGGCGGACCTCCAACCTGTTCATCGACGGCCAGCGCTACCAGGGGGCCTACAACCCCGAGGCGATCGCGCGGGTCATCCGTCGCCACCTCGCCATGGACCGGCACTCCGAGGAGCGGGAGATGCGCTCCACCCGGGCCTCGGTCGAATAGGGGGCCGCACTCGCCGGGACGCACCAGGGCGATTGCATCTTGGGGTCCGATTGGAGTCCGAACACGCGGAACGGAGACTCTCCGACCGAGGACATCCGGTTGGGCCCGGAACGAGGGGGGGAAGGGGGCGTGAGGGCACGGACATTCTTTCGTCCCCTGCTGCGCAGCCATCTTTAGCCTACGAAAATGAAGGTGCGATCGCCGTGTCGGGACGCACGCGGCAGTTGACGCCACCCGATCCCCGTCGCTATATTGCCGTCGC
>JAZKTD010000109.1:0-10804 GCA_036625705.1 Salinivenus sp.
CCCCCGTCCACCAGGCGCAGGGCCGCGTCGACCGTCCGGTCGATGGCCGCCTGCTTCTCCATCCGAAGCGTTCCGGCTTTGAGGAAGCGTACCGTGCGCTGGACCATCGACAGGATCCAGCCCGCGGTCAGCGGAACCGGAACGTCCCGAAAGGTCCCCTGCTCGATCCCGTCGCGCAGCACGTCGGCGAACGGAACCAGCGGGGGCGCGGAGGCCTCCTCGTCCGCCTCGTCGGGGTCTCCGGGTTGGGTCGTGAGGAGGTACGTACAGGAGGTGGGCCGCTCGTCGAAGAAGGTGAAAATGCCCCGGACGAGGGCCTCTAGCCGGACTGCGGGGGCCGTCGCGGTCTCGGACGCCGCCGCGAGGTGCCCGCGGAGCTGGTCTGCACAGCGCCGGTAGAGCGACTCTGCAAGGTCCTCCTTTCCTTTGAAGTGACGGTACAGGGTGCCCTCGGCGGCGCCCGCCCGCTCCGCGATTTCCCGGGTCGTCGTGGCCTCAATTCCGTTCTCCGCGAAGAGTTCGAGGGCCGCCTCGCAGACTGCGTCTCGCTTCGTCATGTCTGGACGTAGAAAATGGGAAAGGGTGCCGGTGGCCGAAGAGACTGTTTCAATCGACGGCCTCTGCATTGGCTCTCGATTCGTCCGTGACGGACGCCAAATCGGACGACACGCGCCTGTACGCAGTGCCGGAAGCGCGGGACTGCAGTCGCGACGTCTCGACGGACCCGTGGCTCATGGGATTGAAACGGCTGGTTAGAGGCCGCAGAGAGGCCCGCAGCACGAGCCACCTGCCGCGGCCGACGAGGCGGGCCCGTCGTCGGAGGCCGTGTCAGTGACCACCCCGGGACTGCGTGTGATGATGCGCTCGACGGACTGTCCCGTCTCGGGGCACTCCCGCAGCGGGTCGTCGGTGATCTTTTGCTGAGCCTCGAAGGTCGTGCCGTCGTCCCGGCGATAGGTGTACGTAGGCATCGGCAGATGTGCCGTGTTGTGCAAAGAAGGTGGTGAGGCAGGGGCTCGGGGACGTCCCGAGCCGTTGTGAGTGAATGTTCACTCATATGGTATGGGCCTCCCCTGCCCGGGTTCTCTGTTTGCTCGTTCTTCACGCACCCGGTCGCCACGGCCCGTATACGCAGTCGGGCGTCTTTTGTGTTTACATGTAGGAACAAAAAGACGGCAAAAACCTATGAGTTAGCGTCTTTTTATTCTCTCGATCTCCCTGACCTGCTTCCCGCCCGCGACCATGACCAAGAATATGGGCTCCCTCGACCGCGGACTTCGCACCCTGGCCGCCCTCGTGGTGGCCGTCCTCTACTTTACCGGCCAGATCGGAGGCCTCACGGCCACTCTGTTCGGCGCGGCCGCCGTGATCTTTCTGCTGACGAGCTTCGTCGGCACCTGTCCCCTCTACCTGCCGTTTGGTCTTTCCACTCGTCGGAAGACCCAAACGTCGTAGACCCGGCGGCGCCGCGCTCTCTTCTCACCGTGCCCACTCGTCGTTGTGTCCTCATCCTCATTTTCTGGCGGGAGCCGCTCTCCTCGTCTCCTGCTGCTGGGGGGCGGGCACGCGATGCTGCCCACGATCGCACAGGCCCGGGACTGGGTTGATCGGGGCATCGAGGTGACCCTCATCGATCCGCAGCGGTGGCTCTACTACTCCGGCATGGTGCCGGAGTATCTGGGCGGCGTCTACGATCTCGACGAGATCCGGATTGACCTTGAGCGCCTCGCCCGCGAGGCCGGGATGTCGTTCGTGCGGGAGCGAGCAACCGCCCTGGACCCCGAGTCCCGCCGCGTCACGACCGCGGACGGGGACGAGCATCCATACGATCTCCTGGCCGTCGACGTCGGGGCGGTGAATCCGGCTGTCCCGGACGCCGCCGTGGCCACGAAGCCGATCTTTCGGATCCGCGAGCTGGAGCCGACAATCCGCGACGCGCTCGCCGCGCCGACGGGCACGCTGCACCTAGTCATCGTGGGCGGGGGCGCGGCCGGGACCGAGGTGGCCCTCAACGTGACCGGCCGCTTCCATGCCGCGGGCCGGGCCGAGGACCTCCACCTCACGATCGTCGAGCAGGAGGACCATCTCCTCCCTCGCTTTCCGGCGGGCATGCAGGATTACGCCGCGTCCCGCCTTCGGGAGCGCGGGGCCGCCCTTCGGATCGGAACCACCGTCGAGCGGGTCGAGAAGCGGTCGGACGACGCCCTTGTCCAGATGCGGGCGGACGGGGCCGAGGCCGGCGCCGCACAGGCCGACGCCGTCCAGGCCGACGCCGTCCAGGCCGACGCGGTCCTCTGGGCCACGGGCACGGTCGGGCCCTCCTTCCTGGAGGAAAGCGGCCTCCCCACCGACGACCGGGGCTTTCTCCAGGTCACCGAGCAGCTCCGCACGCATCCCCGTCCGCGCATCTTCGCCGCCGGCGACTGCGCCACGATTCGGGCCCGACCGCTTCCGAAGGTGGGCGTGCACGCCGTGAAGCAGGGCCCGGACCTTCGCGCCAACCTCGACCGAAGCCTCCGGCAGCTGTCGGCCGGCAACGTGCCGCCCGCCTCGTCCCTCACGTCGTTCCGCCCCTACCCCGTCGCCCCCCTCGTGCTATCGACCGGGACCCGGGAGGGGCTCTGGACGGCGGGCTCACGGTGGGCCGCGCATCCCTGGCTGCTGCGGCTCAAGCACTGGATCGACCGGCGCTGGATCCGGTCCTACGCGCCGGAGCAGTGGGGAAACGTCGGCTGGCGGCGGCTGCTGGGCCCCGAGGCGGCGTGCACGCAGGCGTGACCGGCCCCGGAGAGGACCTCGAGCACGGCGCCCTCCAAGTATGCCGGTGGCGGAGCGATCCATCCGACGTGAACGCAAACGGACACCGAGACGCGCCCGAACCTCAAAGGCCAGTGGGCCCGGGCACAGTGCCGAGCAAAAAGTAACAAAAGAAGAAAAGCGCATACTTTTGTCTGAATACAAAAACTTTTCCCGGGGCGGCGGATGCCTACGACTGTGTCCTCCCCAAAGGCCCCGAGTGTCGTCACCGACGAGGCCGGGAGGCCACTCCGTTTACCGATCCGTGAGAACGTACGTGAACGATTTTCCGCGACGGCTGCGGACCGTGCATGACCGCAAGCGGAGAACGGACTTCAGGAACGTATTCACGGATCGGTTTTCTCGTGCTCTATCGCATTGACATCTCGTCTATCTGATGCAGGCAACCTCCGAACACACCCATGGTGACTTCCAGTCCGTTGTCGACAACGGTCGTCAGCACGGCCTTGTGCTCGACCTCCCACCCGGACAAGACGGAGAAGACCTCGGCCCTACCGCCCTGGAGCTGACCGGAATGTCCCTAGCCGGATGCATCTCTACAATCTGGGCGAAGGTTGCGGAGAACTCCGGTGTGTCCTACCGAAAAATCGAAGTGGAGATGACCCTCGAGAAGGGAGACACCACGATCAGCGACTCGGAAGCCCTCGTGCGGGTGGACAGCAACGAAGACCTGGACAAACTGGAGCGGATTCTCGAGAAGACAATGCACGTCTGCCCGGTCGGACACCTCTTCGAGCAGGCGGGTGTCGACACCGACACAACCCTGGTCAAGGAATCGCTGATGACCGACGGACCGAAGTAGTCCCGAGTACTCGCAAAGTCTCGGTGCTTCGAAAAACGTTCCCGGTGCCCCACTGCCCGTCTCGGCGGTGGGGCATTGGTGTTGCTGCCGGGGACGCCCGGATGAGAGTCCTCGTTCGTGACGAAAACGGAACATTGCGGTCGATACAGAAGAAAAGTGGATGTTTTTATCTGAAATACAAGAACTTCCGCCCTTCGTTCTGGATGAAGAATACTCCCTCGGGGCCCGACGCCGCGGCGCGCTCTCGGATCGTCGGCCCTTCTCACAGGCTTTCGGGACGCTCCACGACGACGAATGACGTCTGATTCGTCCGTTGCCATCGTCGGCGCCGGCATTGGAGGCCTATCGGCGGCCTGTCATCTGGCCGACGCCGGGGTCGAGGTGACGGTGCTCGAGCAGCACGACACCCTCGGCGGCGTGGCCGGGACCACCGCGGTCGACGGCTTCCGATTCGACACGGGACCGTCCTGGTACCTGATGCCGGACGTGTTCGAGCGCTTCTTCGGAACGTTCGACGTGTCGGTCGAGGAGGCGTACGACCTTGAGCAGCTCGACCCCAGCTACCGTGTCCTCTGGAAGGACGGCGACCGACTGGACGTGCCCGCCGACCCGCAGGCGCTGGCCCCGAAGCTGGAAACGTACGAGGCCGGCGCGGCCGATGCGTTTCGGCGGTACCTGGCCCACGCCGAGGAGGTATACGACCTGGCGATGGAGCGCTTCATCTATCCGCAGCGGTCGCGCTGGCGCGACTGGCTGGATCCGGACGTCCTGCGCTCGGTCCGGGCCCTGCCCCTGCTGCGCTCGATGGACCGCTACGTGCGCCGCTACGTGGAGCACCCAAAGCTGCGCCAGCTGCTGGAGTACAAGCTGGTCTTTCTGGGCGGGTCGCCCTACAACACGCCGGCCCTGTACACGCTGATGGGGCACGTCGACTTCAATCAGGGCGTCTATCACCCGGTCGGCGGCATGCAGTCGCTGGTCGACGCCCTCGCCGATCTGGCCGAGGGCCTCGGCGTGACCATCGAGACCGGCACGGCCGTGACCGGCCTGGACGCCGGAGTTCCAGGCGTGCAGCTGACGACCGAGCACGGCCCCCGGACGGCCCGTCGCGTGGTGGCCAACGCCAGTCCCGCCCACGTGGAGCGCACGCTCCTTCCCCCCCGCCAGCGCGACCACGACGACGCTTACTGGGAACGCCGCACGTACGGCCCGTCGGCCTACCTGCTGTACCTGGGGGTGCGGGGCGACGTCGATCCCCTCCGGCACCACACCCTCGTCCTCCCCACGGACTGGGCGCCCCACTTCGCCCGCATCTTCGACGATCCAGGGTGGCCCGCCGATCCGGCCTACTACGTCCACGTGCCCTCGCGGACCGATCCCTCGTTTGCGCCGGAGGGGCACCACTCCGTCTTCATCCTTGTCCCAATTGCACCCGGCCTCAAGGACGGAGCGGCCCGCCGGGCGTGGATGCGCGAAAAGGTGCTCGACGACCTCGCCCGGCGCGGCGTGGACCTCCGGGGCCGCATCGAGGTCGAGCGGGACGCCTGTGTGTCCGACTTCGCCGACCACTACGGCCAGCCGAAGGGAAATGCCCTCGGGCTCGCACACACGCTCCGGCAGACCGGGCCCCTGCGCCCGTCCCACCGGGCCACCAACGCCCCGGGCCTCTACTACGTGGGCGCCGACACGACGCCCGGCGTCGGCGTCCCGATCTGCCTGATCAGCGGCGAACAGGCCGCCACGGCCGTAACCCGGGACATGGCCGCGTAGCTTTCGCCTGCCCTCCCGAATGGAACGGATTTTCTCCTATGTCCGCGGTGTCTACAGCCTCTTCCGCTCCGTCTCCCCCGCGCCGGGCCCCGGCGCAGTCGCCCGCAACCGGGGCCGTGTGGGCCTCGCGCCTCACCCTGGGGGCCCTCGCGCTCGGGGGAGTCGGGGCCGCCCTTCTGAACGTGTCCCTGTCCATGACGGCCCAGATGGTCGGGTACCTCATCGGCATGGTGGCCCTCAACCTACCGCACGGGGGCTTCGAGCACTTCGCCAACCTGCGCAACCGGCGCGTCTCGTTTAGCCTCCGCTACGTGGTCCTGTACCTCGCTTTTCTCGCCGGCTTCGTGGGGCTGTTCTTCGTTACGCCCGTGCCCGCCCTCGCCCTGGCCTTCAGTACCGCGGTGGTGAAGGGCGGCCACGGCGGCCTCAAGGTCATGGACGCCCTGTGCGGAACCGAGCACCTGACGGCCGGGTGGCAGCGCGGCCTCGCCGTCTTCGTGCGGGGCGGGGCCATCATGCTGGTGCCGCTCCTGGCGTGGCCGGGCGTCTACATTGCGTTCTCCACCTACATGGCGCAGATCTTCGGCGCACAGTCGCCGCTGCCGCTGGCCACGCACCTGCACGAGGTGCAGGCCACCGTGGGGACGGTCTACGGCCTCGCCCTCGCGGTGCACCTCGGCGCGGGGCTGTACACCGCCGGCCCGTCGGCCTCCTGGCTCACCGACCTCGCCGAGACGACCCTGCTGGTGACCTACTTCGCGGTCGTGCCCATGATGCTGGCGGTGGGGCTGTACTTCCCGCTCTGGTACTCTCTGCGTCAGACCGCCCGCTCGACCGCCACGGCGTCCACCGAGCCGCCCCCCGACCGCCGATCGCTGCCGCTCACCTGGGCCGCGATGGTGCTGGGGGCGCTGGTGACCTTCGGCCTCATGGCCGGGTTCTACGTCCTCGTGCCCCACCCCCTCGGCAACGCGGGCCTGTTGGCCGGCAGCGTGGCCTTCTACACCGTCTTCGTGTGCCTCCTGGCCCTGCCCCACATTGTCGTCGGCGAGTGGCTCGACCCGGACCGCGGCATCTGGTATGTGCCGTAGCGGGCGAACCGTTTGGGCCGCGGGACGGCGCGTGGGGCCCGCTACCCAAACTGCCGGAGGATGCCGTCGACGGAGCCGGCGTACCCGCCGCCGAAGAGGTTGAGGTGGTTGATGAGGTGGTAGAGGTTGTAGACGTCCCGCCGCGTCTCGTAGCCGGGCGCCAGCCCCCAGGCCCCGCGGTAGGCGTCGTAGAACCGGTCCTGGAAGCCCCCGAACAGCTCGGTCATGGCCAGGTCGGCCTCCCGGTGGCCGTAGTACGTGGCCGGGTCGATAAGGGCGGGGGTGCCCGTAGCCGTGACCATGTAGTTGCCCTTCCACAGGTCGCCGTGCAGCACGGACGGCGTCGGGTGGGACGGCAGCAGGTCGGGGAGGCGTCGGTAGAGGGCCTCCAGGGGCTCGTTCCAGTCCGTCTGCCAGCGGCCCCGCTCTCGCGCCATGCCCACCTGCGGCTCGAGCCGCTGGGTGCGAAAGAACGCGGGCCAGTCGTCCATCCACTCGTTCTGCTGGGGCAGACGACCGATGAAGTTGTCCCGATCGAACCCGTATTCGTCGGCGGCGTGGCGGTGCAGTGCGGCGAGCCCCTCGCCGAACTGCGTCCAGAACTGCTGCCCCTTGTGTCCGGTGTTGATCCACTCCATCACGAGGAAGCCCGGTCGGTCGGGCGCCGGGGAGGCGGTCTCGAGGACCGAGGGCACCGCGAGCGGACTGTCGGCCTCCCCAAGCGCCTCCAGTCCGGCGGCCTCGCCGGGAAACGTGCGGGCCACCTCGTCGTCCCCGTACTTCAGGAAGAACGGGGAGCCATCCGTTTCTACGCGGCAGGCATTGGCGATGCAGCCGCCCCCGACGGTCGCCACCGACTCGATCGATACGTCGAGCCGGGCTTCGAGGGCGTCACGGAGCGCGTCGGGCAGCATGGGTCGGGCGCGGGGGCACTAACGGTGAAGAGAGCACAAGCAACGCTGATCCACTCCTCCCTAGCTCCCGCGCTCCCCCTCGCCCATGCTCTCTTGCTCCCCCTCCCCCACGCCCTCTTCCGCTCCGTCCATGTGCTCGGACAGGTCGTGCTCCTCGACCAGGCGGTGCAGCAGCATGTCGGCGGTGCGGTCGACGATGTCGAACACGTTCTCGAAGCCCTGGCGGCCGCCGTGGTAGGGATCGGGCACCTGGTAGTCGCCGGGCTCCGGGTCGAACTCCCGAAAGAGCCGCACCTTGCCGTCGTGCTCGTCGTTGTCGTCGAGGTGGAGCACGTCGTTGAGGTTGCTCTTGTCCATCACAAAGATGTGGTCGAACCGCTCCAGGTCCTCGGCCTGAAACTGCGACGCCCGGTGCTCCTCCAGGGAGAGGTCGTTTCGCTTCGCCGTTTTCCGCATCCGGTCGTCGGCCTTGTCGCCGACGTGCCAGTTGCCGGTCCCGGACGAGACGATCTCGAAGTGGTCGGCGAGACCGGCCTTCTCCGCCTTGTCCCGAAAGACGACCTTCGCCAGCGGGCTCCGGCAAATATTGCCGAGGCACACGAATTGAATGCGGATGGGGTCGGACATGGTCGGAGGAAATTGCGCGGGAGAGAATGTGAAGGCTGATCCGGCCTTCTCTACGAAAGCCGGAACCGGATGTGCCGGATGTGGGAAACCTTCAAAGATCCCGTTCCGAGGCCGGCCGTCCGTCCCGAATGTCCCGTGAGATTCCGTTCCCGCCCCTGCGCCGACTGCAACTCCCCCCGTCCCCCTTCGTTTACGCCCCGCGATTTTCCGTTGCCCACTGCGTCTCCGTCCCGTGTCCGACAATGTTCTTTCCGTCACCGAGCTGACCCGCGGTCTCAGCGATCTCGTCGAGGCGCACTACGACGACCTGTGGGTCGAGGGAGAGCTTTCGGACTTCACGCGGGCGGCGTCCGGCCACTGCTACTTTACGCTCAAGGACGAGGACGCCCAGATCCGCTGCGTAATGTGGAAGTACCGCACGCAGCACGTCTATTTCGAGCCCGAGGAGGGCATGCAGGTGCGCGTTCAGGGGCACGCGTCGGTCTACGAACGGCGGGGCGACCTGCAGATCATGGCGCAGTCGATGCGGCAGGCCGGCAAGGGGGCGCAGCAGCGGGCGTTCGAGGAACTGAAGCAGAAGCTGCGGGCCGAGGGCCTCTTCGACGCCGACCGGAAGCGGCCGCTTCCCGCCTTCCCCGAGACGATTGGCGTCGTCACCTCGGGGGAGGGCGCCGCGCTGCAGGACATCCTGTCGGGGCTCAACCGTCGCTTCCCGCCCGCCGAGGTGGTACTCTGCCCGGTCCCGGTCCAGGGCCTTGAGGCCCCGCAGGCCATTGCCGACGCCATCGCGGGCTTCAACGACGTGCCCCTGGACGACCCGCAGCGCCCGGCCGTCCTGATCGTCGGCCGCGGCGGGGGCTCGACCGAGGACCTGTGGGCGTTCAACGAAGAAGTCGTCGCCCGCGCCGTGGCCGCGTCGGCGCTTCCGGTCGTGAGCGCCGTGGGGCACGAGTCCGACGTCTCGATTGCCGACCTCGTGGCCGACGAGCGGGCCGCCACGCCCTCGATGGCCGCCGAAATCGTGGTGCCCGACCGCCGCGACGTCGCCGCCCGCATCCGCGACCTCCACGACCGCCTGCGGGACCGCGTCGTCCGCCACATTCAGGAGGGCCGCCAGCACGTCGACGCCCTCGTCTCCTCCCGCGCGTTCCACACCCCAATCCGCCGCCTCGAGCAGTATCAGCAGCGGATCGACGGCCTCGTCGATCGGCTCGAGCGGGGCGGCACGCGGGCCGTGGAGCGGGCCCAGACCCGGCTCGACCGCCTGCAGAGCCGCCTGCGCGCCGTGGACCCCGAGCAGCCCCTCCGCCGCGGCTACGCCTACCCAACCCGCGACGGGACACCGGTGCCCGCCGCCGAGCAACTCGGGCCCGGTGACCGGCTTCGCCTGCACTTCCACGACGACGACCGCACCGTGGAGGTCGTCGCCGACCCCGAGTGAGTGATGCACACCGTGGCCTCTATGCCAGTCCCCCGCGCCCCTCAACTTTGAACAGCGACATTACATTCTGGCCTGGTGTCTTCGGCACTCGCCCCCGACTTTATAGCATCCTTTCCCCGGAACTGCCCGGGACAAAACCTGTACGTGGCACGACTTTCGACTCGGGTGCGATGGTCTCATTCCACCATCCCTGTCCTGCGCCGCTCGGTCGACCCTGAGCGGCCCCGTTCCAGTCGGCTTCGCTCCGCGGAGGGTCGGTCTTCTTCACAGTCTTCTCTCGCCACATGGCTTCGGACCCGAGCCAACTTACGGTTCACTTCCAACCCGAGCGTCGCCTCGACGTCATTGACGTCAATCGACACGTCGAAGCCGAGACCGACGACTTTCTCCAGAAGCATCGCAAGGCGCTGTACTGTTCCCACCACACCACGGGGGGCTTTCTCGAGGAGACCATTTGCAACCGCCTCGACCAGCAGCCCGATCAGGTCCAGGAGTTCCTCGCCCCGTTCCGGGAGCTGTTCCCGTTCGGCGCCAACTATCAGCACGACCAGCTGCACCTCCGCAAGGAACTGAGCCCGGAGCAGCGCCGCACCGAGCCCCGCAACGCCGACTCCCACCTCACGTTCATCGGGTCGGGCCTCGAGAACTGTGTGACGTACCCGAGCGACCCCTGCCGGTCGGTCTTCTTCGTCGACCTCGACGGCATCAACAAGGACAGCCACGACCGCCGCGAGCGTCGGGCGACCGTCATCGGATACGACGACGAGCGCCCCGTTGACGAGACGGAGATTGCCGTGCCGGTCTCCAGTCACGGGATCGACTCGGTGAGCCTGCGAGACCCGCGCCTCGGTTTCTTCGATCAGCTCCACGAGATGCTCGCGGCGCGCGGCATCACGACCGGTCGCGTGACGATCGAGCTTCCCCCCGGGGAGAAGCACGCCGGCCTCACGGTCAACGAGTACGAGACACTGCTCATGAAGCACGACCTGGCCGACGTGCTGCGCGACCCCCTGCGCTTCATGGCCCGGAAGGGCCGCAACATGCTCTCCGACCCCGGGGCCATTCCCGACAAGGCCAAAAACTACGCGAAGTACGACCTCGTCCGCCTCGTCAACAAGGTGGTGGAGACGCTCGGCCTGAGCGAGTCGCTCGTCGAGCGGGTCATTGACAAGTGCCTGGCCGTGCCGGCCGAGCGGTTCCTCCGGATGAAGCGCTCGGTGACCCTTCTCGTGAGCGAAGACGAGGCCAACGGCGAGGGCACCATCGTGCAGGGCCGCTACCAGAGCCCCATCCTGGTGCAGTGGCGCAAGTCCGACGCGAAGCGGCGACGCCTCAACGTCCG
>JAZKTD010000110.1:0-10799 GCA_036625705.1 Salinivenus sp.
TGTCCGTAGCGCGGAGGTACTGCTGCCGCTCGGGGGCGACAGCCCCGGGCGACGGCCGCCGCTGGGCGTCATCCAGCTGATACGACACGGAGCGCGGCCAGACGCGGAACGCGTAGGTGATGCGCTGCGGGCCGGAGACGCCAGTTGCCGTCCACTGGGCCTGACGCCCCGTCGAGTCGTTCGCAATCGCCAGTTCGAAGGGGCCGGACTGATGCCGGAGCGTTTCGACGGGCTGGCGCTCGGTAGACCGAGGAAGGTAGGTGCCCGCATGGGTCGTTTCCCCCATTGCCTCCAGGTCCATCTGCAGGGTCACTTCGTAGCTTTTCTGAGGGGTGATGGCATCGATGCCCGTATCGTGCACCACCACGCGGTAGCCGATAAAGAGGAGGGGCACACCCACCAGGAGGAGCTGCAACGCGCGGATGAATGAGAAATGCGAGTTCGCCATGAGGTTCGGAGACTGGGTGCGTGGTCGAATGCACACACCGATAATTGCAAGCCCGGTACCAAGGCGATCTGAAGCGACGGGTAAGTTACAAGAAAGGCCTCCATCGCGAGCAGAGGCGTCCGCTTTCACATTTGGGACTGGGAAGAGACCGCTGCCCCCTCGATGTCTGCCCCAAGATGTGTCTCAGAGATGTCTCACGGTTGTCTCAGATGAGACGGAATTCGAGGCGGTGTCCATGCCGGAAAAGTGGGCCCCGAGAACCTTCGCGGCCGGTTCCCCTATAAACGCCATACGGCATTCGGGTACAAGCCACTTGTCACAAACGAAGTGAAGGTCCCACCAATGGAGACTTCTGCTCAACGCTCATCCGAAACGGTCGAGCTTCCGTCCTACTTGCCAACTTCGGAGGAGCCTCCCCGCAAGACGGTGGAGGCGATCCGGGAAGGCCTCCCGGCCGAGGCCTTGGGCTGGCTAAAAGAGAGCCTGGGCCTGACCGCTAGAGAATTGGCCGGTGTCATCCACGTCTCCCGGCGCACGATGAGCCGCCGGAAGAAGGAAGGACGGCTCAAGCCTGATGAGTCCGAACGCGCCATGAGGCTCATTCGGCTGTACCGGAGGGCCGTAGAGGTGCTCGGCGGCCCGGCAGAGGCCACTAGTTGGCTACGCGAGGAAAACTTTGCCCTCGGGGGCGAGACGCCCCTGAAGTTTGCCGACACCGAACCGGGAGCGCGACGGGTCGAACAGCTCCTCGGACAGATTGAGCATGGAATTACCACCTGAATGTGGAACGTTTGCCTAAATGCGGACCCCCCGGACGGGTCCCATAGCTGGCGGTGCGGCGCCTTGCGTAAAATCTTTCCTCCAGAGCAGAGCCTGATTCTCCGTGGACGAGATTACGGCCTGGCGCATCACATCGAAGAAGCATGAGCAGACGGCCTTCAGCGGAGAGGGGGCGAAAGAGTACGGTGGCCGGTTCAATAGCGTTGGGGTCCCGGTCGTCTACGCTTCAGGGTCGATTTCGCTCGCCACGCTGGAACTGCTTGCGAAGGCAGGAGGGCGCCAGAGGCTTTCCGGTCGCGTTGTGCTTCCGGTGACGTTCGAGGAGAGCCAGGTGATCGCCTACGACGAGGAAGACCTTCCCGAAGGGTGGGACGAGCGACCCTACGGGCCCGCAAGCCAGCAGGTCGGCGACGAGTGGACCTGGTCGGAGGCGTCGCTGGTACTCAGAGTCCCAAGCGTGGTGGTACCCGAAGAGCACAACTACCTGATCAATCCGGAGCATCCGGCCTTCAGTGAGCTGGAATTTGGGGAGCCCCGATCCCTCGATCCGGATCCCCGGCTGCCAGCCGAATGAACCTCACTGCCGGGATTGTTTGTGAGGGGGCTTCCCATGGAGGGGTACTTTCGGGATACGTGTAAGATGTCAACGTAGGCCCCGGGTTACTCCTTTGAGCGCACTTCTTTAACGACGCGACCGACCACGCCCCGGCTTACGTCCTCATTACTTACGTCCTCATTACGGGTCTCCTTGAGGACCTTCTTGATCTTGCGAATCGACAGGTCGGTCTCTGCCGCCAGTCGCTTAATTTCTTGGATCGTCTCGTCGGTCGGTTCGATCGATGAGCGGCCGCCAGCCTCGCTTCGCGACGTAGCTAGCCACTGCTACCAACCAGACGTACACGAGGCTCAGTCCCAACACAAGGCGAGAGAGCTTCTCCGGGTTGTAAAGTCGGGTTTGATGTAGATGGAACGCCCCTTCCTGCCAATCCCTGAACAGCTCTTCGATCCACATGCGCCGCTGGTAGAACCAGACCACCCTGAATCCAGGGGGGAGATTCGTCACGAGTCGCCAAGGCTCGTCCTCCCCCTCATCCCAACGATAGAGGACATTTACCGGCCCGAAGTCGTGGTCTTTCGTGATCGAGACCCCTCGCAGAGAGCGGCGGCCCCCCTCTTCTGGATCCAACCTGCGGCACTCTCTCCACGACCGGATGCCCATCTCTTCGGGGCTGGCCTCTTCGGAGACGGCCTCTTCAGAGACGGCCTCCTGCGAATCAGTCTTCCGATCCCGCAGGTGGGTATCTGCATGCAAACGCACGCAGTAGGCCCGCCCGTTCTGCCGGGCTGCCCGAAAGAGATCAACTGAGTGGAAGTTTCCGTCTCCGATCAAAACGGCCTCTGTGGTCGAAGGCACCAGGTCAGTCAGTTCCTCGAGGAACGCCTCCTGCTTTTCTCCCCCCGTGACGCCGGGCTTTCGGTCCACGTGCCACCAGATTGGCAACCCGCGGCGACGATACGCCAGGGCTCCGACCAACAGGCGCCGATTCCCAGTAAGCTCCAAGGTGTCGACCAGCAGGCGCAATGGGCCACTTTCAGCCGCCTGCCGAAGAAGCTACTTCGCGACTGGAGAGTACCACCGGCTCGGATCGACCTCCTCGTTGGCCAAAAAGCGCCTGAGCCGTCGCGTTTTGCTGCTCTGTTTCGCGGAGGGAAGGTCGGAAGCAGATGCACGCGCAGGGCAAGAGCGTTCGAGCGGATGGTGAACGCTCTGGTGACGCGTGTCCAACAGGGGCATTTAGTAGTCAATCAATTCAGGGCTACTTCAAAGCAACGATGCGCCTCGGGACAGACCCCCCTGCCACTTCGCTGAAGGGCTCCTGCCGTTTCGCCGAACAGGCACGACGGAGAAGCCTCTCATGCGCAGCGCGTTTCACGTGCTCCGCTTCCTACTTCACAACGACCATCTTGCGGGTCTTCGTGAACTTGTCGCCCCGCACCCGCAGGAAGTACATCCCACTGCTCCAGCCACGGGTGTTCACCATCACTGACTCAGGCGCCTGCGTTCCCACACTCCGCGTCTCGCTGTAGACGCGCTTTCCTACTACGTCGTATGCTTCAACCGTCACGGACTGCTCGGTTCGCGCCGTCAGGTCGAGCGTAGCGATGTTTCGGACTGGATTGGGATATGGGCCCAGCGCGTACACGTCTCCGTCGAAGCTGATGTTTACATCTGCTATTTGCTCACCCTCGACGGTGTTGTCTCCATCCGAAGCCGAAACGCGGTACGCGTAAGCTCCCGGCGTTTGCCGAGAAAGAGTAAACTCCCTCTGATCGACGGACGACGCCACTTCTGTAAATTCTCCGCTGGCCCCCGCCCGCCGTTCAATCTGATAGGTAAAGCCTTCGGTCCCAGGGGGCACGTCCCAGGAGAGCCTCACGGACGCCCGTCCCTGATCTCCTCGACCCGTAATCTCACTTGTCACGTTCTGGGTCCGGAAGTCTGCCTGAACAGTCGTCGCCGTCGTGGCCTCTGAACCGTCCGATTTGGTCCATCGGACCCGGAACGTGAAGATTCCGAGGCCAAGACTATCGACGGTAACGGGAGGACCGCTTACCTGCTTGACCGGCCCAAACGCTCCGTCGAAGGCATTCCGTTCGACAACAAACTCGTTGATCGTTGTGTCTTCACGAACCGTCCAATCGAGGGTAACGCTTCCGGTTGTTGGATCGGGCGTCCCTGCGAACTGAAGTGCAAACACGTCGGAGAAGTACCGTTGGCAACCGTTTCCCAGGGGCCATCCCATGTCGTTCAACTGTCCGCAGACAATCGGGCCTGGGAGGCGGTTGGTCTCGGCAGTGTTTACGAATGGAGTCATCAGCGCGTCCCTGCTCCTTGACGGATACGTTTCTTCGTCGAGGTGCGAGACGCTCGACCCGAGATCGTACTCCGAAGGAGCATAGATTCTCGGGGGGACAGGTCCCGATCCTATGGTCGCCGTGGCGCCGGTTCCCGGCCCGTCGAAGACGAGCATGTTCCCCGTAAGCGCGTCGCCAAGAGCTTCGGAAGGGTTCGGAAATTCCGACTCATCGGTCAGAGGCACCTCAGACCCGGCATCTTGCTCCACGAGGAATTTCGTGTACACGTAAGGCACTGGCCCGTCCGACCCCGAAAAGTCTACTCCGTACTCTCCCTCCCTTCCAGAGACGCCTGTCGACTCGAAATACCCGAGGCCGTGTGTAATCTCGTGGAGCACGACGGACGTAAAGTCGATTTGCCCAGAGGGGGCATCCCCCTCCCCAAAGTGCCAGTCGTTCCGTTCGCTGTTGAGAGTCACGAACATGTCTGGCTCCGACGGCTTTCGATCCTCCCCTGCAAGCGCATCTAGAAGCGCATCGTTCACGGAAAACTCAAACTCACCGTCTTCGTCTTCGTCGACTGCATACACAAAATTCGGCGTCGTCCCGCCAAGCACCCTGGGATCACGCGATTCGAAGGAGGCGTCGATCCGAATCGTCACGTCGGACTTGATGTGCCGCTCCCACGTCTCGACGGCCCTCTGGAAAGCTACGCGGGCCTCCGATGAGAAGCCGGAATAATCGACCTCAATATTGGCGGTCGCGGCCCGCTTGGGGGCCGGTGCCGGCCGGATGCTCGTGAACGTGTCTATGTCTTCCTTTCGGAGCCCACAGTCCTTCCAAGTCCCCTCCCGCAACCCGTCTGGTGGGGCGTGCTTCTGGACAGAATACGTTTCGGGCTGGGCCTGCACCAAACCTGCAAATCCTCCGATCAAGAACAGGAATGCTCCGAAAGTGATACCGCCTGCTATTCGATACAGGGAGAGAGGTGTGCTGCGCGGCATGATCTGGAACTCAAGGCGTGAAAAGAATCCTTGGAGGGCGTCCTTGGAGGGCGGTAGTATTTCCCCTGTGGTTGGGGGATCCAAAAAACACGTCCATTCGATACAGCACTTTTTCCAATTGGTTCTCACCGGACGTATGTGGCCTTGGCTGTCTGCCCTCGGTTGTCTGCTGAAACGCTTCTTCCGTTACCTGAAAAAGCAGACCCCGCTACCGAGGGTGGAGTTGACCCGCTTTAGTGGACAGTCGACGGCTTTCACGCCGCGACGGATGAATGAGATTCCTCGGGTTGCGAGTGGTCTCGTGAATGGTGCTCTTTTTCGTAGCAGTTCGGCGACTGGTATCCAAGGCTGGAGTGGAGGCGTTCGGGATTGCAGAAGCCCTCGATAAACTGCGGGTTATCAAATGCTAGCGGCGCAGAAGAGCCGAGCGACTCCCTTTAGCTTCGCGGCGCTACCATCCGTGGAATCACCTGTAGAGTAAGACTCTCGCGCTCCTGCGTCTTCGGGAAACGACCGGTTTGTGACACCCCTCTGAATCAGCCTCTTTCGGCGCTGAAGACGGCCCAGTGAGGTGCTCTCTGGGTGCTCTTTCTAACTGGAAGATTCTCCTCTGAGCCGATGACCGGAACTCAGGGTATGCTCAGAAGAGACCGTGAGGAGGGCAAGGGTCGAGTTCTCCCGACACGCGAGGGGAACGGCAATTGTGTGTCGGGCCGCCCCCAAACAGACCCGCCCCCAGCGCACGCAACTGCACTGGGGGCAGGTCCTACGAGGTGCCGATACGCGTTTCCCGAAAATTAGTCGTCGAATTCGACTTCGGTTTCCTGCTCAAACTCGATTTCGAATTCGACCGGTTCCTCGACGTTTTGGTACTCGTCGGCCGAAAGGTCGATCGGGTTCCCGTCGGAGACGAACCAACGAGAGGGGCTCAGGCTGACGGTAAGCTGGCGAGCCGGGTCGCCCGAACCAACGTCGAAGGTGCGACCTTCCATCTCGATCTCTACCTCAATTTCCGCGTCGAAGTAGGTCCGAAACTCGCGGGCATCCCCATCGGTCGGGGTGAAGGTCCCAACCGCAACCAGACTGGCTTCGTTGGGCCAGTCGCTGAAGCCTGCCTCCTCGATGTCGTTTTGGAGCTGCTGAATGCCTGCTTCGTCCTCACCCTCGTCGAGGTCGGCGTCTCCGACCTCGAACCCAAATTCGTTGTAGGTGCCCGGCGGAACGCGATCCCTCGCAACCGAGACCACGTCGGAGGAGTTCAGCGGAAAGTCCACGAAGACAGGCTTCTCCGTCTCGAACTCCGCGCTGTCGGCATCCCCCTCCAGCTCCACTTCGGAAACGATAAAGCGAACGTCGGCGATCTCCAGCGTTCCGTTCGTGCCCTCAACCACGAGGGTGTCGTTCGCCTTCGCAAAGGATTTCGACGCCGTCGTCGAGGAGGAGGCAGACGTAAAGCCCACCTCTACCTCACTGCCATCGGTGGACGGCCCCGCTGAGTCGCAGCCAGCCAGCGTGAAGACCCCGAGTGCGAGACCGACAAAAAGGATCGACAGGCGATTTCGGGCCGAGGCCCACAGACCGTGGTCTATCATACTGCTGTGTACAGATTCGTTCGTGGAAAAACGTGCTTCGGAAGCTTCCCCGACGAATGGTCGCAAGAGGACGATTCTGATCGGGCATGGTTACATTTTCGCCGGACCTGTTCCCTCTGTCCGGTTCTCATTGGAGGAGGGCCTCCTACGAGGAGTAAGTCGCAATAATGCGCCTAGACCGAACACCGGGACCGGGGTTTTCTCCCACAGTTCATGCGGGAATGGTTCTCCGAGTCGGTTGGAAGTCCCCTGCGCGAGATCCATCCGACAACCGTTCGGGAGTTCCCTTAGAGACGGGCATTCCCCTTAGTCTTACGAGATCTAGTCTTACGAGATCGGCTCACTGTTCGCTTCAAGCCATTCGACAAGGGCCTCTCGACTGGGTTTGCTGGCCACCACCTGACGGATTACCGCGACCGTCTCTGCTTCCTCCGGCCCCAGCCGGTAGCCGTTCTTGAACAGAAAGGCCCGGGCCGCCTCGGCGGTAAGCGAAGAGACGCTGATGCCGAGAAGCCACACCGGCTCTTCCGGCGGCCGCGGACGATATAGCAGCCGCTCGGCAAGGGTCAGGAACTCGCCCTTCTTCCCTGTCGCCCGCCCGAGGGTCGTCTGCCGCGTCGAGACCTCGTGCTCGTGGCTTTTGAGCTTGAGGGTGACCGTCCGCCCCCTCGCGGGCCCGCCCTCCGGTCCAGCCTCCTTCAAGCGGCGGGCCACCGTTCCGGCAATCTGCTCCGGACGAGCGATCATCTCCTCCGGGTCGGCGAGGTCCTCTCGGAGCGTCCGCTCGGCGCCGACGGACTTTCGTTCCCAGTCCGGCTGAACCGGGCGGTCGTCGCTTCCCATCGCCAGCCGCTTGAAGTGAGCGCCCCGCTTCCCGAAGTGAAGGGTCAGTGTCCGTTCGGGTGCCTGCTACAGGTCCACGCCGGTTCGGAGGCCGAGCTCCCGCATCTTCCCGGCGGTCACCGGCCCGATCCCGCGGACTTCCTCGATGTCCAGCCCAGCAATAAATGACATCTGCTCATCCGGGGAGACCACCGTGAGCCCGTCGGGCTTGCCCTGGCCCGTGGCGACCTTGGCGACGAACTTCGAGGGCTTGGGCGCCTGCGGAGGCTGTCAGGCTCGTCTCTTCGTAGATGGCCTCCCAGATGCGCCGGGCGATCAGCGTGCCGGACGGCGGCCCAGTCTTCGGGTCGGTGACGTCGAGGTAGGCCTCGGCCAGAGAAAGCGGCTCGACGAGATCGTAGAGGTTCTGAGCCTAACGCTCTTCTTTGGTCATAAGGCAAGGAGTGACCATCTCAATACGACTGAGCGGAGGTTCTCCAAGAGTGCTCGTACGTGCTCAGTGGTGCAGAGAGCTCTCTGTTGAAAACGAGCAATGCTTCATCCAGGGAACCATTCCTCCGTGGAAATGACACCAGAAGTGCATTTTTAAAAGGATATCCCTTGGGAGGATGCAGGATCAATGAAAAAGTGCGCACCACCCAGAATCGAAAGAGGTCGGAGAGCAGCTAGACAGACTTGTTGTGCCAATGTTGTACCCGTAAATACGTAAGCCCCTCGAGAGAGGGGCTTAAGAATAAAAGTGGGCCCTCCTGGATTCGAACCAGGGACCTCTCGCGTGTGAGGCGAGCGCTCTAAACCGCTGAGCTAAGGGCCCATCGAAATCCAAAATGTCATCTGCACGAACGAGCGCCCCTGGGGGAGGTGCCACGCGCCGCGTCAAGACCCGACGAACACCAGGCGGGTCAGGGGAGCCCGATGGTGGTGAGCGGGGACGGCCGCTCGGTGGAGTCCGGCGTCGCGAACGGGGCGGCCCGAGGGCGGAGCGGCCGGTCGTCCTGGACGGCGGGTTGGAGGCGGGGCGCTGGGGCAGAGCGGGAGACCCGGTCGACCGGGGAGGCGGTCGAGGAGACCGGGGCCGCGGGGCGCATCATCGTGGCCCCCACCAGAAGGCCCACCACGAAGGCGAGGGCGATCGACGACACCATGCCGGCCGCAACGACCGGCCGGTTCCGGACCGTGTCCGACACCGACGCCGAGGCGGACGGGGACGTCCGCGTCTGGTCTGCCTGGGGCTCGGTCTCGACGTTGGGGGACGGGTCGCGCGACCGGCCGCACTCGGAGAGCAGGTCTCGGGTTTGCTGGAGCCGCTCGATGTGGGCCTTCAACTCCGGGTTGGCCTCCACGTACTGCTCGAACACGGCCTCGAGCGACGGATCCATCGTGCCGTCCACGTACTCGCACAGCCACTCGTCGATCCAGTCGTAGGGGGCGTCGCCGCCGTCCGGCACAGGACCCTCGAAGGGATTCTCGCTGTTCATGACGCGGTACGTCGTAACGGGATGACCGTCGTATCGGCGCAGCTCGTCCTCAGCCGAGGACGCTCGATTCTGTACTCCGAAGTGGGGCTGTGATCACGTATGACACCGGGGGAGATTTGTTTCTGAATTAGGCGTGGGCAGGCCGGGCCGCCCGCGGCAGGAGGCGGCGCAGCAGCAGCGTGACGACGAGGGCGGCGTCGCGGGACGCGCCGCCCTTCAGCTCGTAGTCGGCGGCGAGAAGCGCGGAGTAGGCGTCGGCGAGGGCCGCCCGGTCGTAGCGCTGGGCGGCCTGCCGGTACTCGTCGGCGAAGAAGGGGGGGACCCCAATCCGGCTCGCGATGTCGTACTTGTTCTCCCGCTGGGCCTCGGGGGCCTGCAGCTTCCACAGCTTGTCGAAGTAGCCGTTGAGGACGGCCACCATCATGATGGCCTCACTTCGGGGATTGGAGGCCTGCTGGAGAATGCGCGTGGCGATGCGCTCGGCGTCGGCGTGGCGGCCCTCGCCGATGGCGGCCTGCAACTCGAAGACGTTAAACTCCCGCGTCTGCCCGCTGGCGGCCAGCACGTCGTCGGCCGTGAGGCGGGTGCGGTCGCCGGCGAAGGTCATCAGCTTCTCGATCTCGCTGGCGGCGCGCTGCAGGTCGGTACCCACGTAGTCGGCGAGCATCTGATTGGCCCGCGGGTCGATCTCGTAGCCCCGGCCCTGCACGTAGTCCTGGATCCAGCCGGGCATCTCGTTGTCGTAGGGCGACTGGAACTCCGACCAGGTGGCCTGCTCCTTCAGGGCCCGGTAGGGGTGGGCGCTCAGGTTCGGCTTCGTGGTGCACGCCAGCAGGACGATGGACTGGGGGTTCGGCTGCTGGGCGTAGGCCTTGAACTGCCGGTTGTTTTCCAGCTTCTCGAACTCGCGGACCACTACGACCCGCTTCGGAGCCCCCGCCGGAAAGCCCTGGCAGAGGCCGATGACCTGCGACGCCTCCGCCTCCGACCCGTACACGAGGTCGAGGTTGAAGTCGTGCTGGTTCGGGGCGAGGGCCTCCTCGATCAGCAGGTCCTGCAGCTCGTCGATCAGGAACGTCTCCTCCCCGAAGAAAAAGTAGAGCGGGTCGAAGTTCTGGTGCCGAAAGGCCGTGGCGAGGTCGTCGTACGAAGGGCCCGTGTCTTTTGCCATTGGCGAGTTTCGAATGTCGAATTGCGAATGAGAGCGCCGGCGGACCGTCCATTCGACACTCGCAATTCGAAATTCGCAATTGTATCAGGTCGGGAGGGGTTCGTCGCGGTCGGAGAGGTGGGCGCCGTGGAGGCGGTAGCCGAGGTCGCGGAGGCGCTCGGCGTCGGCCTGCGTCATGCGGTAGACGAGGTCGAAGAGGGTGACCGTCTCCTCCTCCAGCGTGGCGGTCCGGTGCCAGGCCTCGAGGGGCAGGGCCTCCAGCTGGTCGGTGAGGGCGGCCCGCGCGTCGGCGACGCGGTCGAGGATGGCCGCCAGCGGCTCGTCGTTCCAGCCGCCCTCGTGGGCCTGCGCGTCCGCGTCGACGGGCGTGAGTGTGGGGGCGTCCTCCTCGACGATCCGCCGCACCCGCGGCCGGCGCACGTCGGCGTCGAGCGTGGCGATCACGCCGTAGAGCTCCTTCATGCTGAGGGTGTCGGGGGCCGGGCGCCCGGTCTTGATCTGGTCGGGCAGGTCGCCGACGACGGTCTGCAGCGCCTCAATCTCGTCGACGAGGTAGGCAAGCTGGCCGAGCAGCGCCTCGCGCAGCGCCTCCGGGTCCTCGGTCTGGGCCGCGCCGATGTCGGTCGT
>JAZKTD010000111.1:0-10773 GCA_036625705.1 Salinivenus sp.
TACGGCCCGCGTCGATACGGCCCGCACCGACACGGCTCGGGTAGACACAGCCCGCACCGACACGGCCCGTGTCGACTCCGCGCGACGGGGGCTTCGGCGGCGGCCGCCGCGGGGGTTGCCCCCTTCGACGCCCGACTCTCTCACGGGGGCACGGCTCGGGCCCGGTCGGGGAGAGGAGGGCCTGCGCGAGCCCCCGCCCGACACTGGGCTTGTCGACCGGTACCTGCCTGCGTCGCCGCGCCGCTCGGGCCGTCTGTTCGGGGCGCGCTCGCCCCTGCTGGGCCCGCGCGGGCCCTCCCGCTCGGCCTCGACGGTGACCCTGGACTCGACGAGCCTTCACTACAGGATCGACGGGGAGGGGGCCCTCTCTGGGCCGATGCGGCTCGCCCCGGAGGTGTATCGGCGTGAGAGCTACCGGGCCAACCTGCGGGAGAACTGGACTACGCTCGCCGACCGGCGACAGCAGCAGCGCAACCAGCGCGGGGGCTTCGGGGTGAGCATGACCGTCCCCGGCGGGCGCCAGAGCACCTTCACCACCATCTTCGGCAAGCCGCAGGTCGACCTTCGGGTCAACGGCCAGGCCGACATCGACGCCGGCTTCCAGTACAGCAAGAACGACCGGCAGGGCGCCCGCACCGGCGACGCGACGCAGCTCGACCCCAACTTCAAACAGGACCTGCGGCTCGGCATCACCGGGACGATCGGGGACAAGCTGCAGATCAACGTCGACTGGGACACGAACAATCAGTTCGACTACCAGAACCAGGTGAAGCTGGAGTACACCGGCTACGAGGACGAGATCGTCCAGAGCGTCGAGGCGGGAAATGTCTTCCTCGAGACGCCCTCTCAGCTCATCAGCGGGGGGCAGAGCCTCTTCGGCATCAAGAGCACCTTCCAGCTCGGCAACCTGAGCCTGACCACGATCGCGAGCCAGCAGGAGGGGCAGTCCAACAGCCTCTCGATCGAGGGAGGGGCCGAGACGACGGAGTTTACCCTCCAGCCCACCGACTACGACGAGGACTCGCACTTCTTCCTCGGCTACTACTTCCGCAACAACTGGAACCGGGCCCACCGGGACCCCACCAGCATCACGCTGTTCAACGGGTTCAACCGAGTCACCGACATCGAGGTGTGGAAGCTGCGCACCACGACCAGCAGCGGCGAGGAGTCGGACGTGCGCCGGGTGGCGGCCGTCGTCGACCTCGGCGAGTCGGCCCGCCTCCTGCCGCAGGCGGGTAGGTACACGAATCCGGATCAGTTGCCGGGCCCGGCGGTCGATCAGTACGACGACAGCGACCTCGCGGCCCTGCGGGACGGGGAAACCTCGGTGTCGAGCTACGTCGAATCGGCCGCCAACCAGGCCGAGCCGCTGCAGGCACAGGACTGGGAGAGCGGCAACTTCAAGAAGCTGGAGCGGGGGCGGGACTACCGACTCGACAGCCGGCTCGGCTTCTTGTCGCTCACCCAGCGGCTCCGTCCCAACGAGGCCCTCGCGGTGGCCTTTCGCTACCAGGCGGGCGGAGAGGTGCGGGAGGTGGGCGACTTCTCGGCCGGACAGGGCGGGGCCACCGGCGGGGTGACGTCGGACCGGCTCGTCCTGAAGCTGCTGCGCCCCACCAACCCGGTCGCCCCCGGGCCGGACACCTCGGCCGGCCCCCCGGCGTGGTTCCTGGAGCTGCGCAATATCTATCGGGTCGGCGGACGAGGCTTTGATTCCGAGAATTTCGAGCTCGACGTCGAGTACAGTCCGTCGGGGCGGGGGACGACGACGACCCTCTCACAGATCAGCAACGAGCCGCTGCTCCGGATGCTGGGGCTCGACCGGGTCGACCAGAGCGGCGCCCCGACCCCGGACAACGAGTTCGACTTTATCGGGCAGACCATCAACCCCGAGGAGGGGGTCATCTACTTTCCCTACCTCCAGCCGTTTGGGGACCGGATCCTCGAGGTCGCCGAGCAGAACGGCGATCGGTCGGCGGGCGAGCCCTTCGCCTTCGAGAACCTGTACACCAAGAAGAAGAGCAACGCCGAAAAGGAGGACACCGAGACGAACGTCTACGAGCTCACCGGCTCCTACAAGGGACAGTCGCAGGGCTTCTACGACCTGAAGGCCTTTAGCGGGCTCGTGGACGGGTCCGTGGAGGTCACCTCGGGGGGGCAGGCCCTGCAGGAAGGGACCGACTACGTGGTCGACTACCAGAGCGGCACGGTCAACATCACCAACCAGAGCTACCTCACCGACGGGCGGGACATCAACATCTCCTACGAGCAGCAGAATCTCGCCAACCTGCAGAAGAAGACGCTGCTCGGGGCCCGGGCGGACTGGAGCCTGCGCGATCAGTTTGCGCTGGGGGCCACCGTCATGCGCCTCAGCCAGCAGTCGCCCGTCGACAAGTACCGCATCGGGGAGGAGCCGATCCAGAACACGATTTGGGGCGTCGACGGGTCGATGGAGCTGCAGCCGCGCTGGCTCACGCAGGCGGTCGACGCGCTGCCGCTGGTGCAGACGCGCGCGGAGAGCCAGCTGTCCCTCTCCGGCGAGTTTGCTCAGCTGCGCCCCGGCCACACGACCACGAACGCCTTCGAGCGCACCGTTCAGGACGTCGAGGAGAGCGACCGCGACAGCTACGCCCCGGACGAGCGCAGCGGCGTCTCGTACGTCGACGACTTCGAGGGCTTCGAGAACACATTCTCCCTCCGGGAGCAGCTGGGGGCCTGGCAGGTCAGCGCGGCGCCGGACTCGATCGGGGCCCCGCTCGGCGGCGGGGCGGCCGGGCCCCGGAGCGCTCAGGCCCGCACGTGGTGGCGCGGCCGCCTCGGGTGGTACCAGCTCAACCAGCAGATCCAGGAGAACCTGGAGGGCAAGACGACGCAGCGGGGCAACCCGGAGGCCACCCGGCTCCTCGACGTGCGGGACGTCTTCGACCGCGACACCCGCGGCTCGGCCGACCCGACGCTCCGGACCCTCGACCTCTACTTCAACCCCTGGCGGCGGGGGCCCTACAACTACCTCGACAGCGGGCGCCACCTGCTCGACTTTCTCCGCACCCCGAAGCAGGTGTGGGGCGGCCTCACCCGCCGGCTGCCGGAGGGCTACACCGACTTCTCGGTGCAGAACGTGGAGTTCGTCGAGTTCATCGTAAAGCCCTTTCCCCGGGGCGGCGAAATGACCGACGGGGCCAAGCTCTACGTCAACCTCGGCACCATCTCCGAGGACGTCGTGCCGAACGAGCGGCTTAACACCGAGGACGGGCTGCCGCTGTCGTTCGACCCCGACGATCTCGACGAACTGAGCCGCATCGCGGGGGGCACCCAGGACAACGCCGTCGACGTGCGGAACGGCAAGACGGAGGACCTGGGCCTCGACGGGCTCGTCTCCTACACCGAGAGCGGCTACGACGACGGCGCCCTGGAGACGAACTTTTACGAGGACCTCGTCGAGCGGGCCGACAGCCTCCGCGGGGCCCTGGGCCAGCTCGGGCTCTCGTCCACCCGGCAGGAGCGGCTGCGGGCGCAGGTGGCCCGCATCCTCGAGGACCCCTCGGCCGACGACTACCACCACTACGAGAACGACCGCTACTTCGGCAACGAGGACTTCTTCCCGCAAGGGGCCACGCTCCAGGACCGCTTCGGCCGGTACTACGCCGGGCACGAGCTCAACAGCTTCGAGGGGCAGAACGAGCTCGCCGAGGACGTGTCGCTGCGGCGCGGCCTCGCGGGGGCGCCGGACACGGAGGACCTGGACGGCACCGGGGGCAGCGCCAACATCACCAACAACTACTTCCAGTACGCCATTCCGCTCGACTCCCTGGAGCAGCGGGCCCAGACCGACGCCGGCGCCACGGACTACGTCGTCAGCAAGGTGGGGCGAAACAAGGACTGGTACAAGGTGCGCATCCCGGTGCGCGCGTTTACCGACCGCGTCGGCAACGCGCGGGACTTTACGCGGGTCGAGTCGCTCCGGATGTGGACGACCGGCCACGCGCGCCCCATCACGATGCGGTTCGCGTCGCTGGAGCTGGTGGGGAGCCAGTGGCGCACGTCGGCCCCGGTGGCGGAGCAGCCCGTGGACAACGGCACGGTGATGGACGTCGGGGACGGGGAGCTCCGCGTGGCGAGCATCAACAACGAGGAGGACCCCGACTACGAGCCGCCGGTCGGGGCCATCGTGAGCGAGAGCCGCACCTCGACGGGGGTGCAGCAGCGCAACCGCGAGCAGGCGCTCCTGCTCAACGTCAACGAGCTCGGCCCCGGTCAGCAGCGCGGCGTCTTTAAGACGTACCAGCAGGGCCTCGACGTGCTGAAGTACTCGAACCTGCGGATGTACACCCACGTCCACGGCCGCTCCAACAGCCCGCAGGAGAAGGAGCGGATCCGGGAGAACCTTCGCCTGTTCGTCCGGCTCGGGGCCAACGAGTCGAGCGACTACTACGAGTACGAGCAGCCCCTCACGCCCAACAACGTGCCGGGTACGGAGGGGGCCAGCTCGCTGTGGCTCCAGGAGAACGAGATGAACCTGGCTATGAGCGCGCTCTCCCAACTCAAAACCGCACGCGACCAGAGCGGGGAGCGGACCGATACGACGTTTACGTCCGACCGGGTCGACCTGCCGCTGAACTTTGCCCCGGACGGCACCCGGCTCAAGATTCGGGGCACCCCTTCCCTCGACGACATCAACACGGTGGTGATCGGCGTTCGGCACGTGGGCGCCCCCACCGATGCGGTCCCGCTCCGCAACGTGGAGCTGTGGGTCAACGAGCTTCGCGTGAGCGGCTTCGACGAGCGGAACGGCTGGGCGACCAACACCAACGCCAACATCAGCCTGGCCGACCTCGCCACGGTGCAGGGGAGCTTCCAGCGCCGGACCGACGGGTTCGGGGCCCTCTCCAGCACCCTCGACGAGCGCGAGCAGGCCGACAACACGAGCTGGAGCGTGCGCACCGACGTGAACCTCGACGCCCTGCTGCCCCAGCAGCAGGGGTGGAGCATCCCCGTCACCATGCAGCTGCAGTCGAGCCTCACCGCCCCCCGCTTCGACCCGGAGCGGGGCGACGTGCGCATCGCAGAGATTCAGGATCAGTTCGACATCCTGCCGGACTCGGTCGTCAACCGGGAGTTTTCCGATCAGTATCCCGGCCAGTCGGTCGCTCAGATCCGCGAGGCGCTCAAGGACAGCGTCCGGCGCGCCTCGGAGACGTACAACATCCGCCGCACGGTGACGGCCAACCTGTCGAAGAACGATTCGGACTCGTGGTGGGTGCGCAACACGATGGACGCCACGTCGCTCAACTTTTCGTACTTCGACCGGTCGGCCCGGAGCCCACAGCGCCTCCTCAACGACGAGTGGAGCTGGTCGGGGTCGTTCGAGTACCAGCTCGACTTCGGGCAGGCCCGGACCGTGCAGCCCCTCGGCTTTCTGCCCGACGTGCCGCTGCTGGGGGCCCTCGGGGGCATCTCGTTCAACTACGTCCCGACCTCGCTCTCCTTCAGCGGCAGCGCGGAGCGTCAGGTGTCAACCACGCGCAGCCGGCCGACGGGCCGCGGCGTCGGGTCGCGCCCGCTCCGGATCACCGACCCCTTCCGGGAGAACCAGAACTTCCGCCACAGCCGCAACTTCAGCCTGCAGTACGACCCGTTCGGGTTCCTGGGATTCAGCTTCGACACCAACACGCAGCAGAGCCTCAACGACATCGCGTCCCGGACGCAGCGGAACCTTCTCTTCACCGACAGCTCGGCGGTGGGCGCACGCACGCTGACGAACGTCGACACCAGTGCGGTCTTCCGGAATCCCCAGCGCTTCGGGCTGCCGGAGGACGTGCAGGGGGCGGAGCTGCGGGAGGGCCTCGGCCAGACACTCTTCCTGGAGGATCGCCTCCGCCTGAAGCCGGAGGGGACGCTGTTCCGCGACCTCTTCTTCGGTGATGCGAGCCCGCGTACGAACCGGTACCGGCAGCGCCTCTCCGCGACCCTGCAGCTCGGGGTGCTCGACCGAAAGGCCCTGAACTGGATCGACGTGCAGGACGTCTCCTACCAGTCCTCCTTCGACTGGAATAACGGCGCGCGCGGCAGCTTTACCGGGGCCAGCGTCCAGAACTCGGTGACCCTTCAGACGGGCGTGAGCCTGCGGCCGAACCGGGTGTGGCAGCGCTTTGGGTTCTTCGAGCGGATGAAGGAGGCGCAGCGGGCGTCCGACGAGGGCGACGAGTCGGGCGGCCGGGAGACCGGGGGGGACCAGGAGACCGGAGGCGGGCAGGAGGACGGCGAAGAGACCGAGGACGGCGAAGAGACCGAGGACGGCGAGGAGGCAGGCGGCGGGCCCAGCTGGGACGACGTGCCGCTGCCCGACCCGGTGGGCCTCCTCCGCCGTCTGGCCCTGACGGTCATGGACATCGACGACATCACGGTCAACTACAACGGCGACCGCACCTCCCGCTCCTCCAACGTGGGGACGCTGCGGACCGGCCCCGACGGCGCCGTGACCGGCGTCCAGACCGACTACAGCCTGCTCGACGCCCTGCGGGGCGAGGGGCCGCCGCTCGCGTACCGCCTCGGCCTGCAGCGCACGATCGACCTGAGCAACCGCGCGTTCGGGGAGGGGCAGGTGATCGACAATTTGAGCAACACCCACCGCTTCGAGGCCCGCACCGCGCTGACCCCGAGCTCCGCGTTCAACATCGACCTCAACTGGAACGTGACCTGGACCACCCAGCCGGAGATCGACCTTCAGCGACAGGCCCCGTCTCCGCAGGCACCCCGGCCCGAGGAGGGGGCGTCGGGCACGATCCGGCGCTTCGAGACGGAGAGCGGGAACGCCAGCGCGTCGGTATGGGCGTTCGGGGGGTACCGGTCCTTCGTCGAGCGGCAATTGGAGACCTTCCGCCGCAACGTCGAGGCCTCCACCGAATACCGACCGGCCCGGGACGTCGCCCTCACCAAGGCGTCGGTCGCGGCCGACTTCCGCGCCGCCTACCTGAACGGGGGCGGGAGCATCGGCGGCAACGGCTTTGCCCCGTTCCCCATGCCGGGCTGGACGGTGCGGTACTCGGGCCTGTCGGACTGGCCGCTGGTGAAGCGCGCGGTCGAGAGCCTCTCCCTCAACCACAGCTACAACGCGACGTACGACGTCGGCTTCAACTCCATCTCGACGGCCGGCGACTCCACGAGCATCAACGTGGCCGGGGAGCGCCTCAACTACGTGGAGGCGCCGTTCGAGCCCCAGTCCGTCCGAATCCAGGAGCAGTTCCAGCCGCTCGTGGGCGTGGACGTCACGTGGCCGTTCGGGCTGCAGACGAGCCTTGAGTGGAACCGCCGCATCACGACGGCCCTGCGGGGCACCAACGTCGTGGAGCGGAAGACCGGCGAGCTCTCCGGCCGGCTGTCCTACAGCAAGCGGGGCCTCACCATTCCCTTCTTCCAACGCATCGAGAACCGGATCCAGTTTTCGCTCACGCTCACCCGGTCGGTCAACAACGACCGCGAGTTTCTGCTGAACGAGGCCCTGCGGCAGGCCCGCGCGAACCCCGACACCTTCGGCCCCGACCAGGCCCTCCAGGGCGACAACGTGAATCCCGTGAGCGAAACGTCACGCCTCACCCTCACGCCCAAGATCTCCTACAGCGTGAGCAACCGCGTGACGGCCGACTTCCGCCTCGAGTACGAGAAGTTCAACGGCGACAACCGGCAGCCCTCCTACACGAACGTGAACGGCGGCTTCAACGTCAGCGTAAGCATCTCGGAAAACTAATCCGGGGGCCATCGGGTACATGTGTCGGGTCGGCGGAGAGGGCGCCGGTCCGTCGTCGGCTCCCGAACTGGTGCTCGTCCCGCATGTCCGCCCGCGAGGACCTTGTCGTCTGTCATCTCGGCCGGGTGCCCTACGAGCGGGCCCGGTCCGTTCAGGACGCGGTGCAGAACCGTCTCATCGCGGCCAAGCGCGGGGCGTCTCCGGAGCGGACCACTCCGTCGGATCGTGCCGATTCTTCGAATCGGCTGCCCCACGTGCTGCTCCTGCTGGAGCATCCGCCCGTCTACACGATTGGCAAGAGTGGCGACGCCGACCACCTGCTGGCGTCGGAGGAACGGCTCGAGGCGCTCGGGGCCTCCTTTCACCGCATCGGGCGCGGCGGCGACATCACGTACCACGGGCCCGGCCAGTTGGTGGGCTATCCGCTGCTGGACCTCGACCGCTTCTTCACCGACCTGGGCCGCTACCTGCGGACGCTTGAGGAGGTCATCATCCGGGCCTGCGACGCCTTCGGCGTGACGGGCCGCCGCGTGGACGGCCGGACGGGCGTGTGGGTGGGGCCGGACGCCCGCGGCCCCGAGCGCAAGATCTGCGCGATGGGCGTGCGCTGCAGCCGCTGGGTGACAATGCACGGCTTTGCCCTCAACGTAACGACCGACCTCGACTACTTCGGCCACATCGTGCCCTGTGGCATCGACGACCGGGGCGTCACCTCACTCGCGGAAGAGACCAACGACGAGGTCGACGTAGAGGCCGTCCGGGGGCCCGTGGTTCGCCACGTTGCCGACCAGTTCGACGCCGCGGCTACGGAGCTGCGCGGCGACGAGGCGTGGACGTTTTTGGAGGATGTCGTTGCACGTTCCCACGCTGAACGTTGAACGATTACGACGATTACGGAGCCGACTCGGCCGGAGCGCCCTGCTTTTCAAGGATCTCGTCGATATTGATGGCGGGAAGGTCGTGGTACCAGTCGTGGTGGGGGGACCACTCGTGGCACTCGTGGCACTGCGTCTTGAGCCAGACCTTGCCGCACTCCGGGCACTGGCCGTACGTGTCGAACGTGTGCCAGTCGTGGCCGCACTCGCAGGTCCATTCGGCGCTGGCGGGGGGCTCCCACTCGCACTTCGGGCAGTAAATCTCCATAGGGCGTCGGCGTCGGTGAAACGACAGTGAGGGGCGGGGCCTCTGTTGACAGGACCAGCCCGTCTGGCTACCCTGACAGTTGTCCTACGGGCGTCTCGCCAAGCCTTTCCACGCCACCTCCCCCGCACCATGCCGGCCTTCGACCTCGAGAACTTTACGCACCGGCTCCTCGCCGAGTCGCTCTTCTACGACCTGGAATACGGACTCATCGGCAGCGTGAGCCTCATCGACCCCGAGGCGGCGCAGGAGCAGTACATCGTGTCCTTCATGCCCGACGACGGGACCTACATGATCGAGGAGGCCACCGCGTGGGAAGACCCGCCCGAACTGGAGGACGAGGAGGACGTCGCCTACGCACTGGCGACCGAGAGCACCGTCCACGGCACCTACGAGATCCCGGAGGTGGCGGCCAACGCGACGCTCACCCTGGCGCGCGAACACGACCTCCTGCCCAGCGTGACAGTGCTCTTTGAGGACGAAGAGCTGTAACCGTCCGCCGCGCAGCCCCCGGAGGAGGGCCCGGCCCCGAACTCCCCGTACCCCGGCCCGTGCTGTTCCGGCGGGCCTCGTCGCAACGACCCCCGTCCATGACCACTCCGGACCAGACGCCCGTGAAGGTCGGGCTCGTGACGGCCGCCTCGCTCGTCGTCGCCAACATGGTGGGCACCGGCATTTTCACGAGCGTCGGCTTTCAGGTCGAGTACCTGAGCTCCCCCTTCGCGCTGCTCATGCTGTGGGCGGTGGGCGGGATCATCTCGCTCTGCGGGGCGCTCACGTACGGGGAACTGGGGGCGGCCCTCCCGCGCTCCGGGGGCGAATACCACCTCATCTCGGAGCTCTACCACCCGTCGCTCGGCTTTATCGCCGGGTGGATCTCGGCCACGCTCGGGTTCGCGGGCCCCACGGCGCTCGCCGCCATCGCGTTCGGGGACTACACCACGGCCGTCTTCCCGGGGCTCTCCTCGACCCACCTGGCGGCGGGCATCGTGCTTCTCTGCTCGGCCATCCACGCCACCAGCATCACGTGGGGTAGCTGGTTCCAGAACCTCTTCACGGGCCTGAAGGTGCTGCTCATTGTCGTCTTCATCGGCGCGGCCGTCCGGGCCGATCCGGCGCACAGCATCACGGTGCTGCCGGACGGGCCGGGGATGCGGGAGCTCGTGAGCCCGGGGTTTGCCGTCTCGCTCGTGTTCGTGTCGTACGCGTACGCCGGGTGGAACGCCGCCATCTACATCGTCGGGGAAATCCGGGATCCCCAGCGCAACCTGCCGCGCTCCCTCGTGCTGGGCACCGCGCTGGTGACGGTCCTCTACGTGCTGCTCAACTTCGTCTTCCTGTATACGGTGCCCGCTCAGGACATGGCCGGGCAGGTGGAGGTCGGGTTCCTGTCCGGCTCCGTCATCTTTGGGGACTCGGGCGGGGAGGTGATGTCGCTCTTCATCGCCCTGCTCCTGGTTTCGACCGTGAGTGCGCTCGTCTACCTGGGGCCGCGCGTCACGCAGGCGATGGGGGAGGACGCCCGCGCCTTTCGGTGGCTTGCGGTGACCAACGAGCGGGGCATCCCGGTCAACTCCGTCCTGTTCCAGACGGGCCTCTCGCTCCTGTTCATCTACACGTCCACCTTCGACCAGGTGCTCGTGTACGCCGGCTTCACGCTCATCCTGTCGACGATGCTCACGGTGGCGGGCGTGTTCGTCCTCCGCTGGCGCCGGCCCGAGGTGGACCGGCCGTACACGACGTGGGGCTACCCGGTCACGCCGCTCCTCTTCCTGGTGGCCAACGCCTGGATCCTGGTGTACGTCCTCATCGACCGGCCCACCGAGTCGCTGATCGGGCTCGGCATCGTGGCCGTCGGCGGCGCCCTCTACCTGGGCAGCCGCCTGCCG
>JAZKTD010000112.1:0-10680 GCA_036625705.1 Salinivenus sp.
CTACTCGTCCTCCCCCGCCCACGCCCCCAGGTCGGTGCGAAGGCTGAACTGGTGGAGGCCGCCGAGCGACGACCAGGAGTTGTAGGCGTAGTCGACGGTGAGGCCGCTCACGGTGACGCCGAAGCCCACCCCAACCCCCGCAAAGTCGAACCGGTCGGTGAGGGCCAGCTCCTGGCTGCGGCGGTGGTTGTAGCCGACCCGCACCCGGAGGATGTCGCCCGGCCGCAGCTCGGCCCCGAACGTGAGGTGGCCCAGCACGTGGTCGACGGTGCCGCCGCCCCGAAGGCCCTCCGACAGGTTCGTGAGGTCGTAGGCGGTGGCCGTGAGCAGCAGCGGCAGGTGGGCCAGCCGCTTCGAGAGCCCCACCTGCAGGTCGAGCGGGAGGTCTTCGGCGGAGTCCCCGAACCCGTCGACCGTTCCCCCGACGTTGCGGAGCGCGGCCCCGATCGCAAGCTGCCGATCGGGCACGCGGTAGAGTGCGCCCAGGTCGGCGGCCAGGGCGGAGGCCGAGGCCGCCTCGATGCGGGCATGCAGGAGGTGGAGGCTCGCCCCGTACCGGAGACGCGCCCCGTACGAGCGGGACGCTCCCATCGTCAGCACCGCGGCGCCGGCCCCGAAGTCGCCGGTCGGGGTGCCGAATCGGTCGCGCCCCTCGAAGGTGCCCCAGTGCGCGAACCGGAGGCCCCCGCTCACCGTGGCCTCGAGGGCCGGGAGGGCCTGGCTGTAGGCCACCGAGCCGACGTTCAGGTCCGACAGGTGGTTCAGGTACGAGAACGAGGCGCGGCGGCTCGTGGCGGGGCCCGGGACGGCGGGGTTGTAGAAGAGGGCGTTGACGTCGCCGTCGGCCACGGCCGCGAAGGCCCCGCCCAGCGCGGCGGAGCGGGCCGAGGGCTCCAGTTGCAGCACCGGGAAGCTGGTGAGCTCACCCCCCGGCTGCGCCGCGGCGGGGCCGGCGGTGCACGCCAGGACGAGAAGAAGGGCCCCGAGACGGGCAGCCTGCATCGAAGGAGCGTCGGGGATTCGACAGACACCGGCGGTCTGCGCCTATGCCCGGGCCGACCGGCGGTTCCCGCCCTGGGGGGAGGCGCCCCCCGGTGAGCAGCCGGGCCCGTCCCCCCCAAACCGCGTCCCTTCTCCCGCCCGCCCCTCCGCCCCCTCCCTGTGCCCTGTCATCCCGGCGCGCCGGGAACGCACCCTGAGGGCTTGCGTGCCATTCCCCATGGCTTATGCGGCCGCAGGCATTCGGCCGCTGGGGCTTCCGGGGTGTCGGTTCTTCGGGGAGCCTCGTGTCGCGACCGTTCGTCGCTTTTCGCACGCAGGACCAGGCAACATATGTTTGAGTGGCTGAAAAACCTCTTCGGCGATCAGAACAAGCGGGAGCTCGAGAAGCTCTGGCCGGTCGTCGAGGAGATCAATGAGCACTACGAGGAGCTCCAGGACCTGACCGACGACGAGCTGCGGGCCAAGACCGACGAGTTCAAGGCCGAGATCCAGGAGGCGGTGGCCGACATCGAGGCCCGCCAGGAGGAGATCGAGGAGCGCCTTCGCCGGGCCCCGGCCCCGAAGGCCCCCGTCGGGGGCGACGGGCAGGTGGCCGACGCCGACTTCGAGCCTCTCTCCCTCGACGAGCGCGACGCGCTCTACGACGAGTACGACGAGCTCGAGGAGGAGTGGCAAGATACCGTCGAGGACATTCTCTGGGACCTGCTTCCCGAGGCCTTCGCCGTCATCAAGGAAACGTGCCGCCGCATGCTGGGCGAAACCTGGACCGCCGGCGGCTCGAAGGTGGAGTGGGGCATGGTGCCCTACGACGTGCAGCTGCTCGGCGCCGTGGTGCTCCACCAGGGCCGCATCGGGGAGATGAAGACCGGCGAGGGCAAGACGCTGGCCGCCGTGATGCCGCTTTACCTCAACGCCCTCGCGGGCCGCGGCTGCCACCTCGTGACGGTCAACGAATACCTCGCGGAGCGGGACACCGAGTGGATGGGCCCCATCTACCGGTTCCACGGGCTCACCGTCGACTGCATCAACCGCGGCGACCCGCACACGGAGGAACGCAAGGAGGCCTACGAGGCCGACATCACGTACGGCACCAACAACGAGTTCGGGTTCGACTACCTGCGCGACAACTCGTTCGTCGTGCGGCCCGAGCAGCTGATGCAGCGGGGCCACCACTTCGCCATCATCGACGAGATCGACTCGGTCCTGATCGACGAGGCCCGCACCCCGCTCATCATCAGCGGCCCGGTCCCCGACCAGGAGAACGACCAGTACCGCGCCCTCCGCGACCCGGTCAAGAAGCTGGTCGACGCCCAGCGCAAGCTGGTGCGCTCCCTCGTGAAGGAGGCCAAGGAGCACCTCGAGCAGAAGGAGGAGCTGGAGGAGGCCGGCGAGACGCGCGAGGCCCAGGCCCACGAGGACGAGGCGGGCCTGGCCCTCCTGCGGGCGTCACGCGGCTACCCGAAGAACCGACAGCTCCAGAAGCTCCTCAACGAGCCCGGCATGGAGCGGCTGCGCCAGAAGACGGAGAACTTCTACCTCCAGGAGAACGCCAAGCGGATGCCGGAGGTCGACGAGGAGCTCTACTTCTCGGTCGACGAGAAGAAGCAGTCCATCGAGATGACCGAGAAGGGGCAGGACTACATCGCGAAGGTGATGGACGAGACGGCCGACATGTTCGTGCTCCCGGTCGTGGGCGACGAGATCGCCGAGATCGAGGAGGAGCACCAGCAGAAGGTCGAGGCGCTCGAGGAGGAGCTCACCCAGCGCGAGGACCTCTCGGAAGAGAAGCGCGAGAACAAGTACATGAACGACAAGCGGGAGCTGGAGAAGGAGCTCCAGGAGAAGAAGCGGGAGGTTTACAACGCGTACTCGGAGCGGGCCGAGCGCGTCCACGCCATCGAGCAGCTGCTCAAAGCCTTCACCCTGTACGAGCGCGACACCGAGTACATCGTCGAGGAGGGCAAGGTCCAGATCGTCGACGAGCACACCGGCCGCGTGATGGAGGGCCGCCGCTACTCGGAGGGGCTCCACGAGGCCCTGGAGGCGAAGGAGGAGGTCGAGATTCAGAACGCGACCCAGACCTACGCGACGGTTACGCTGCAGAACTACTTCCGCATGTACGACAAGCTGTCCGGCATGACCGGCACGGCGGAGACGGAGGCGGAGGAGTTCAGCGAGATCTACGACCTGGACGTCGTGGTGGTGCCCACCCACGAGCCGGTGCGGCGCGAGGACAAGGACGACCTCGTCTTCCAGACGAAGCGCGAGAAGTTCAACGCCATCATCGACAAGGTCAAGGAGTACAACCGGCGCGGCCAGCCGGTCCTCGTGGGCTCGGCCTCGGTCGAGGTGTCCGAGACGCTGAGCCGCATGCTGAAGCGGGAGGGCATTCCCCACAACGTCCTCAACGCCAAGCAGGACCGCGCCAAGAAGGAGGCCGACATTGTGGCCGAGGCCGGGCAGAAGGGCGCCGTCACGATCGCGACGAACATGGCCGGGCGCGGCACCGACATCAAGATTAGCGACGAGGTGCGCGAGCTCGGCGGGCTGGCCATCATCGGCTCGGAGCGTCACGAGAGCCGCCGCATCGACCTTCAGCTCCGGGGCCGGGCGGGCCGGCAGGGCGATCCGGGCGAGAGCCAGTTCTACGTCTCCCTGGAGGACGAGCTGATGCGCCTCTTCGGGTCCGACCGCGTGGCGAAGGTCATGGACAGCATGGGCATCGAGGAGGGGGAGGTCATCACCCACTCCTGGATCAACAAGAGCATCAAGCGGGCCCAGTCGAAGGTCGAGCAGAACAACTTCGCGATCCGGAAGCGCCAGCTCGAGTACGACGACGTGCTCAACTCCCAGCGGGAGGTCATCTACAAGCGCCGCCGCGAGGCCCTCACCGGCGACCGCTTCCACGGGCAGGTCCTTAACATGCTGCACGAGTTCATCGAGGCCGTCGTGGAGCAGCACTACGGCCAGGGCAACCTCGCGGGACTGCGGGAGGACCTGCTCCGCTACCTCGCCTTCGAGCCGGAGATGGACCGCGAGACGTTCGTCCAGCTCGGCGAGGAGGGCGTCGTGGACCGCGTCTACGACCTCGCGACCGACTACTACACCCAGAAGCGCGAATCGATCGCCCAGCCGTTCTACCAGACGCTCAGCGACCTGAAGCGCGAGCGCGGCGACGAGATGATCGAGCGGGTCTTCGTCGACTTCACCGACGGGCAGGACCTGATCCGCGCGGTCGCCGACGTCGACGACGCCCTCGAAACGAACGGGCAGGAGATCAACGAGGCCCTCGAGCGGACCGCCATGCTCCAGACCATCGACGAGAAGTGGACCGAGCACCTCCGCGAGCTCGACGAGCTGAAGGAGGGCATCGGCCTGCGCTCGTTCGGGCGCAAGGACCCGGTCGTCGAGTACAAGATGGAGGCCTTCGACCTCTTCGCCGACATGATGGCCGACATCGGCCGCGAGGTTGTCTCCACGGTCTTCCGCGCCGGTCCGGTCGTCGACGACGAGGTGCAGACCGAGGGCGAAGGGCCGAAGGGCCGCCTCGACGCCCGCCGCGCCCAGACGCAGCACGACTCCGCGCAGCCGGACTACTCGATCGACGCGCAGGGCGGGGACGGCCAGCAGCAGAGCGCCGCCGAGCGGGACCCGACCCAGCAGAAGCAGGAGCCGGTCACCGTCGCCGACGAGCCGGGGCGCAACGAGTACGTCAAGGTGCGCAACAACGCCACTGGCGAGACCACGGAAATGAAGTGGAAGTACGCGAAGAAGAAGATCAAGCAGGGGTGGACCCTGGTCTCTTGAGCGGCCCCCTCGGCCCTTCCTCGCCCGCGGTGCCCTCTTCTGTCGCCGTTGCTCCGATTTTCGAATGTCGAATTTCGAGTGTCGAATGTAGAGGGACGGTTCCTGGATTCGCCATTCGCAATTCGAAACTCGCAACTGTCCGATGTTGCAGTCGCTCTACGTTCGGGACTACGCCCTGATCGAGGAGCTGGAGATGGAGTTCGGCAGCGGGCTGAACATCATCACCGGCGCCACGGGGGCGGGCAAGTCGATCCTGATCGGGGCGATGAGCATGATCCTGGGCGAGCGCGCCAACACCGACGTGGTGCGCGGCGACGCCCCGAAGGCGGTGGTGGAGGGCATCTTCGACGACGCCGACACCGAGCGGATCCGGTCGGTGCTGGAGGAAAACGCAATCGAGACCGCCCCGCTGCCCCGCGTCATCCTGCGCCGCAAGATCACCGAGCGCGGCAGTCGCGGCTTCGTCAACGACACGCCGGCGACCCTCGACGTGATGCGGGCCGTGGCGGCCGAGCTGATCGACCTGCACGGCCAGCACGAACACCAGAGCCTCCTGCGCACGGAGACGCACCTGCGCCTGCTCGACAGCTTCGGGGGCCTCGGCGGCCTCGTGGAGCACTACCAAGAGAAGCGGGCCCGGGTGGCCGAGCTTGTCGAGGAGCGCGAGGCGCTGGCCGACCGGGAGCGCGAGCTGCGCCAGCAGAAGGAGCTCTACGAGTTTCAGATCGAGGAGATCGACGAGGTCAACCCGCAGCCCGGCGAGGAGGAGGAGCTGCAGGCCGAGCGCCGCGTCCTCGAGAACGCCGAGCAGCTCTACGCCTCCACGCAGGGCCTCTACGAGATGCTTTTCGAGGACGAGAACGCCGTCCACGACCAGCTCGTGGTGGCCCGCAACGACCTGCAGGACCTCGCCCGCATCGACGACGCCTTCGAGGAGCACGTCGACGAGATCGAGAGCGCCCAGATCATCGTCAGCGAGCTCGCCAACTTCCTGCAGGACTACAACGCCCACATCGAGTTCGACCCGCAGCGCCTCGAGGACATCCGCGCCCGCATCACGGAGATCGAGTCGCTGAAGCGCAAGTACGGGGGCACCCTCGAGGCGGTGCTCAAGCACCGGGAAGAGATCGGCGAGCAGTACGAGCTCGCCCAGGACTTCGAGGGCAACCTCGAGCGGCTCGACGCGGAGATCGAGGACGCGCAGGCCGAGCTGACCGACGTGGCGCTCCGCCTCTCCGCCAAGCGCAAGGAGGTGGCCACCCGCATCGAGGACGCCATCCTCGAGGAGCTCGCTACGCTCGGCATGCCCGACAGCCAGTTCGAGGTGCGGTTTACCCGGCAGGAGGCCCCCGACGGCTGGATCCGGGCCGACACTCGTCGCGCACAGGACCCAGACAACACCGACGCGCGCTACCGCGCCTTCGAGAAGGGCGTCGACCAGGTTGAGTTCTACATCTCCACGAACGTGGGCGTGCCGCCGATGCCACTCGCAGAGGTGGCCTCCGGCGGGGAGATCAGCCGCATCATGCTCGCCCTCAAGACCATTCTCGCCAAGAGCGAGCGGCTCCCCATCCTCGTGTTCGACGAGATCGACGTCGGCATCTCCGGCGACATGGCCCGCCGCGTGGGCGAGAGCATGCACGACCTCGCCCGCTACCACCAGATCATCACGATCACGCACCTGCCGCAGATCGCCGCGCTGGGCGACCGCCACTACAAGGTCGAAAAAATCGTGGAGGACGGCACCACCAAAACCACGATCCACCGCCTCGACGAGGACGAACAGGCCACGCAGGTCGCCTCGCTCATCAGCGGCGAGGAGGTGACCGACGCCGCCCTTAAGAACGCCCGCGAACTGATGGCCGCCGGCGAGCGGGAGGAGTAGTCCGGGCTCCTACGCCGCCCCGTCCCCGACGTGCGGGCCGTGCTCGGCCGTCACGGTCTCGAGGGCCCGGCGGAGGCAGGCGATGCCCTCGTCCACCTCGTCCTCCGTGATCGTGAGCGGCGTGCGGAAGCGGACGGTGCGGTGCCCGCAGCCGAGCACGATGGCCCCCTCCTCGTAGGTCTGCGTCTTCACGCGGTCGCGGACCTCGGTGCTCGGCAGGTCGAAGGCGCACATGAGGCCCTTGCCGCGGGGGTTCGTGACGGCGGAGAAGCGGTCGGACAATTCGTGGAGGCGCGCCTGCAGGTGCTCCCCCACCGTGCCGGCGTGGTCCACGAGGGCGTCCGCCTCGATGATCTCCAGGATGCGGTCGAAGCGGACCATGTCGACGATGTTGCCACCCCAGGTGGAGTTGAGCCGACTGGGCGTATCGAAGACGTGATCGTCGACCTCCTCGATCTTCTCCCCCGCCAGGATGCCGCAGACCTGCGACTTCTTGCCGAACGCGAGGAGGTCGGGCCGCACGCCGAGCGCCTGGTGGGCCCAGAACTGGCCCGTGATGCCGACGCCGCTCTGCACCTCGTCGAAAATGAGCAACGCGTCGTTCTCGTGGGCCAGCGTCTTGAGCCGGTGCAGGAACGAGGGGCGGAAGTGGTTGTCGCCGCCCTCCCCCTGGATGGGCTCGAGCAGCACCGCCGCGATCTGGTCCTCGCGCTCGTGGAAGTAGCGCTTGGCCTGGTCGAGGGCCTTCTGTTCCTCGGCGGCCACGCGGTCGACCTCTTCGGCGTCGAGGGGAAAGCGCACCTTCGGGTTCGTGATGCGCGGCCAGTCGAACTGCGGAAAGTGCATCGTCTTCCGCGGGTCCGGCGAGTCGGTGAGCGACATCGTGTAGCCGGTGCGCCCGTGGAAGGCCTGGTCGAGGTGCAGCACCTGGTGCCCCACCTCCCGCCGGTACCCCTTCTCGAAGTTTTTGCGCACCTTCCAGTCGAAGGCCGCCTTCAGGGCGTTCTCGACCGCCAGGGCCCCGCCGGAGATAAAGAAGGTGTGGGGCAGGTAGTCCGGAATGCCGACCCGCTCGAACGTGTCGACGAAGCGGGCCAGGTGCCCCGTCATGACGTCGGAGTTGGTGACCTTGTTGAGCGCCGCGTCCCGGAGCCGCTCCAGGAAGGCCTCGTCCCCCGTCATCTTCGGGTGGTTCATGCCGAGGGGGCTCGAGGCATAAAAGCCGAAGAGGTCGATGAACGTGCGGCCGCTGTTTTGGTCGTGGAGCCGGACCCCCCGGCTCTCGTCCATGTCGAGGACCAGGGGCATCATGCCCTTCGTGAGGAGGTGGCGCGACAGCACCTCGCGGACCTGCGACGGCTGGATCGAAGTCGGAGACACGGCCTCCATCAGGAAGAAGGGTCGGTGAAAGGAAATGACGCCGGGACGTAAAGATATTCCCGAGGACGGGGGACGTTTCCGGACATGCGTTACACGTTTGATGCGTTGTGCGTTTTCCAGCCACGACTGGAACGCACAATCCGGAGCCCGTCCCTGCTTCCCCCGGACGTGCCACTGGTTGCCCCAGAAACGTTCAACGTTGACCGTAGACCCGCATGGTGGTCCCCCGTCGTCGAGGCGTGCCGTACGCGCTCGGCCCCGGCGCCGCCCTCTGTACCTGAGCCCCCTAATCCTGAAACGGGCCAACGGGCTCCTATCGTTCGTACGCCACCTCGCCCCCGACGATCGTGACGTCGACCGCGACCGAGCGGATCTCGTCGGCCGGGACCTCCAGGATGTTGTCGGCGAGCACAGCGATATCGGCGAGCTTGCCGGGCGTGAGGGTGCCCTTCGTGTCCTCCTCGAAGGCGGCGTAGGCGTTGTTGACAGTGTACGACCGGAGGGCCTGTCGGCGCGAGAGCGTCTCTTCGGCCGTGAAGGCGGTGTCGGCGTCCGGCACCTGCCGCGTGACGGTGCAGTGGAAACTGGCGAGCGGGTCGACCGCCTCGACGGGCACGTCGGTGCCGTTGGTGACGACCGCCCCATCCTCCCAGAGCGTCCGCCAGACGTAGGCCCCCTGCTCGACCCGCTCGGCGCCGAGGCGCTGGTAGTTGTACGGCGCGTCGGAGCAGGCGTGGATGGCCTGCATCGAGGCGATCACCCCGAGGTCGGCGAAGCGGGGGATGTCGTCCGGGTGCAGGTGCTGGGCGTGCTCGACGCGCCAGCGGAGGCTTTCGCCGTCCACGTCGGCCGCCTCGAAGAGCGACGCGTAGAGGTCGAGCGTCTCCCGGTTGGCGCGGTCCCCGATCGCGTGTACGGCAATCTGGTAGTCCTCCTCGAGCCCGATCTCGGCGATCTCGCGGATACGGTCCATCGACGTCACGTTGATGCCGGTGTCGTCGGGAGCGTCGGCGTAGGGGGCGAGCATCCAGGCGCTGCGGGAGCCGAGCGCGCCGTCGGCCGTCACCTCGCCGATGGCGCGCACCGTGAAGTGCTGATCGGCGGCCCCCACGGCGCGGAGGGTGGCGAGCGAGTCCTGCGTCTCCGGCGTCACCTCGCTCTGCGACACCATCGCGTACATCCGAATACCGAGCCGGTCGTTCTCGGCCATCTCGCGGTAGAGCTCGAGGGTCTCGAACGAGGCGCCCTGGTCGTGGAAGCTCGTCACGCCGTGGGCGAGCGCCTCCTCGGCGGCGAGGCGGACCTGCTTCTCGCGGCGGGCCCGGCGCTCGGCCGGGGTCCGGTCGCTGCGCGAGGCCGCGATCGCCTCCTGCACCAGGCCCTCCGCGGTCTCCAGCAGGATGCCGGTGGCGCGGCCCTCCGCGTCCCGCACAATGGTGCCACCCGACGGGTCGGGGGTGTCCGGCCCGACGCCGGCGGCCTCGAGGGCGGCGTCGTTGGCGATGGCGGCGTGGCCGCTGGCGTGCGTCAGGTAGACCGGCGTGTCCGGCGCCGCCTCGTTGAGGCGCGCGTTCGTCTGAAAGCCCTGCACCATCCGCTCGGGCGTGGAGGCCCACTTCTCCTGATGCCAGCCGCGGCCCTCCACCCACTGCCCCTCGGGGGTCGCCTCGGCGGCGGAGTCCACCATTGCGACGATTTGGTCCCAGTTGTCGGTGCCCATCAGGTCGAGCTGCAGCTGCGCCTCGCCCATGCCCATGAAGTGGCCGTGTCCCTCGATGAAGCCCGGCATCGCCGCCCGCCCGTCGAGGTCGATCACGCGGGTGTCGCTCCCAATGTAGGCGCTGATCTCGTCGGCACTGCCGACGGCGAGAATCGTGTCGCCGGCCGCGGCCAGGGCCTCGGCCTCGGCGATCGACGAGTCGAGCGTCACGACCGGGCCGTTCCGGAGCACGAGGTCGGCGGTGGGGTCGGACGCGCAGCCCACGAGCAGGAGAATGGCGGCGAGGACGGCGCACAATCCGGAAAAACGAAGAACCATCGGCACAAACACGTCGGTCATGGGCATGAACGATACCCACAGTGTTCTGAACCCAGCACTTCTTATCAACCCCCCGTCCGTCGAGGGCAGTCTTACAGACCGTTTGGTCGAAGCACGGAGATCCCGTCCCTCCGGTCGACCGGTAGGATCAAGATGCACAAGTCAGCGGGTGCGCTCCGAGTCCACATCCGCCCCGGCACTCCACGAGTGCTCTGGTCGGGGGGGGGGGGGGCAAACCCACCCGGCCTCGCGTTACATTTTTTTACTTTTGCAGAACCGAGGGCGGAATCTGCCGTGCGAGACCGGGTTTCGCTCGCGGCCTGGGAATTGCGGGGACTCGTCTTCGAAGACTTCATCGTGACGCTGGACGATCGTCTCCTTTGATCCAGACGTTCGACCCGCACCCGGGTCCCTTCTCCGATCTCCTGGACAACACGCCGAGCAGCCGACCGCGAGGGGGAGAGACATCCCCCGTTGGGTTTCGTGCTTCCGCGGGTAACGGAGGGGGACCGGGTCGTCCCGCTCACGGGAGCCCCCGCAGGACAGTAGGGAAAGACATTACATCCGC
>JAZKTD010000113.1:0-10660 GCA_036625705.1 Salinivenus sp.
CGGAGGAGGCACTCGTCCCGCTCGACGGGTCGTCGACCGTCCGCTTCCGTCCGGGCACCGGCGTCTGGCTTCGGAGCGAGCAGCCCTGGCAGGTGCGTCGGTCCGTCCCGACGGTGCCCCTGCGGGAGGACGGCACCTACGCCATCGAGCTGCACGACGGCTGGAACATCATCTCGAACCCCTTCGGCCTCGACGTACCGTGGGCGGCCGTAGACGCCGCGAACGATGAGCCCCTGCCGCCCCTCTGGCGCTTCGGCGGCTCGTTCGAGCGGGCCGAGACCTTTGCGTCCGCCCGGTCCGGGACGGCGTTCTATTTTCTCAACGATCAGGACCGCGACGTCCTCCGGGTGCCCTATCCCGCCTTCCCGGACGCCCCCACCGGGTCGGCGGCATCGACGTCCGCACCGCCGGCCCTCACGCTCCGGGCCGTGCAGGCCGGGACGACCCGGTCGGAGGTGCGCGTCGGCGTCCACGACGACGCCGCGGACGGGCGGGACCGCTACGACCAGGTGGCCCCCCCACCCCGCTTTTCACGGACTGCCCTCCGCCTCGCGGCCCCCACCGAGGACGCCCCACCCCGCCGGCAGCAGTGGGCCGCCGAGTACCGGTCGAGCACCACCGACGGGCACACCTTTTCCCTGACGCTGCGGGCCGCGCCCGGCACCCCGGTCGAGCTCCGCGCCACGGGCCTGGACGTGTTTGAGGGGCAGGAGGTCGTCCTCGTCGATCCGGCCGCGGGGGAGACGTACGACCTCCGCACGACCTCGACGGTGACGATCCGCTCGGAGGAGGGGCCTCGCTCCCTCCGGCTGCTGGTGGGTAGCTCCGACTACGTGGAAACGAAGCAGCAGGTTGCGCTGCCGAGCGACCTGCAGTTCCTCCCGAACTACCCCAATCCCTTTAGCGACCAGACGACGCTCGAGTACGTGCTTCCCGATCCCGCGACGGTGCGCCTGGCCGTCTACGACGTCCTGGGGCGCCAGGTGCGCGTCCTCGTCGACGAGCGGCAAAAGGCGGGTCGCCATACCGTGCAGTGGAACGGGCACGACGAGTCCGGCCGCCGCATGGCCAGCGGGATGTACCTCGCCCGCCTCAGCGTGGGCGAGACGACGAAGGTGCGCAAGATGACGTTCGTGCGGTGACCCGTCAGGAGCCCGCGGCGTCTGCGTCCTCCAGTCGTCTCAGTTCCACCCACCGCACGTCGACGGCCGCCCGGCCGGGGATCTCGGGGGCCCGAAGCACCAGGGGATCCCGTCCGGCCTCGAGGCGGAGGGTCCCGAGGTCCAGGGGTCGAAAGTCCTTGACGTACGACTCCTGCCGGGGAATGCGGTCCCGCGCCTTCCCGACGAGCGGCGGGTCGTGGACCGTCGTCACGGTGCGGCGCGTCGAGTGCTCCCGAAAGCGGAGCACCAGCTCGGTCCCGGCGTTGCCCTCGGCCATCGTGTAGTAGACGGTGGCCCGGTACCGACCCGGCGTGGCCACCTTCACGTCCCACGTGATCGAGTCCTGCGGGCTCGTCCAGTTCCGAAAGAAGGAGCTGTTCGGGAAGCGATTGCTCCGCTCGATCGTCCCGTGGGCCACGCCGTCCCGGGCCGGCAGGCGCGTGACCGGCCCGTCGGGGTGGCCCACCGGGAAGGGCCGGTCCTTCCGCTCGAGCTCGGGGAGTACCTCCTCTTTCCACGCCGCCACCGTGTCCCGGAGGTGCTCGGCCATCGCGGGGTGCGCGTCCGCCACGTTCGTCCGCTGCCGGGGGTCCTCAGTGAGGTCGTAGAGCCGTCCCTCGTGGTCGAGGCGAAACCGGGGCGTACGCACGCTCACCGCCCCGTTCCAGTGCGCGAAGAGGCGCCGGTCGGGCCACTCGGGGTCTTCTCCACGGAGGAGGGGCGCGAGGCTCCGGCCGTCGAGCGTCGTGTCCGCCCCTACCGGAATGCCGGCCAGGTCCGCGAGGGTGGGCAGAAGGTCGATGGCCCCGGCGATCTGCGGGCGCTCGGTCCCCGGGGCAATCTGCCCCGGCCACCGGACGATCAGCGGGACGCGCACGCCGCCCTCGTCGGTCGCACCCTTCCGACCCCGCATGTTCGCGTTCCAGCGCCACCCGTTGGGGCCGTTGTCGCTGAAGTAGAGGACGATGGTCTCGCGGGTCAGCCCAAGTGCGTCGAGGCGGTCGAGCAGGCGGCCGACGTTCCGGTCGAGATTTTCAGCCATCGCCAGGGCCGCGCGGGTCTTGGTTGGGTTCTCGCGGTCGGCGTAGCGGTGGGCGCGCTGCAGGTCCGCCTCGGCGTACCGGTCGAAGAGCCGGTCCGGCACCTGCATCGGAGAGTGCGGCGTGTTGTACGGCACGTACGCGAAAAACGGCTCGTCCCGGTGTTCTTCGATGAACGAGAGGGCGAGGTCGGTGAGGTCATCGGGCAGGTAGCCCTCTCCCTCCACGAGCTCGTACCCCTGCTCCAGGACCCAGCCGAAGTAGTGCCCCCAGTGGCCCGAGGTGAACCCGTAGAAGGCATCGAAGCCGCGGGCGTTCGGGTGATAGGGCGACTGCGAGCCGTTGTGCCACTTGCCAAAGACCCCCGTGGCGTAGCCGGCCTGCCGGAACGTCTCCCCGATCGTGTGCTCGTCGAGGTCGAGCCGCTCGGCGCCCGCAGAGGTGCCGTACACACCGCCCCGCGGGTGGTAGCGGCCGGTGAGCAGCTCGGCCCGGGTCGGGGAGCAGACCGGCTGCACGTAGAAGTGATCGAAGACGGCGCCCTGCCGGGCGAGCGAGTCGAGGTGGGGGGTCTGCACGGCGGTGTTGCCGTTGACCCCGAGGTCGCCCCAGCCCTGATCGTCGGCCAGCAGGACCAGCACGTTGGGCCGCCGGGCCTCCTCCGAATCGGGCGACGAACATCCTGCCGCCAGCCCGAACAGGAGTGCCACCCCGATCCCAACCAGAGCGTGGATCCGTCCGCGACGCATGGGCCGTGTCTCCTCGAGGATACAGATGGAACGGAAGGCGGAGAGGGCGTCGCCCCGCACGCACTAAGGATTCGAAAAAGAGGCCTCGAACGCAAGCTCGGGCCCGCAGGACCACGGCGATCGTATGTTAAAACCTCAATCGAGCGATGGTGGCTCCGTTGCCTTTGATCGTAGGAGGGAAGCCAGGAGCGTACGGGTGAATGGGGGAATGGGGGCGTGGGGGCACCGACGTTCTGCCCCCGCAGAACGGTGCGAACAGGCTGCCGTCGCGAAGATGCGATCGCCGTGCCCGAGGGACGGAACTGGACGAAGCGTCGTCGACGCGTCGCCGTTGCGGCCCGAGCGGGACTTACCCCGTTCTCATCCAATTCCCCACAACCCCCCGGTCGGGGGTGGTTGGCGTCTCCGTCGGATCATTCGTATCCTTTAATTGCACTGTACTATTCATTTGACCGCATTCTAGAATCCGCCCCGCTCGGGACGGCGCCCGTTCGCCTGTTTCCAGCCCCCATCCGGCGGGGCTTCTTTCCCTCCCCGTCGGACCGCCGCATATATGTAACGATCCAGAAACACGACGGGTCGGTGCGGGGTGTTGTGAATTTCCTGACACGCTCGTCGGTGATCCCACCCGTACGTCCGCCGTTTTCCTCCATCTTCCCCGGAGGTGTTTGTGTTATGCCCGCCCCCTCTCCTGATTCCTTTCGACGTATTACAGATGTTCTGTCCCGAAGCCTGAAGCAGGCCTTCGACGAGGTGTGTCCCGAGCGGTACGGCGGTCCTCTTACGCTGCGGCGCACCGAGCCACCGTCGGACGACTCGGCCGTGTCGTTCCGCCTCGAGGGACCCGGGTCCATCGCCCTCCGGATTCACGTTCGCATCTCCCACGTTGGGGGGAACGTGTACGACATCACGACGCGGGTCGAGGACGGCTCGACCCGCTGCTTCACGTTCAGCGAGCCGGACTGCTCCGGGTCGTCGCTGTCGATCGCTCCGTACCTCGGCAAAAAAATTGCCCGCCACCTTCTCGACGAGGTGGAGCAGCGGCTCGGTCAGGAGATACTGCGCAAACAGGTCGTCGCGGAGGAGTAGTGCTCCCGGCAGGTCCCGACCGCAACGGAACGGGCGGCGCTGCGCCCGTTCCCTGCGGTCCACTGCACCACGGCCGTCGTGGTGGTGTCCAATGGACGCCGCGGCATGACGCCGAGACGCGCCGGTTCCGACGGCACGAGGGCCCGCGTGTGCGTACCATATTCCGGCACGCGGCCCACTCGTTCAGCCGGAGACTCCCATGATTCCTATCTGCTCGTCCGTTTCGGTTGCCGACATCCTGGCCGACAGCCTCGCCGCCGTCTTCGACGCACTGAGCACCGAACGATACGGGAGGCCCGTGTCTCTGCGTCGCGTCGCCCTCGCGGGCTCGTCCCCAGACACGGTGCACGTCCGGCTCGGCCGGCCCGATCTCTGTTCTCTGGAGGCGACCCTTACGATCCGTCACGTCGGGGGCAACGTGTACGACGTGGAGGGACGGGTCGAGGGTCGGCCGCCCCAGTCGTTCGCCTACTGTCTGCCAGCGCCGGCGCCGCGCCTGGTGCCCGAGGCCCCGCGGCTGGCGCGGGACGTAGCGGCCGTTCTGCTCGACGCCCTGGAGCGCCGGGTGGGACGCGACTTTCTGCGGCAGACGGTGTGCCCCGGCGCGGACTCCCTCCGTCCCGTGGCCCCGAGTCCGCCTGCGGCCGCCAGGGACGGGCGTCTGACTGCGTGATCGTCCGGCGGCAGCCTCTTGCCGATCTGTGAGAGCGTACGTAACCCACTTGCCGATCCGTGAAGAACTCGACGAAGACCGTTTCTGCTCATGTGAGGCTCGGTCCTCTGCTCACCCGGGAAATCGTTCAGGGACTTTTGCACAGATCGGTACCGCCGTAGCGAGGAGATCAGCCGGACTCGTCCGGCACGATTCTGGGAGTCTCTGTGACTTTATGAGAGTAAACACCGGACGCTTCCCGGATGAGAACTGCCTCTGAGGCAGACCCTCCCCTTCGCCCTTGAAGAAAATGCCGCCCGGACCTCTCGGAGGGAGCGCGCACGGAAATTCTTCGTTGTGTGATCCCGACGATGTCAATCTCGATTGACTTCGGGGGAGTTTGAAGAATTTCAGCGCGACCGGAGACCGGGAATCTTCGATTCCGGAGGTCCGGCATTTTCTTCATTTGGCGTGATCTTTTTTGTGCATTTTTGGATCCAGCCAAAAATGCACGTTCCCTTCCGAAAAGAGGCACAGATGCAGGAAGCGATGAGAATCGGAGGGCGGGTATTCTCATAATTCCACACAGATTCCCTGGACCGTGTACAGCCCCAAGCACGGAACGGACGGTGCCAATCCGAGATCGGTGGAGACGGATTCACGTACCGGTATCCCCTTCCATACGCACGCCGCATGCCCCGGGCGGAGCATGCGGCGTGGGTGTGATCGTCAAATGTGCGAGGCCGGGCGTTAGCTGCACCGGGAGTGGCCGCAGTCCGCACACATCATGCAGCCCTCGACGTGGCGCACGTTCGAGGAGCCGCACTTGTCGCAGGTCACCTCGTGGCTCTCGGCGTGGGCGCTGAGGGCCTTCGCCATGGCGCGCCCGAACGAGGCGATCGAGCCCTCGGCCTTCTCGAGCTGCTCGACGAGGAAGTCGACCTTCGAGCCGTGCCGGAGGGCCGTGGACACGAGACGCGTTTCGACCCGCGCCTCGTCGGAGGGCATGTGGCTCGTGATGTCGTCGATCACGACGTCGTCCTCGGGGGTGAGGAGGCTGTAGTGCCGGCTCTTGTTCTTCCGGATGACGCCCTCGTCGATCCGCTCCGCGGGGTCGCCAAAGAGCGGCGCCTCGCCGTCGGCCTTAAAGGCAAACACCTCGTAGGGGTTGTCGTCCAGGAAGCCCACCAGCACCGTCCAGTGGTCGCCGCGGTAGCGGACGCGGTGGATGGCGCAGGGCAGCTCCTCGGGCCGGTCGGGCGCCTCGGTGCGCGGCAGCGCGTTTTCGTCCTCGTCGTCGCCGGAGAGGACGGCGCTCATCGTGCCGGCGCGGTAGGTGGTCACGCCCTTGATGGAGCCGGTCTCCCAGGCCTTGCGGTAGAGGTCCTTGAACTCCTCGAAGGGATAGTCGGCCGGGACGTTGACCGTCTTCGACATCGAGGAGTCGATGAAGGGCGCGAGGGCCTCCATCTGACGCAGGTGGTCGTCGACGTCGAGGTCGCGAGTCGTGACGGCCCAGTCGGCCTCGGCGTCCCACTCGTTCCGGTCCTTCATGTGGCGGACGGCGTAGTCCTCCACCTTCTCGTCCTTGCAGATCCCGCGGGTCGGGTGAATCTGCCACTGCGTGTACCCCTCCTCGGTGCAGCGGAGCACCACCTCGTCGCCGTGCTCCTCGGCGGCCCAGACCGTTCCGTCGGCGTCGACGGTGTCGCCCGCCGAGTAGGCCCGCGGCGACATCTCCGGCGCGGTGAGCCCGTCGGGCAGGGCCGGCTGCTCCGACGTCCGGATGTAGCTGTGCATGAACACCGGCTCGATGCCGCTCGACGGCGCGTTGGCGAGCGTCGAGGTGTTGCCCGTCGGCTGGATCGAGAGCAGGTGCGAGTTGCGAAGCCCGAGGTCCCCGATCATCTCCTTCGTCTCGTCGGAGAGCCGCTGGACGAACGGGTTCGACAGGTACTCGTCCTTGTCGAAGAGCGGGAAGGCCCCCTTCTCCTCCGCGAGGCGGGCGCTGGCCTGGTAGGCCTTGTTGGCCAGGTGCTGCTGAAACTCGCGCATCACCTGCACGCCTTCCTCCGAGCCGTAGCGCTTCTTCATCATCATAAGCGCCGAGCCGTCGCCGAAGTGGCCGAGCCCGATGCGGCGCTTCTGCTGCAGGTTGCGCCGCTGCTCCTCGAGCGGGACGTAGGAGAGGTCGTTCACGTTGTCGAGAAAGCGGACGGCCCGCGGAATGAGCTCGTCGAGTAGGTCGTAGTCGATTGTCTTCTCCTCACGGTCGACGAACTGGGTGAGGTTGAAGTTGCCCAGTAGGCAGACGCCGCCGACCGGGAGGACTTGCTCTCCGCAATTGTGGACGACGACGCCGTTCGCAACGAAGGAGTGTGTGTCCGGCTCCGTGAGGTCGTAGACAGGCTCCACACCGTCCTCCTCCACGGCTTCTACCGTCGCTGTGAAGCGCTCGGTGTACGGTCCTTTCGTGTACGACGACAGAAGCGCGTCGAGCTGATGATTTTTCGTGTCGAGGAGAAAGCCGATCTCTTCTTGGAAGCGAAGGAGATTGTCCTTCGCAATCGCAATTTCGTGAACGGCCTGGACATCGTACTCCTTCCACCCGCCCTGACCGTCAGGCATCTCCTTCTTGCCTTCAGACTTGCGATCGGAGTACAGGGTGCTCGCAATACCGAAGTTGAGGAGAAGTCGCTGGACGTCCTTCAGCAGTGACGAATTCACGCTGGTAAGCCGCACAGACGCTCCGTCCTCCGGACGTCCCTGCACGGATCCGTCGGCGCTGAAGAGGGCCTGGAGAAAGCCTCGGGCCATGTCTTTCGAGCCGCGCATCACGGACTCAGGCACCTCGAGCTTGTCGTCCCCCAGTCCGTACCCGTCCATTTGCTCGTAGAGACGCTGCGAGGTCACTCGCTTCTCGGCGACCGACGCGTCCGCTCGTTCGGTTTCCGTCGCGGCGATTCGATACTCGCGCCCATTGGTTCCCGCCGGAACGATCTCGTTGACGTACTCAGCAAACGTATCGGCAACCTGAGCGTCATCTCCGAAGAAGCTGAGCACCACTTCTCCACGTCCATGCTTGTAGTGCCCGTCTCCCACCAGCCATCCGAGCACGCGTCCTTCTGAGAGGGTTCCTTCCGTACCGAACCGGCCTTTTCGATTCTGCAGGTGCACCTCGTTCCCAGCGGTGAGGTTTGCCGCCTCGACCCATCCTCGCTCGGTCATGACTTTGTGATCGGCCGTCAGGCGAAGCTCGTATCCCCGCTTCGTTTGGAGCCGATACACCTGTTTCGTTCCCGTTTGGAAAACACCCGTCGTTTTCTTTACAGGCTCCTCAGACTGCCGTCCGTCCACGACAATGTCGCAGGGCTGTCCGACGAGTTCCTCAGCCGGGCGCAATCCTTCAGCGGTACTGATAAGCGTATCGCCCGTCACGCACGGATTTGTGGCGTTGATGTGCTCGCAGTACTGGAGGTTGTTCTCCCGGTTGATGGTGTCGACGAAGATGACGCCCGGCTCGTTGCGGTTGTAGGTCGAATCCATCACCAGGTCCCAGATCTCCCGGGCGTCGTAGACGGCCTTCTCGCCGGTGGCCGGGTCCCGCCACGTCTTCACCGTCCCGCCCTTCGCCTCGTAGGCCTTCAGGTTTCCGTCCCAGTGCTCCTGGTAGAATTCCGGCTCCTCCTCGAAGGCCGGGAAGCGGAGGGCCCACTTCTCGTCGTTCTTCACCGCCTCCATGAACGCGTCGGAGATGAGGATCGACATGTTGAACTTGTGCAGGCGCCCCGGCTCCTGCTTCGCCTTGATGAACTCAATCACGTCGGGGTGCCACACGCCCATCGTCACCATCTGGGCGCCCTTCCGGATCTTGTCCTTCACGTCGTCGCGGTCGGACTGCAGGCCGGAGCCGGCGACGATCGTCGCGGCCTGCTCGTTCCAGACGTCCAGCATCTGCACCGCGCCGGGCGTCATCGAGCCGACCCCGCCGATGCGAGAGCCTCTCGGGCGCATGACGTGGCAGCAGAAGCCGTAGCCCCCCTCGGAGGCGAGGATCTTCGCCTGGCGGGTGAGCTCCGCCTGGATCTCGTCCATCGAGTCCTGATCGTAGCCCTGGAACCCCGACACGAAGCAGTTGATGAGCGTCGCCTTCCCGAGCGAGGTGCCCGCGTTGGCGAAGATGCGCCCGCCGGGCGTGAACGGAAACGGCCCGGTCGGCAGGCCGTGGCCGCTGAGCAGCTGGTAGAAGCGCTCGGTCCATCGCTCCTGGTTTTCCTCGACGGAGGCGAGGTAGCGGGCATTCCGGTACCAGGTGTCCGGCACGTCGGCGTCGGTGCCGTACTGGTAGTTTTGCTCGTAGACCTCCTCCGAGATGGCCGTCTCGAAGATGTCGGCGTTGGTGCGTTCGTCGGTGATCTGGTCACTCTGTTCCAGGTGGAACTGCCCGTCCGGCACGTCGGCCGCCGGGGCCATCACGACGGCGCCGTCGCCCCGTCCGTTGGGCGGTGGCGCGGCCTCGGTAGACGCCGATTCGGAGGAAGCATTCGCCGAGGAGGGAGGAGATTCAGACATATTGCGTCGGGGTAGTATGACCGATAAAGATAGTGCAGGGCGCCGTGGGCGGGGACGGCGCCGACAATACCGAACTCAAGCTGTGCACGGGCGCGTGCTGGGCCGGGGGCTCACGGTGGCAGACGACCCCCCATCCGGATTTCCAAAGATCATCGCAATGTTCGAGGATGGAGGAGTAGTGCACCCGTCAGCCAAAAGGGATCTCAACTCGCACAGCCCATAATCCACCACGCGTAGTTTCTAGGCGGAGTGATCGCCTCACCGAGGCGGATGGGATGCCCAGCGGTCCGATCCTCGACACAGAGGACCGAGCAGTGCACCGCCGTCCCGCGTCGGCACGCAGCGAGAACGCAAAAACGGAATCAGCAACTCGGGACTGCCGAGTGCGCCGCCGCGAACACAGGGTACGTCAAGGTGGACCGTCACTGCGCCAATGTAAATACGGTCCACCCCCGGGAGTATCAAGGGATTTCTGTCCACATTCTGTCCACAGACGCCCCTCGGTTTCACCGTTCCCGGATCGTCACGAGGGGTCTTTTGGACTCAACAATAACAGAAATACAGGAGGTGCCGTTATTCCTCCGTCTCCTCCTCGATGATCTCGTCGGGCCGGACGTCCCACATCAGCATCGTCTCGATGTCGACGTAGTCTTCCTCCCCGAGGTCGTCGGTGAACCGGTAGTCGCCGTAGGTGCTGCGCTCGAACGGCGGGAGCAGCTCCCATTCCGTGCCCTGCCGGTCGACGAAGTGCTCGGGGAAGGGATTCTCCTCGTCGTAGCCCGGGTGGTAGGAGGCGTAGGTCTTCCGCGCCTCGTAGAGGGCCGCGCGGCGCGCGCCGGCCTTCGTGTTGCTCTCTCCCTCCACACTGAACGGGGAGATGGTGATCTGGGCCGTCACGAAGCCGTCGTCGTCCTCGTGGTAGGTGGGCCGCATGACCTCGAAGTCGCTCGGCTCCGGATAGGCACTGCTCTCGTCGGGCATGGGCTCGTGGTAGTCGGGATTGATCAACGGTGATGACGGACGGCGGGACGACGTTCCCGCACAGGGACCACATTAACAACGCGGAGCCCCACAGGATTCCGACGCCGGGCCGCTCCCATTCTCTTCCGTGGGGAATTCGCACGGCGTCGCCCGCCAGCTGCGTCTCCCCACGGCCTCCGAGCATCGCCGTCTGGGGCGGCGCGGCATCGGCCCCGTCCGCGGAATCTGTTGTTGTCCGAGGCCGCGAGTCCCCGTGGTCTCGCTGTGGACGGGGATGTGGATAACTTCGTGCGCCGGGCCGGATCAGCCCCCAGAAATGCCAATAACGGAACCGAATGTACGCTCTATCGGCCGATTTCCCCTTCAGAGGCGGTCTCGTGGAGTTCCGTTATGCATCTCGACGCCGACGACGCA